>JAZSCL010000105.1:0-34586 GCA_045602905.1 Acutalibacteraceae bacterium
ACGAATTCACGGTTTATCTGCGGAGATGCCGCCGAAGCTGCGGAGATTCTGAAAAACGAGGGCATCCGACCCGAGGTTATCATTCTTGACCCGCCCAGAAAGGGATGCAGCCCCGAAATGCTGAAAACTGCGGCGGAAATGAAACCTGACAGAATAGTTTATGTTTCCTGCGACCCCGCAACTCTTGCGAGAGACTGCGGAATATTCGCCGACCTCGGCTATGCCGCCGTCAAAGCCACTCCCGTTGATATGTTCCCCGGGACAGGTCACGTTGAGACGGTATGTCTTTTGTCCAAGCTTAACACAAAACAGGAGATTTTGTGAAAGGAATGTTAATATGGAAACTGTTATTTTTGAACAGAAAACCGCTTGGGTGTTTGCGGGCGTTTTGGCGGTTTCGTTTATCGGTTCGCTGATATGGAAGATTATTCTTGAGTGTGCATACAAAAATAAAAGAAAGCCAAAGTATATTACTCCTCTGAATGTTTTAACCGTCGGCACATTCATAGCGGTTTATTTTCTGTTTCTCGATTTCGGAGATTTCCGTACGGTAACGGATTCTCTGAAAAACACACTGGATTCTTTCAAATGGTTTCTTGGATTTGAAGAAATATACAGCAGTGCGGTAAAAACAAAAGTGCCGGATAATGTTGCCGATATATCGGTTTTTGACAGAGTATTTGTAATCTGTCTTTATTTCGGGTTGCCGTTGTTAACCATGAGAGCGTTCTTCAGCCTTTTCAAGGATAAGTTCACACGGCTGAGATATTATTTTTCAATCTGCAGGGAGTGCCATGTTTTTTCTGCGTTAACGGAAAAATCCATCTGCCTTGCAACCGACATTTATAACGAATCGAAATCATTTATAAAGCCTTTGATTGTTTTCTGCAATGTAAACGCAGGGAATGTCAGCGACGGTCTTTTGTTAAGGGCCGAGTGTATAGATGCGGGATTTTTCAGAAAATCCGTTCTCGATTTCAAAACAAACAAGCTGATCAACTTCAAAAAAGACGAGAAGAACTATTTTTATCTTTCTGATGAGGACTATGCCATTAACGAAAGAGATTGCGTGCACCTGACTCAGTCCGAAAACAAAGCAATAGACCATCTTTATGTTTTTTCTTCGCTGGAAAGTTCTGTCTGCATAGTCAACACCGCAAAGAAAACTGTTAATTATGCCGTTCATCTGATTAATGAGGCGCAGGTGATTGCCTATTCGCTTTTATTTGAGCATCCCATGTATGAATCAGCCCATAACGGTGTGAATTCGGTTCTTGTTATCGGCGCAGGACAAAACGGTCTTGAAATTGCCAAAAACTCAATCTGGTGCGGAGCGATGAATTCGCTCGAATTCAGTCTCAGAATCGTCGATAAAGAAGATAAGATGAAGGTGCTTAATGCAAGATACGGCGATTTCATAAGAGAAGCCGAAAAAGCGGGCATTACGGTTGACTGCGAATGCATGGTGAAAAATGTTGACAGTGACGGTCTTGAAGAAGTTGTCAGTGAAAACAAAGATGCAACATATATTGTTGTTGCACTCGGAAATGATGAGCTTACCCTCAATACTGCCATTTTTCTGCGTAAGCTTTACAGAAGAAAAATATCAGGCTATCTGCCGAAAATCATACCTGTTCTTAAAAGCACAAACTATAAAAAAATTGCAGGCTCCGCAAAGGATTTTGAACTGACACCCTTCGGCTTCAACGAAGATATCTATTCCTGCGAGACGGTCAACAAGTGGAAAATTGAAAAAATCGCCAAGAAACTGAACGAACAATATAATTATAAAGCGGGAAACAGCAACGGCGATAACTTTGATGATTTGCCGGAAATTGAACGCTTGTCCAATATTGCGGTTGCGGTGCATTCCAAATATAAGGTATACGATGCCGAAAAATCCATCGAAAAAGGAGAAAACGGCAAGTATATGATAGTTGACAGAGAAAACAGACCTGCACTTACTGAGGAAGAACAGAATATATTAAATGAAAAATACCGTGAGAACGAACATAACCGTTGGGTACTTTTCATGATTCTTAACGGCTGGAAAACCATGTCTTTTTCTACTGTTAAATTAAGAAAAGCACAAAAAGTGAAAAAGTGCCATAAGGATTACCTTTCCGAAACCCATGCGTGCATTACCTCAAACGAAAATCTTGCCAGACTTGGCGAGATTGTTAACGGTAAAGAAGAAGAGTTCAAGGAGTTTGACCGTGTTATGGCGTTGAATACACCTGATTGGCTGATTAAAACTCTTAACAAAGAAATTTGAAACACAAAGGAGAAACACAATGACGTATAAACCTGCTCCGATTGATACGAGTGACGTTGTTCTGAGCGATGATTTGCTTGGTTTGTGTGAAGAGCTTGCGGAAAACGCCCATGATGTATGGGCGGTCGGAAGAATTGCTCAGAAATGGACATACGGGGAAAAGCGCGATGACGATAAAAAAACAACGCCTTGCCTTGTTCCGTATTCCGAGCTTCCCGAAAGCGAAAAAGAATATGACAGAAACACGGCGATGGAAACAATAAAAGCGATTCTGAAAATGGGGTATAAAATCACAAAATAATTACGGTATCCCTATAAAAACCAAAAGGGCTTGAGAAGGTGCAGTTCAACACCGGCTCAAGCCTTTTCAATCAATTGATTTAATTATTCTTCCGCCGCCGAGGAGAGTGTTGCCGTCATACATAACCGCACCCTGACCCGGAGTTACGGAGCGCTGAGGCTCATCAAAAATTACGGTTACGGTGCCGTCGCTGTTGGGTGTGATTGTTGCGGGCTGTTCCTTTGCACGGAATCTGATTTTTACATCCGCACGGATTGTTTCTGTCAGTTCTTCAAATGCAATAAAATTCATTTTGTCAGCAATAAGACCTCTGCTGTACTGACTGCCGTTTTCGCCGATTGTAACCGTGTTGTTTTCAGCGTTGATGCCTGTCACGAACATCGGTTTTCCGAATGCGCCCAGACCTTTTCTCTGACCGATTGTATAGTTGATGATTCCGTTGTGTGTGCCGAGAATATTACCGCATTTATCGATAAAATTGCCCTTGGGAGATGTTATTCCCATGCCGGAAAGATAAGCAATATAATCGTCGTCGGGCACGAAGCAGATTTCCTGGCTGTCACGTTTTTGCGCAACGGGAAGATTTGCTTTTTCGGCAATTTCACGGATTTTTTCTTTTTCCATGCCCTCAAGCGGAAACATCGCACGGGAAAGCTGAAACTGATTGAGTCTGTATAAAAAATAGCTCTGGTCTTTAGCGCTTTCGGAGCGTTTGAGCAGGTATCTGCCGTTATTTTCCTCAATTTTTGCGTAATGACCCGTTGCAATTCCGTCACATCCGATTTCAAGAGCATAATCCAGCATCGTACCGAATTTTATGGCAGCATTGCATTCAACGCAGGGATTCGGAGTGCGTGCGGCAAGATATTCCGCTACAAACGGCTCAATAACGCTTTTTCTGAAAATTTCACGGCGGTCAAGAACATGAAGCTCAATTCCCAGAGCATCGGCTATACGCCGGGCATCGGCAATATCCGAATCGGCGAGGCTGTCAGGCTTAAGACGGAGAATGATGCCTGTAACGTTGTAACCCTGCTCCAGAAGCAGGCAGGCGGCAGTGCTGCTGTCTACTCCGCCGCTGAGACCGATTGCAATTTTCTTCATCCGAATTCTCTCCCGAAAAACTAAAATCTTATTTTATTCTATTATAACATATAACTATCGATTTTTAAATAGTCTGCATAAAATTTCAGAAAAATTGTGTTTTTTGTCTGTTTTTATTCATTAAAAGTGCTTGAAGTTTTTAAAATCATGGTATATAATTATAGCATAGATAGTATATTGAGGAATTATTGCGATTTTTTGAAAGAGGTAAAAAATTATGCCCGCAGATTTGCATTGTCACACTAAACTTTCAGACAGCTCAATGGGAATTGATGACCTTATTGTGCTTGCTCAGAAGAAGGGAATAACAACCATCGCCATAACCGACCGTGACTGTCAGGCAGGTACGGTAAGAGGCAAAATCATAGGCGAAAGAAGGGGAATAACCGTTATCCCCGGCGTTGAAATCACCGCTTATGATGCCAAAAGAGGCAGAAGCGTTGATATTCTCGGATATCTTTGCGACTTCCCCGACAGACTTGAGGGTCTTTGCCACAGAAACATTGTTTCAAGAAAAAAGGCAAGCCAGCTCATCACCCTGAAAATCGCAAGAAAATATCCCATAACTCCCGAACTCGTTCTTAAGTGTGCGACGGGTTCAACTGCGGTATTTGAGCAGCATATCATGCACGCTCTGCTTGAGTGCGGCATAACGGATAAGATATACGGCGAGCTTCGTAACGAGCTTTTCTCACCTGACAGTCCCGAAAATGTGCTTGTCAAGGTTGATTTTCCTGACCCCGTGCAGGTTATTGAGGCAATTCACGAAGCAGGCGGCGTTGCGGTGCTCTCACATCCGGGATTAAATGACAGCTTTGAGCTTATGGAAGAGCTTGTTTCAAAGGGTCTTGACGGTGTTGAGGTGTGGCATCCCGATAATACCGATGAGCAGCAGACAATGCTTCTTAAGTTTGCCCACGCAAACGGACTTCTGACTACCGGCGGAACGGAATTTATGGGAATGTATTCCAGAAGCCCCATAACAGTCGGCGAATACTCAACTCCCGATGCGGCGGTGAAGGCTCTTATGAGCTACAAAGCCAGGATGAAAAAGAAAAAAACAGCAACGGAGAATAAATAAAATGAAACATAACGACGACGACATCAAAATCTTTCACCCTGCAAAAAAAGACGGTGCGGGAGCAGATCTTGCGGAGCTTGCTCTGCTTATGGATGCCTACCGCAGCAACGGAAATATGGAAAAAGCGGGTGAGCTCGGAGTCAAGCTTGCAGAAGTGAAGCCCGAAAATATCTGCCCCGAGGATGCCGCAAAGCTTACAACAAACGAAGTGCGTCAGCTCCGTGCACTTATTGTTTTTGCAGCGCAGATTTTCCTTCATAAATATCTGCCTCATCCGATGCTCTCGTCGCAGGCGATAAATGCCATGTACGGTGAGCTGAGTGCGAATTCCGAGGGATTTTTTGCAAATATTTCCGACGGCTCATCATTCACCTTCTATTATCTTTCAGTCAGAAAGAATAAGAACATCGAAGAAAACATCGGAAAAAATTATGCAATGCTCTGCGATAAAGATGATGACAGTTATCTTGTTTCGCTTGGTGCAAGAGTATATGCTCTCACCGAAAATCTCATCTGCGATATGATTGAAGAAGCAGAATTTGTTGAATAAATTACGGCTGTGTCTTAACGGGCACAGTTTTTTTGTATATAAAAAGGAGTGAACGGTATGCTTGTTTTGTGTTCGAACGGTTTATCAAGCAAAAAACTGCTTGATTATTCAGCCCGAAAATTTTCAGGCTGCAAAACTGCAGCACTTGTTGTTACAGCGGATAATGTTTATAAAGAAAACAATCGGAATGTTGAAAGATGTTTGTTTGAGCTGAAAGAGTTGGGACTTTCTGCGGAAATCTTTGATTTGGATAAACAACAAGCAGAATTGTTAAAAGAATATGATGTTGTGGAGTTTATAGGCGGAAATCCGTTTTATTTGCTGAATGCAATCAAAGAAAGCAAGGCTGAGGATGTACTGAAATTCATTGCAGATAAGAAGGTGCTGATCGGATGGAGTGCGGCGGCATTTGTTTTCGGACCGACATTGGAATTGGTAAACAGGTATTCGCCCGAACTCAACTATATGAAGCAAAACGATATGAATGGAATTTCGTTGACTTGTACGGAGGTTTTGCCACATTACGGCAGCTTCAAGAAAAAATTTGAGAGATTTGAAGAAAAATGCCGTGAGTACGAAAAAGAAAAAGACATTCATGTCATACGTATTAATGACGGTGACGGTGTTTTTATCGACGGCACAAAGAAAATAATTGTAAGAAAATCTGTGGTTGATAATCTGATTTTGGGTTTTAAATGATGATACAAGAGAGTTTGATAATAACTGTTTTATTTTTCTTGCATATATTTTCCGTCTGTGATATATTATTTATATTAATTATAAAGGAGAAATAAAAATGTGGTTTGCTATTAAATCGTTAATTACTCTTCTCGTTTCTGCGCTTCTTACCGTTTTCCCCAACAGTGAGCTTCTCAAGGGTCTTGATATTCTTGAACTTGCGGAACAGAGGGAAGGCTGTAAGCTTAACGCCGCAATCGTTTCGGATATTCATATTGATGTTGATTGGCCAATCGGCGAATGGGTATGGGAAAACGGTCTTAATGACCTTGAACGCTCAAAGGATACCGTTGATGCACTCATTGTTTCGGGCGACCTTACCAACTACGGCGATGCAGCTTCAATGGAGAGCTTCTATAATATAATGTATGACAGCCACTGTGCAGATAACTGGGTTATCGCAATGGGCAACCACGATGTGGGTCATGTTGAGGACAGACCTCAGGAGCAGGCAAGGCAGGAATTTGTTGAGCTTTATAACGCTCTTAATCCCGCAGGGGAGAAGATTGAAAAAGCATATTATAAAACAGATGTCAACGGCTACAGATTTGTTGTTCTCTGCGATGACGGCGACGATACATGGGATACTCCCGATATGTCACCCGAACAGCTTCAGTTCCTTGACGATTCACTTGCAGAGGCTGCAGACAGAGATATGCCGATGTTTGTTGTCTGCCATGTTCCCGTTGAAGGAGTTAACGGTCAGGGCATAATCTGGGAAGATGGCGGTCTTGACGATAACAGCGATGCGGTTCAGGGTATTCTTGAAAAATACGAGAATGTATTCTTTATCAGCGGCCATGTTCATACGGGCATCAACGGACCTCTTGTTGAGAATGTCTTCGGCTTCTCATGCGTTGAAACCATCAACGGTGTTAACTACATCAACCTTCCCACATACATGATTATAAACAGATACGGTGTGCCTTGGGGCGGAATGGGCTTCCAGATGGAAGTTTATGAAGACGAAGTTCTTTTCAGAGCAAGAAACTACGGTTCATCAAAATGGTATCCCGTTTATGACCACAGCGTTCCCGTTGTATAATTGAACAAATGCAAAACCCGTCGGATTGATTTCCGACGGGTTTTTGTATGCATTATATAATTGTGTATGCATCGATTTCTGCCTGTACTTCCTTGAGCAGGGAATTGATTGCCTGCTGTTTTGTTCCGTAAAGAGTGCAGCCTGCGGCACCTGCGTGTCCGCCGCCGCCGAGTCTCTGACAGATTGCAGAAGCATCGATATCGCCGTGAGTTCTGACGGAAGCCTTGTAGCTGCCGTCCTTCATTTCACGCATCGTTACGCCCACAAGAACGCCTTCAACCTGCCTTGTGAGGTTATAAAGACGGTCAACCTCGCTTTCATCCGAGCCGGTGCGCTTATACATATCCTGAGTAACGCAGATAAGAGCACATTTATCGGAGAAATAAAATCTCATGCTGTCCATGGCGAGTCTTTCGAGCGCAGCATAGGTTTTTGTTTTTGTTTCAAAGAAAACCTGAATGATATTGTAGAAATCTGCGCCGAGTTTTGTCAGCTCTGCGGCGATTTCAAAGGTTCTTGTTTTGGTGTTTGAGAATCTGAAGCATCCCGTATCGGTTGAAACTCCCGTGAAAAGGCAGGAGGCGATAACGGGCGTTATTTCAAGCTCCATGGCGGTGAGCAGAATATAAATCATCTCTGCGGTTGATGCCGAATCGGCTTCAAGCCAGACCTTGTCGGCATAAAGAATGTTTGAGCCGTGGTGGTCAATGCAAAGGTCGATTTTATTCTGATATTTTGCTTCGGAATCCTTGCCGAGAAGCTTGATATCCGCAACATCGATTGCCGCAATGAGTTCCGGTTCGAATTCACGGCTTTCAAATCCCTCAAACATAAATGAAAAATCCTTGGGAATGGGATCGGAGCATTCCACCCTTATATTCTTGCCCTTTGCGGAAAGTGCATGAGCAAGAGCGCAGGCACTTCCCAAAGTGTCGCCGTCGGGATGACTGTGGCACAAAAGCAAAATATTATCCGATTCCAGCAAAATTTTTGCCGTTTCCTGCAGGTCAATTCTCATCAATTGATACCCCTTTAATCATTATCTGTGGGAACAATGTCCCCGAGCATCTTCGCAATTCCCATACCTCTTTCGATGGAATCGTCCGCAATAAATTTCATTTCGGGAGTTTTGCGAAGGTGAAGCCGTTTACCGACTTCTCTGCGGATATAGCCCGTTGCGCTGGTCAGACCCTTAACCGCAAGCTTAGCGGTTTCGATGCCCTCCATTGCGCTGACATAAACCTTTGCAAAGGAGGCATCGGAGCTGATTTCAACATTGACAACGGTAAGCATACCCTGAATCCTGGGATCTTTGAGTTCACGCATGATAGCTGCGATTTCACGCTTGATATCTTCGGAAACTCTGTCTATTCTGTATCCTGCCATTAGAATCTTCCTTAATCTCTGTATTCTTCAGTGATGAAGGCTTCAAAAATGTCGCCTTCCTTGATATCGTTGAACTTGTTAAGACCGATACCGCAGTCATAACCCGAAGCGACTTCCTTAACGTCATCCTTGAAACGCTTGAGTGAAGCCATTTCGTCTTCGGTGATAACGATACCGTCACGCACAACTCTGATTTTTGCGCCTCTTGTGATTTTACCGCTTGTAACGTGGCAGCCTGCAACATTGCCGACTGATGAAATTTTAACAACCTGGCGAACCTCAGCCTTACCGATATCAACATCTCTGAACTTGGGAGCAAGCATACCCTTGATAGCTGCTTCAACTTCCTCGATGCAGTCATAGATAACACGGTAGCATCTGATTTCAACGCCGTCACGCTCTGCAATTTCTGTTGCAACGTTATCGGGTCTTACGTTGAAGCCGACGATGATTGCGTTTGATGCGTTTGCAAGCATAACATCGCTTTCGGTGATTGCGCCAACGCCGCTGTGGATAATCTTAACACGGACTTCATCGTTTGAAAGCTTGACGAGGCTCTGTTTAACAGCTTCTGCCGAGCCCTGAACGTCGGCCTTGATGATGATGTTGAGGTCTTTGAGCTGACCTTCCTGAATTGAAGCAAAGAGGTTATCGAGAGTAACCTTCTGGAATTCCTTGAACTGCTCTTCCTTAGCCTTAGCCTTTCTCTGCTCAACGAGCTCTCTTGCAAGACGCTCGTCATTAACTGCGTCAAAGCCGTCACCTGCCTGAGGAACTTCTGCAAGACCCATGATTTCAACGGGAACGGAAGGACCTGCTTCGTTAACCTTTCTGCCCTTGTCGTCTGTCATAACTCTGACACGGCCTACTGCAGTACCTGCAACGATGATATCGCCTGATTTGAGAGTACCGTTCTGAACAAGAAGTGTTGAAACGGGACCTCTGCCCTTGTCGAGCTTTGCTTCGATAACAACGCCCTTTGCGGCACGGTTGGGGTTAGCCTTGAGCTCCTGCATTTCGGCAACAAGAAGAACAGATTCAAGAAGATTGTCGATACCTGTTCTTGCAAGTGCGGAAACGGGAACGCAGATTGTTTCGCCGCCCCATTCTTCGGGAACAAGCTCATATTCTGTGAGCTGCTGAAGAACTCTGTCGGGGTTAGCGGCGGGTTTATCCATCTTGTTGATGGCAACGATAATCTGAACGCCGGCAGCCTTTGCATGGTTGGTAGCTTCGATTGTCTGGGGCATGGTACCGTCATCGGCGGCAACAACAAGGATTGCGATATCCGTTGCCATTGCGCCTCTCAGACGCATCGATGTGAAAGCTGCGTGGCCGGGAGTGCCAAGGAAAGTAATCTTCTGACCGTTGAGGTCAACTCTGTAAGCACCGATATGCTGAGTGATACCGCCTGCTTCGGTTGAAGTAACGGAAGTGTTTCTGATTGCGTCAAGAAGTGAAGTTTTACCGTGGTCAACGTGACCCATAACAACAACAACGGGGTCTCTTGTGATAAGGTCAGCTTCATCGTCAACATGGTCGTCGATGATTCTGTCTTCGATTGTGATAACAACCTCTTTCTCAACCTTTGCGCCGAGCTCTTCAGCAACGATTGCAGCGGTTTCGTAGTCGAGAACTTCGTTGACGGTTGCCATCTGACCGAGAGTGAAGAGCTTTTTGATAACTTCGGCTGCTGTCATCTTGAGCATAGCCGCAAGTTCGCCGACGGTGATTTCTTCGGGAAGCTTGAGAAGCATCTGAGGCTTCTTTGCTCTTTCGGCAGCGATTCTCTTGAGTCTTTCAGCTTCGGTTTCGCGTCTGGATGAACGCATACCGCCCTGCTTTCTGTACTGCTGGCTCTTCTGCTTGATTTTCTGCTTCTTGGCGGCACCTTCGTGCTGCTTTGTTTTATTTTCGGGAGCAATGTTTTCGTATCTCTCGTTGTATTTTTCGAGGTCAACGTTGTCTGCTCTGGTGTCGATTGTTCTCATTTCGCCCTTTGTGCGTGACTGCATGGGCTTGTTTTCCTTCTCCTTCTTCTCGGGAGCGGGAGCAGCCTTCTTCTGGGGCATGGGAGGAAGCTTGCCGGGCTTTGTGTCATGAGCGGTCTGCTTCATTTCCTGCTTGGGTTCAGCCTTCTGCTCAGGCTTTTTCTCCTGCTTCTGCTCTTTCTTTTCGGGAGCAGGTGCAGGCTTCTTTTCTGCCTTCTTTTCGGGTTCGGGCTTCTTTTCTTCCTTAACCTCGGCAACGGGAGTTTCTTCTTCTGCCTTTTCTTCGGCGGGAGCATCTTCCTTCTTTGCCTTTTTGGGTGCGGGAGTATAGTTGAAGTAATCATTGAGGTCTTCAACTTCGTTTTCTTTTGTAAATGTTTCAAAAATCAAATCGAGCTCGTCTTCTTCGAGAGCTGTCATATGCTTTTTTTGTCCGTCAAAATGCTTTGTAAGCAAATCAACAACTATGTTGCTCTTGATATCGAAATCTTTTGCAACTTCATGCACTCTGTATTTATTAATCATAGGTTAACCTCCCCTGGTGTGTTTTCTGTCAGAAGCCCAAGCATTGATTTTGCAAAGCCTTCGTCGTTAACTGTTACCACTGCGGATTTGAGTCCGGTGGCTCTTCCGATTTCGTCCATTGTTGAATGCAGATATCTGACGGGAATATTTCTTCCATCAAACACCGCTTCACGCTCCGTTTCGTTTCTCAGCCTTTGTGAAGCATCGCTGCTGAGCAGACAGAGCTTTGCGCTTTTGCTTCTGACCGAACCTATTGCCGCATCGTGACCGCAGCTCAGTCTGCCTGCCCGTCGGCACATGCCGAGAAGTGAGAGGAGCTTGGGATTATCCGTCATTTTTAAGCTCATCCTCCATTCTCTCGAAAACATCGTCCGGAATGGCACATGAGAACGCTTTTTCAAATCTTTTTGCTTTTCTTGCCTTTGCGAGGCATTCCGCATCGTGGCAGACATAAGCACCTCTGCCGGGTTTCTTGCCCGTAAGGTCAAGCGACACTTCGCCTTCAGGACTTCTTACAACCCTGACAAGCTCTTTTTTAGGCTTCATTTCGTTGCAGCCTGTGCATTTTCTCATCGGTATCCGGCGATTCTGCATCGGTTCAGCTCCTTACTTTATAGTATAAGTATTATTCGTCAAAATTGATAACGGGTTCTTCTGTTTCGGGATTGATGTCGATTTTCCAGCCTGTGAGCTTAGCGGCAAGGCGGGCATTCTGACCCTTGTTGCCGATAGCAAGTGAAAGCTGACCGTTGGGAACAACAACCTTGCAGGAGTGTTCTTCTTCGTTTTCAACTGTTACGGAAATAACATCTGCAGGTGCGAGTGCAGCTGCAACGAATACGGTGGGGTCTTCGCTGTAGCGTACAACATCAAGCTTTTCACCGCCGAGAAGGTCAACGATCTTATTGATTCTTGCGCCTCTCTGACCGATACATGCGCCAACGGGATCAACATTTTCGTCTGCGCTGTATACAGCAATCTTGCTTCTTGAGCCTGCTTCACGGGAAACGGACTTGATTTCAACCGTACCGTCGAAAATTTCGGGAACTTCGCTTTCGAGAAGGCGTCTTACAAGACCGGGATGGGTTCTTGAAATTGTTGCTTTGGGACCCTTTGTTGCATCACGGATTTCGGCAATAAACACTTTGGTAATATCGCCTTCCTTGAAGTTATCCGTGGGAAGCTGCTCGCTTCTGAAGAGTCTTTCGGTAAGCTTGCCGATTTCAACGAATGCATCCTGAGTTTCAGGGTCAACCTTAACGATTTTAGCGGTAACGATTTCCTGGTTTTTGCTCTGGAATTCTTCCTTCATTCTGCCGTGCTCAGCCTCACGGATTGCCTGGCGGAGAATGTGCTTGCCTTTTTCTGCGGCAATACGGCTTACTTCCTTTGTTTCAAGCTCGATTTCAACGATGTCGCCTGCAAGAGCGTTTTTCTTGAATCTCTGAGCCTGTTCAACGGTCATATCCTCATCGGGGTCAAGAACTTCTGTTACAACATTCTTGCGGACAAATACTCTGAAATCTTTATTTTCGGTATCGATTTCGCAGAAAACGATGTCCTTGTTATTGTAGTCTCTTTTAACTGCGGTTACGATTGCTCTCTGAATGCCTTCAAGAAGAGCGTCTTCGGGAATATTCTTCTCTTTGCCGAGAAGTCTGACTGCCTCAAAAAATTCGCTGTTATTCATTTTCTGACCATTCCTTTTCAATTAAAAATTAAAATCATCGAGTTTGATATAGCTTGTTTCTTTTTTATCAATGTTCATTGCGCTGCCGTCTTCAAGACGAAGAACAATTCTCATACCCTCATAGTCTTCAAGAATACCCGAAAATTCACGGATACCGTCAACTGCACGGATAAGCTTAACCTTGATTTTTTCGCCCTTGCAAGCCTCAAAATGGCTTTCTCTTGAAAGATCTCTTTCGATACCCGGCGAGGAAACTTCAAGGCAGTAGCTCTGCTCAATGGGGTCTGCATCGTCAAGGGGTTTGTCGATTGCACGGCTCATGTTTTCGCAATCGGTGATGCCTACACCGCCGTCTTTATCGATAAAGATACGGAGAAACCAGTCTGCACCTTCCTTAACAAAACGGATATCCCAGAGCTTAAGACCGAGCTCTGCGGCGATGGGTTCTGCGATTTCCCAAACAGCGGCTACGGTGTTGCCGCCCTTACCTTTTGCCATGGGTTCAATCTCCTTTATTTCTTTTTGTGAAAAATGATTTCAGCACAAACAAAAGAGCGGGTCGCCCCACTCTCATGAAATACTTAATCCTACTGTTGTTATTCTAACACATAAATCCGCAAATATCAAGTGTTATTTAAAATATTTTATATATAATTTATTATTTCATATTGATATGACGGCGGAATGGGTGTAAAATAATAAAACAAATAATGTAAAAAGTCTTCGAAGAAGGTTCGGAAATGATTATAGATTTTCACACACACTGTTTTCCCGATAAAATCGCATCAAAGGCAATGGAGCAGTTAAAGCTCCGTTCGGGAATAACCATGCCTTTTCACGACGGCAGCGTTGACGGGTTGCAGAAGCTCTGCAAGCGTGACGGAGTTGACTGTTCCGTTGTGCTGAACATTGCAACAAACCCTCATCAGCAGACAAGCGTCAATAACTTTGCGATATCGCTCAAAGCGGTTGAGGGGATAATCCCTTTCGGAAGTGTTCATCCCGACAGCCCCGATGCTATCCGTGAGCTTGAACGTATTGCCGAAAACGGCTTGAAGGGAGTCAAGCTTCATCCCGATTATCAGGGATTTTTTGTTGATGATGAAAAAATGTTTCCCATATACGAAAAAATCGGCTCTCTCGGACTGATAACAGTATTCCACAGCGGATTTGACATCGGATATCCCGAACCGGTTCACTGCACACCGAAGGCACTCTCAACGGTTCTGAAATATTTCGGAGATGCACCTGTTGTTGCGGCACACTTCGGCGGACTCTGCGCTCGACCCGAAACCCTTGAGCATCTTGCAGGCAAGAACGTTTATCTTGATACCGCATACTGCTACGGAATGCTGACTCCGGGGAAAGCCAAGGAGCTTATCGATGTTCACGGAGCAGATAAAATTCTGCTGGGAAGCGATGCGCCGTGGAATTCACCCGAGCAGGATATAGAGCTTGTGAAGTGTTTCGGACTGACGGAAAGCGAAGAAAAAGCAGTCCTCGGCGGCAACGCACAAAGACTGCTTAATTTATAAAAGCAAAGTTCACCGTTCACTTTGCGCTCTTCATGAACGAAGTTCATCGAGTGTGAGGTCAAACGCAGGCAGGAATTCTTCAATAAAAACCTTTGCTTCGGGCAGACCCATGGCGTCGATTGACTCTTTAATGCCTTCGCTTGCCTTGATGAATTCGGTGTTGCCGGCTTTTTTTTCCTCGTTGCACTTTATGAGTGCACTGATTTTGTCGGCAGCTTTAACGAGTTTCCGGAGCTCTGCATCCTTTTCCTCGGGAATGAGCATGGGAGCAAAATCCTCACGGAAATCCTCGGGCAGCATCTCAACAAGACTTCTGCAGGCGTTTTCTTCAACCGTTTTGTATGCAAGGCGTACTTCCTCGCTGTAATATTTGACGGGAGTGGGCATATCGCCCGTCAGAGTTTCGGGAGTGTCATGGTAAAGGCCTAAAAGTGCGGCACGCTCGCCGTCAAGATTTTTACCGAAACGCTTGTTGCCGATAACCGCAAGGGCATGAGCAATAACCGAAACCTCAAAGCTGTGTTCATATAAATTTTCGCTGTGCTCATTTCTCATGAGTGCCCAGCGGTTGATATATTTCATTCTTGAAACCATTGCAAAAAATCCGTTTTTCATAATTTCACCTCATTAAGTACACACATAATATCACACTTGCGTTGCTTTTGCAATGCGGAAAGGCAGAGATATGGCAAAAATCTCCGTTAAAAACTTCATATCTGAATTGGACTCATATTTTGCCCGTGAAAATCTTGCGGCGGCGGGTGAGTGTCTGCTTGAATGGAGAGAAAGAGCAAAAGAGTCCGGCGATAAAAGCGGAGAATTGACCGTGCTCAACGAGATGATAGGTTTTTACCGCCAGACCAAGGATGAAAAATCGGGTATGGCGGCAATCAACGATGCGTTTGCGATTATCGATGAGCTTGAAATCGGCGGAGAAATTTCAGCCGCAACGGTTTATCTCAACGGCGCAACAACCATGAAATCCTTCGGTAAAAGCGCCGAAGCGATGGAGTTCTATGACCGTACATTTGAAATTTATAAAAATAAAATGCCCGAAAACAGTCCTCTTTTTGCAGGGCTATATAACAACATGGCTCTTGCCTTGCAGGATATAAAAGACTACAGCAGAGCAGAGGAATATTTTCGCAGAGCCATTGAAATAACGGAAAATCTTTCGGGAAGTGAGCTTGAAACGGCGGTTTCCTGCGTCAATCTTGCTCATCTTATCTACGAAACGGACAGCGAAAGCGAAGAAATAAATTCTCTTATGGAAAAATCTCTTGCGATTCTTGAAAATCCCGCATATTACGGCTATGATAAATATGCGTTTACCTGCCGTAAATGTGCGCCGTCGTTCGGATTTTTCGGGTTTTTCTTTGCCGAAAAATATCTTAATGAAAGGGCGGATACAGTTTATGCAGGGTCTTGAATTGAGCCGCAGATACTACGAAGAATACGGTCTGCCCATGATTAAAGAGCAGTTTGCGGAATACGAAAACAGAATAGCCGTCGGTCTTGCGGGCATGGGGTCGGATTGCTTCGGTTTTGACGATGAAATTTCCCGTGACCACGATTTCGGTGCAGGGTTTTGTCTGTGGCTGACCGATGAGGATAACGAGCTTTTCGGTTTTGAGCTTGCAAGGGCGTATTCGAAATTGCCCAAGGAATTTCTGGGATTTGAAAAAGGCAAGAGCAATTACTATGCAAATTCACGCTACGGTGTTAAGACCATAGGCGATTTTTATCTGCCTCTGACGGGCAAAAAAGGCGCTCCCGAAACGGTTTGGGAGTGGCTGAATATTCCCGAGCATTCCCTTGCAGCGGCGGTCAACGGCAGTGTTTTTCGTGATGATTCAGGAGAATTCACCAAAATCAGAGAAACGATTTTATGCGGAATGCCTGAGGATGTCCGTCTGAAGAAAATTGCGGCGAGGGCTGCGATTATGGCACAAAGCGGACAGTATAATTATTTTCGATGCGTTGCCCACGGAGAAAAGGGTGCAGCGGCAATTGCCGTTTCCGAGTTTGTGAAAAACACGGTTTCGCTTGTTTATCTTATAAACGGAAAATATGCTCCATTCTATAAATGGGCGTTGAGGGGAATGGAAAATCTTGAAATCTTTTCGGAATTTGCTCCGATTCTCACCGATATTCTGACGGAGGATTATTCGAAAACCGAAGAAAAGCAGGCGAAAATCGAGAAAATCTGCTCCGATGTTGCGGAATATTTCCGTCAGAGCGGATTATCACGCAGCAGCACTGAATTCCTTGAGCCTCACGCCTATGAAATTCAGAATAAAATCAAAGATATCAACATAAGGTCACTTCATGTTATGGAAGGATAAAAAATGAAGCGTTGTCTTAACTGTTTAAGCGAATGCCACGATTCCGCAACGGTCTGCACTGCCTGCGGATTTGACGGCGAAATACTGAATAAATACGAATACTGTCTGCCTGTGGGTACAAAGATAAACGGCAGATATCTGCTTGGCGGAGTTGCAGAAAAAACCAAGGTTTTTGCAACTTATTTTGCCTACGATTCGAAACTCGGCAAGCGTGTGAAGCTTACGGAATACCTGCCCGAAAGATATGTTTACCGCAACCCCGATGAGGAATCCGTGCGTTTTCTCGATGAGGATTGCAGACTCCGTGCAGACAGAGAAATAGCATCCCTTTATTCGCATTACGGCAAGCTGTGCGAGGTTTCAAAATCTGATATCCTCAACTTTACCGACGCTTTTGCCTCAAATTCAACCGTATATTTTGCAAGCACCATTGAATCAGGCATACCGTTTTCGTCTATGGTCGGCAACGGAAAAGCAATGCCGTTTGATAAAGCCGTTGCAATGCTTACTCCCGTTTTTGAATGTCTTTCAAAAATGCGTGAATACGGCAAGTGGCACGGCACCGTAACTCCCTACTCAATTCTTACGAAAAACGGAAAGGTTACGGCACTCACAGGTTACAGCTATCCGCCGAAATACACCGCATCTCCCTTTGATGCACCCGAAAAGCAGGTCGGTGCCGGAAAATGCGGTTCATATACCGATGTTTATTCGCTCGGAGCGATTCTCTATCAGGCATCAACGGGATATCTTCCGCTTTCCGCAAGCCAGATGGAAAGGGGCAGAGAATTGCCGTTTCCTGAAGGATTTTCCGAAAACCAAAAGGAAATAATACTTGGTGCGATGAATCCCAACGAGAGGGAACGGTATTCCGATGTTGACGAATTCGCTGTTGCTCTCGGAATAAAAAATCCCGTAAAGGAGAAAAAGAAGCCCACTGCATCCGTAACAATCAGAAAAATTATTCTTGTTGTTGCGATAATCTGTCTGATTATAAGCGGAGGATATCTGCTGAATTATTATGTTATCGAGCCGATGGCGGAATCGAAGCAGGCTGAAGAGCTTTCGAATCTTATTCAGACAACCGTTGAGGATACCGAGGTTTATATTGACCCGTGGGAGGAAATACAGAAGAAGCATCCCGATGTTCAGTTTCCCGAAAGAATGAATCCCGCGTTTGCCGACCTCTACGCAATTAACAATGAATTTGCGGGCTGGGTGTCGATACCGTCGCTGAATATTAACTATTCCGTTTTGCAGGCAACGGATAACGATAAATATCTGCGTAAGGATATTTACGGAAACAGAACTTCATATGGTGTTCCGTATTTCGACTATCGTAACGCCATGAAAAACCTTGATAAAAACACGATAATCTACGGCCATAATATGAGGCATGACGATAAGATTTTCGGTACTCTGGAGCAATACAGAACTCTTGACGGCTTCAGAAAAGCTCCTCTTATCGGAATGAGCACTCTTTATAATGATTACACCTTCAAGGTGTATGCGGTGTTCATCTCAAACAGTGAACCCGATGATGATAACGGTCACATTTTCAATTATATTTTCACGCAGACGAGCAATGAAAGATTCATGGACTATGTGCGTGAAGTCGATAAAAGAAAGCTCTACACAACGGGTGTTGACATCAAGGAAACCGATAAAATCCTGACACTGTCAACCTGCTGTTATGATTTTGAGGACGGCAAGCTTGTTGTTGTAGGCAGACTTCTTCGCCCCGATGAAACAACGGAAATTGATTTTTCAAAGGCTTATATGAACGATAATCCCAAGTTTCCCCAGGCTTATTACGATGCAAAACGCATTGATAATCCGTATATAAACGACCCCGATATTTTTGATTATGAATGGTGATAATATGAAGGTTTTAGTTGTAGTTGATATGCAGAATGACTTTATCGATGGCGCACTCGGCACAAAAGAGGCTGTTGCAATCGTTCCTGCGGTAAAAGAAAAAATCGAAAATTTTGACGGCAGAGTGATTTTTACAAGAGACACCCACGAAGCTGACTATCTTTCAACTCAGGAGGGTGCAAACCTTCCCGTTGAGCACTGCATAAAGGGCACAGACGGCTGGCGGATACGAGCCGAACTGGATGTTCTGCGCAAGGAAGAAGCCGTTGATAAGCCCTCCTTCGGCAGTGTTGCTCTCGGTCAGCTTCTCAAGGCATATGATACCTACGAGGAGAAGATTGAAAGCATAACTTTTATCGGTTTGTGCACGGATATCTGCGTTATTTCCAATGCTATGATAGCAAAAGCATATCTTCCCGAAACTCCGGTTTATGTTGATGCGGCTTGCTGTGCGGGTGTTACACCCGAAAGCCATGAGCGTGCACTGGATGCCATGGCAGTTTGCCAGATAAAAGTGCTAAATCGCTAAAGTTTTTTTGCGAAACCTATTGACAAACGGACTTTGCAGTGCTATTCTAATCTCATCAAAAACGAAAAGGAACACAAACCATGACCAAAAATGTTTTCACAGCTGCATACTTCTACTTTTACTTTATCAAGTAACTTGATAGGGTTTGGTAGGTTTTGCTGTAAAACAAATGTAATCGAGGTTTTCAACACCCCGCAGTGAAATTTACACTGCGGGGTTAATTTTTTTGGAGGCGAAAAAAATGATTGTATCAATCAAAAAAGGAACAGATGAAGCTCAGCTGCAGAACTTAATCGAATGGCTTGAAAGCCTTAATCTTGAAATTCACCGCAGTAACGGTCAGTATGACACGATTCTCGGTCTTGTTGGCGACACAAGCCATGTTGATATGGACCTTATAAGCGGACTCAATATCGTAAACAACGTTGCAAGAATCAGCGAACCTTATAAGAGTGCAAACAGAAAATTTCATCCCGACGACACCGTAATCGATGTCTGCGGACACAAAATCGGCGGCGGAAACTTCCAGTTTATGGCAGGCCCGTGCTCGGTTGAATCACCGGAGCAGATTTGCTCAATTGCAAGAGATGTTAAGGAAGCGGGTGCAAATTTCCTCAGAGGCGGCGCATTCAAGCCGAGAACTTCTCCCTATGCATTCCAGGGAATGAGAGCAGAGGGTCTTGAGCTTCTCCGTCAGGCAAGAAAAGAAACCGGAGCACCGATTGTTACCGAAATCATGGACCTTTCCCATCTTCCTCTTTTTGAGGATGTTGATGTTATTCAGGTCGGTGCAAGGAATATGCAGAATTTCGAGCTTCTCAAGGAGCTGGGCAAAACCGATAAACCCATTCTTCTCAAAAGAGGTCTTGCCGCAACAATGGAAGAGCTTCTCATGAGTGCCGAATACATCATGGCAGGCGGCAACAGCAAGGTTATGCTCTGCGAAAGAGGAATAAGAACCTTTGAGCATTACACAAGAAACACAATGGATATTTCCGCAATTGCCCTTCTCAAAGAGAAAACTCATCTTCCCATAATCGCAGACCCAAGCCATGCGGCAGGCATGGCAAGAATGGTCAGACCTCTTGCCCTTGCAGCGGTTGCGGCAGGTGCAGACGGACTTATGATTGAGGTCCACAACGACCCCGCACACGCACTCTGTGACGGCCCTCAGGCACTCCGACCCGAGGAATTCGCAAAGGTCGTTAAGGAAGCGGAAGCAATAAGAGAAATAATGGTTAAATTTTAAGGTGATAATATGAAAATCGGAACAGCAGGTCTCGGACTTATCGGCGGTTCGCTTGCAAGAGCACTTACGGACAGCGGAAAACATGAGGTTTTCGGTCTCGACCGCAACAGAAGCTCAGTTCTTGCGGCAAAGATGGTTGGTGCAATCGCAGGCGAGCTGACAGAAGAAAATATCGGCGAATGCGAGATGATATTCATTGCTCTTTATCCGAAAGCAACGGTTGAATTCATGGAAAAATATGCTCCCAAAATCAGAAAGGGTGCAATCGTAACCGACTGCGGCGGCGTTAAAAGACCCATCTGCAATCCTTGTGAAAAGCTTGCGGAGGAAAACGGATTTATCTTTGTTGGCGGTCATCCCATGGCGGGTACACAGTTTTCGGGTTTCAACGCATCAAGAGGTAATCTCTATAAAAACGCAACCATGATTCTGACTCCGAAGGATAACACCGATATCAGAATCCTTGAAAGGCTGAGAAATGTGCTCAATGATGCGGGATTTGGTGCAATTAACTTTACATCTGCCGAAGAACATGATAAAGTAATAGCGTTCACTTCTCAATTGCCCCACATTATTTCGAATGCTTATGTCAAGAGTCACACCGCGGTTAAACAAAAAGGTTTTTCCGCAGGAAGCTACAGAGACCTGACAAGAGTTTCGAAGCTCAACGAAAAGATGTGGACAGAGCTTTTCTTTGAGAATAAGGATAATCTCTGCGATGAAATAGATTTTCTTGTGGAAAGACTTCAGGAATACAGTGCCGCACTCAAATCGGATGACAGAGAAGGTCTTGTTGCTCTCCTTAAAGAGGGCACAGACAGCAAAAAACAAGCGAAGTAGGGTTATAATGGAAACTATAAGAGTCAATGCATCAAAAGAATATGAGGTTGTTATCGGAAACGGAATTCTTCCCGAGTTGGGCGAAAGATGTGTTTCTCTGCTCGGCAAAGGCAGGGCGGTTATCGTAACAGACAGCAACGTTGCCCCCCTTTGGCTTGCCGAGGCAAAGGAAAGCCTTGAAAAATCGGGTATCGAAACAGTTGAATTCATATTTCCTGCAGGCGAGGAATCGAAAAGCAAGGAAACTCTTTTTGAGCTGATTGAATTCATGGCGGAAAACCGC
Source organism: Acutalibacteraceae bacterium (assembly GCA_045602905.1). GTDB lineage: Bacteria > Bacillota > Clostridia > Oscillospirales > Acutalibacteraceae > CAG-177. The sequence continues at coordinate 21,346 of JAZSCL010000105.1, forward strand.
TTCACAAGAAGCGATTTTGCCGTTGCCCTCGGCGGCGGCGTAACGGGTGACATGACGGGTCTTGCCGCATCCCTTTATCTGAGAGGTATTCCGTTTGTTCAGGTGCCTACAACTCTCCTTGCGGCGGTTGATTCATCGGTAGGCGGAAAAACGGCGGTTAACCTCAAGGCGGGCAAGAATCTTATGGGTGCATTCTCACAGCCCGAGCTTGTGCTCTGTGATATACGCACTCTCAACACTCTTTCCGATGAGATTTTTGCAGACGGAATGGCTGAAGTCATCAAATACGGTGTTATTTTTGACAGAGATTTGTTTGACAAGGTGTGCGGAGGCAATGTAAAATCAGATATAGAAAAAATCATTGCAAGATGTGTTGAACTCAAAAGAGATGTTGTTGTCAAAGATGAATTCGATAAGGGAGAGCGTCAGCTTCTCAACTTCGGTCACACAATGGCTCATTCAATCGAAAAATGCAGTGATTTTGAGATTTCCCACGGCAGTGCGGTGGCAATCGGCATGGTAATTGCCGCAAAAGCCTCTGCAAAGCTCGGTTGGAGTGCCGAAAACTGCACCGAAGAAATAATAAACGCAAACAAAAACAATAATCTGCCCACAGAGTGCGGATTTGCACCCGATGACCTTGCGGATGCAGCTCTTTCCGATAAAAAACGCACGGGCGGAACAATCAATTTTGTTGTGCCGAGGGTTATCGGCGAATGTTACTTAAAGGAAATTCCCGTTGATGTACTTTATAAAATAGCGGAGTGTAAATAATGGATATAAAAATCACCCCTGCTCCGATTTCGGGCAGGATTGAGGGAATCGCCTCAAAATCCTTTGCGCACAGGGCGTTGATTTGCGCCTGCCTTGCAAAGGGCGAGAGCAAAATAAAAATTAATACAACCTCTGCAGATATAGAGGCAACGGTTTCATGCCTTGAAAATCTCGGCGCAAGAATCGTTAAAAGCGGTGATATCTATACCGTTTTGCCGATAAACGCACAGGAATCTGCCGTTATAAACTGCAATGAAAGCGGCTCAACCCTGCGTTTCCTTCTGCCTGTTATTGCGGCAATGGGTATTAAGACCGAAATCAACGCTTCGGGCAGACTCCCCGAAAGACCTCTTTCTCCGCTTAAAGAGGAGCTTATAAGAATGGGTGCTGAAATTTCCGACACCTTCCCCCTCACCGTTTCGGGCAAGCTTCAGGCAGGGGAATTCACAATGCGCGGCGATGTCAGCTCGCAGTTTGTAACGGGTCTGCTCATGGCTCTTTCGTATCTCGGCGGTGGAAAAATCAATCTTCTGCCTCCCGTACAGTCCCGACCCTACATAGATATAACCCTGCAGGTGCTCAGGCAATTCGGAGCAGACATAACAGAAGAAAACAATACTTTTTATATAAACAAATCCGAACTTCACGGCTGCGATTTTTCCGTTGAAGCGGACTGGTCAAATGCCGCATTCCCTCTTTGCATGGGTGCTGAAGTAACGGGTCTTGACCCCGATTCAACTCAGGGCGACAAGGCAATTATTGATGTTTTGCAAAACATGGGTGCGGATATAACCGAAAACAACGGCAGTTTCAGAGCCGATGTTTCAGCTCTTCACGGCTGCAGAATCGATGTGGCGGATATCCCCGATGCTGTGCCCGTTATTGCGGCGGTTGCGGCAACGGCAGAGGGCGAAACCGTGATTTATAACGGCGAGCGTCTGCGTCTTAAGGAAAGCGACAGAATAAAAACAACCGCTGATATGCTCCGTGCTCTCGGCGGCAACATAACCGAAACCGATGACGGTCTGATTATCAGAGGCAAAGAAGTTCTTGACGGCGGTGAAACACCGTCATTCAATGACCACAGAATTGCCATGGCGGCGGCGGTTGCGGCTTGCAGATGCAAGAGCGATGTGATTATCCGTCAGGCAGAGGCGGTCAATAAATCTTATCCCGCATTTTTCGATGACTATAACAAACTGGGAGGTAATGCCCGTGTCCTGTAATTTCGGAAACAACATAAAACTAACAATTTTCGGTCAGTCGCATTCCGAGGCAATCGGAGCAGTGATTGACGGTCTGCCTGCAGGCTTTGAAATTGATTTTGAAAAGATTGCGGCATTCATGTCAAGGCGTGCACCGGGAAAAAATGACCTTTCAACTCCCAGAAAAGAGGCAGACGAGGTTAAAATTCTTTCGGGCATCGTTGACGGCAAAACTTGCGGCGCACCGCTTTGCGCAATAATAGAAAACACAAACACACGCTCGGGTGATTACGATAAGCTTCGCTCCGTGCCCAGACCTGCACACAGCGATTTTGCGGCATTCATGAAGCACAACGGCTTCAACGATATCCGAGGCGGAGGAAATTTCAGCGGCAGACTTACCGCGCCTCTCTGCTTTGCCGGAGCTGTCTGCATGCAGATTCTTGAAACTAAAGGTATCCGCATCGGTGCTCATATCGCCTCAATCGGAAAAACAGACGATGAAAAATTCGATGCAGTCAATGTTAATGCAACTGATTTTGACAATATTCTTGCAAAGCCTTTTCCCGTTATCAGCGATAAACAAGGCGAATTAATGCGAAAAGAAATCTATGATGCCAAGGAAAACGGCGATTCCGTGGGCGGCACAATAGAATGTGCGGTTGTCGGAATGCCTGCAGGTATCGGCGATCCGATTTTTGACGGAATCGAAAACCGTATAAGTGCCGCAGTTTTCGGAATTCCCGCAGTCAAGGGAATCGAATTCGGCGCAGGATTTGAGTCAAGCCGTCTTCTCGGCAGCGAAAATAACGATGATTTCATCTGCGATAACGGTAAAATCGTAACCGAAACCAACAACCACGGCGGAATTCTCGGCGGTATTTCCTCGGGTATGCCGATTGTTTTCAGATGTGCAATCAAGCCAACTCCTTCAATCGCAAAGGAGCAGAAATCCGTCAATATCATGACGGGAAAAGCCGAAAATCTTGTTGTAGTCGGCAGACACGACCCCTGCATTGTGCCAAGAGCAGTGCCCTGCGTTGAGGCTGCGGCTGCGGTTGTTATTGCGGATTATTTATTATGAGGTAGTCAAATGGATATCAGAGATTTAAGAAATGAAATAGATTCAATTGACAAGGAGCTGACCGACCTTTTTGTTAAAAGAATGCAGGTTGCCTCCGAGGTTGCGAAATACAAGCAGGAAAACGGTATGCCCGTTTTCAACAAAGAACGAGAAAGAGAAGTGCTCAATTCGGTTACGGCAAGCGTACCTGCTCAGCTTGAGGGCTATGCAAAAACTCTTTACGAAACAATTTTCAATGTCAGCCGTTCATATCAGAAAAAGCTGATTAATCCGCAGTCACCCGTATCAAAAATGATTGAAGAGGTAACGAATCAGACTCCCTGTGAAAGACCGTCAAGAGCGGTTGTTGCGTGTCAGGGCGTTGAAGGTGCATATTCGCAGTTTGCCTGTGATAAGATGTTTGCTTATCCGTCAATTGTTTACTGCAGAGGTTTTGAGGATGTTTTCAGAGCGGTTGACAGCGGACTTTGCCGCTACGGTGTTTTGCCCGTTGAAAACAGCACTGCAGGCACGGTCAACAAGGTTTATGACCTCATGAAAGAGCATAAATTCTATATTGTCCACAGTCTCAAGCTTTTTATTCGTCATTCTCTGCTTGCACCCGAAGGTGTTAAGCTTGAAGATATAAAAGAGGTTTTTTCTCACGAGCAGGCTCTCAATCAGTGCTCCGAATTCCTCGCAAAGGCAGGAGTTAAGGTTACTCCGTGCGAAAACACCGCCGTTGCGGCTAAAATGGTTGCCGAAAGCGGCAGAAAAGACTGCGCTTCAATCGGCTCAAAGGAAGGCGCATCCCAATACGGTCTTGTTGCCCTTGAAACGGGAATTCAGAATACAGATAACAACTACACCCGATTCATCTGTATCTCAAAGAAACCCGAAATTTATCCGGGTGCAAAAAAGACCAGCTTCATGATGACGATTCCCCATGAACCCGGTTCACTCTATAATATTCTTTCAAGATTTGCGGCTCTCGGTCTCAACATGACAAAGCTTGAATCCCGACCCATTCCGGGCAGTAACTTTGAATTCATGTTCTATTTTGATATCGATGCATCGGTTTATTCGGACAGCCTCAAAACCCTTTTCAGCGAGCTGGAAAACGATGCGGAGCAATTCAGCTATCTGGGCAGTTATACGGAGGAATAGTCTATGTACGGTCTGTTAGGCAGAAAGCTCGGACATTCGCTTTCTCCCGAAATCCACGCAAAGCTTTGCGATTATGAATATAAGCTTTATCCCACCGAGCCTGAAAATCTTGACGAATTCTTCACGGATAAGAAGTTAAAGGCATTCAATGTTACGATTCCCTATAAAATCGAAGCGTTCAACCGCTGTGCCGAACGCTCGGAAACCGCAGAAAAAGTGGGCAGCGTAAATACTGTTGTCCGCCGACCCGACGGCACTCTTTACGGCGATAACACCGATTATTTCGGTTTTTCGTATATGGCTGAAAAGTGCGGCTGTGATTTCAGAGGCAAAAAAGTTCTGATTCTCGGTTCGGGCGGTGCGAGTCTGACGGTGCTTCATGTTGCAAACGATAACGGTGCAAAGGAGGTTGTTGTTGTTTCACGCTCGGGTGAAGATAATTATGAAAATATCAGCCGCCATTACGATGCTGATATAATTGTCAACACAACTCCCGTGGGAATGTATCCCAATAACGGAGAAAGACTTATTGACCTTGAAAAATTCACAAAATGCAGAAAAGCTCTTGACCTTATTTATAATCCTGCTCGCACTCTGTTTCTGCTTGATGCCCAGAGGCTCGGTATCGACTGCATAAACGGACTTTATATGCTTGTTGCTCAGGCGTTGCGTGCCGCAGAGGTTTTCACGGGTGAAAAAATCCCCCTTGAAAAGATTGATAAAATCTACGATGAAATCATGAAAGAGCAGAAAAATATTGTGCTTGTCGGTATGCCCGGATGCGGAAAATCAACCGTTGCGGCTCTTCTTTCCGAGAAAACGGGAAGAATCTGCGTTGATACGGATTCCATGGTTGAGGAATGCGGCGAAAAAATCCCCGATATTTTTGCAAAATACGGTGAAGCCGAATTCAGGCGCCGTGAAACCGAGGCGGTTAAAACCGCAGGCAAGGATAAAGGCAAAATCATCGCAACGGGCGGCGGGGCGATTCTCAGACCCGAAAACCGAATTGCATTAAGAGAAAATTCAACCGTAATTTTTCTCAATGCTCCCACCGAAACCCTTGCAACCGACGGCAGACCTCTTTCCAAAAGTCCCGAAGCGCTCATGAAAATGCATTCGGAAAGACTTCCGCTTTATCTTGAAACGGCGGATTACACCGTTGAGGTTGACCCCGACCCCGAAATAACTTTAAGGAGGATAACGGAATGCGTATCCTTGTAATAAACGGACCGAATATCAATATGCTTGGCATCAGAGAGCCGGGAATTTACGGCAGCTCAACCTATGCCGACCTCTGCAGAATGATTGAAGAATATGCCGCTGAAAAGGGCGTTGAAGTGAAGCTTTTTCAGTCCAATCACGAGGGCAGTATAGTTGATGAAATCCAGGCGGCATATCAAAAATTTGACGGAATAGTCATAAATCCCGCCGCGTATACACACACCAGCGTTGCAATTCTTGATGCGCTGAAATCCGTTGCGATTCCCGCCGTTGAAATTCATATTTCCGATGTCACGAAAAGAGAGGACTTCAGGCAGATTTCCTATGCAGGCATGGCTTGCAAAAAATCCTTCATAGGTCTGGGATTTGACGGCTATCTAAGAGGAATTGATTGGCTGATTGATAATGTAAAATAAGAAAAATCGGAGTGATTTTGCGGTCACTCCGATTTTTTTATCAAAAATATTGACATAATCAAAATTAACAGTTATAATTAACATAATATAATAAATTTGTTAATATTATACAAACAAGGAGGTTAAGATTATGGCAAACAATGATTTACCGTTATTGCTTCTTGACAATGCTTCAATGAGCGCAGTTATCAACGAAGGTGAATTCAAGGTATTTAACATGACTTTCGAGGAGGCAAAAGCAATTGTTGAAATGTATAGCGGCGAGGATGTTCTGCGCTGCTTTACGGGTGAGCTTCTCGAAGAAACTGTTTACAAATATCTTGACATCCGCGGGCAGCATTTTGAATACAAAAAAATTCTTGATATGCGTCCCGGTCAGCACGCAATTGTTTTCAAGACCTATGTAACCCCGTCGGAAACAATGCCTGTTATCAAAACAAAATATGATTCCGAGGCAAAGAAAATTCAGAATATCTATATTTATTGCCAGCACGTTGTCAGAATGGCATAAAAGCAAAAAATTACGGAGCATCCAAGCGGATGCTCCGTTTTGCATAATATGTGATTGCTTCGCCGTCAAAAACAGGCAGTCAGTTCACTATATTTATTCTTTGGAGTTTGGACTTTCATACTGTTCCCTACTATTGAATAAAACAGCAGAAATCATTTTAATTAAAAGATACTCACTATTAAGTTAATCGTGAAGTTCACCAATGCCCTCAGTAGCAAAAATTCTATACAAAAACTCACCATAAATATATTCATATGCACTATTAGGGTTAGGATTTTTTATTTGCGTATTTATAGCGATTGCACGTATTCCCAACTCTTCGGGATTAAAAGAATTGTCTGTTTCTATTGTCACAGAAATTCCGTAAACACCTTTTGATGTTATTATTGTGTAAGATTGGTCACTTTGATTCAAAGCTTTTCCATTTCCGTCATTTATATAACGGCCACCAAATTTTTTCCAAGTAATACTTTCAATATCTCCTTCAATATAGGAAAGCATTTTGTTAATTTCACCTGTAAGGTCATCAAAATTATCTTTGATGTTTTTACACATAACCGCTTCAATTGCAGATGCATCCTTGTTTTCAACTGCGTAGATTATTGCTTCTGCAACTTCTTCATGGCTTACAGTCTTTTTCTTTTCAAAAAACGGAAAAATTGTCATTAAAATGGACATGATGAATGCGATAATTCTTTCTAACATATTATTTGCCTCCTGTAAATGAAATTAAACTCGTCATAGGTTTATATTACCATTTTTATTTTGCTTTTTCAAGCAACTTTAGTTTACATTTTATGATTTGTGAAGGAATTTTAAAAAAATTACGGAGCATCCAAGCGGATGCTCCGTTTTGTTATGTCCTATATAACTCTTACCTTGATTGCGCCGTCAACTGCGGTGTCGAATGCCTTATCGGTATCGATTACGGTGTAACCCATATCCTTTTTGTTGGCGGTAAAAATTGCGGCAACTGTTGCGCCTGCTGCTCTTGCAGCTGCTTCCGCCTTAACTGCGAATGCATCTGCATCTTCCTTGTGGATAAAGCAGGTGCGTACTGCAAATTCATCAGTGAGGGGTGCTGCGGGAAGGTTAACGGAATTCTTGATGATGCCCTTTTCAAGATAAAGAGCAATCTCTTCCGCTGCCATCATTGCGCAGTTTTCTTCGCTTTCGGGAGTTGATGCGCCGAGGTGGGGGATAGCTGTTACGCCGTCAACGCAAAGCTGCTCATCGGTGGGGAAGTCGGTAACATAAGCTGCTGCCTTGCCGCTTGCGAGAGCATCAATGATATCCTTTGAATCAACAAGCTCGCCTCTTGCGAAGTTGAGAATTCTGATTCCGTCCTTCATCTTTGCAAGTGAATCTGCATTGATCATGCCTCTTGTGGAGTCATTGAGGGGAGCATGAAGAGTGATATAATCGCTGTTTGCGAAAATTTCGTCAAGCTCAACGAGTTTAATATCGGTCTTTCCTGCTGCGAAGGGGTCATAAGCGATAACGGTCATGCCGAGGGCTGCTGCGCTTTCTGCAACAAGAGCACCGATTGCGCCGAGACCGACGATACCGAGAGTTTTGCCGAGAATTTCGGGGCCTGCAAAGTTGCTCTTACCTTTTTCAACAAGCTTGCCTACGTTTTCGCCTTCGCCCTTAAGGGTTTTGCACCAGTCTGTTGCGGCAACAACTTTTCTTGATGCAAGGAAAAGTGAGCAGATAACAAGCTCCTTAACTGCGTTTGCGTTTGCGCCGGGAGTGTTGAAAACAACAACGCCCTTGTCGCTGCATGCAGGGATGGGGATGTTGTTGACACCTGCGCCTGCTCTTGCAATTGCAACTGTATTGTCTGAAAGCTCCATATCGTGCATTGATGCGGAGCGAACGAGAATTGCATCGGGATTTTCAACAGCATCGCCGCAGGTATATTTAGCGGCGTCAAGCTTATCAAGACCGAGCTTTGAGATTTTATTTAAGGTTAAAATGTTATACATGATAAATCTCCCTTAGTTCTTCTTTTCAAATTCAGCCATGAAATCAACAAGCTTTTCAACGCCTTCGATGGGCATTGCATTATAGATTGAAGCTCTCATGCCGCCAACGGAGCGGTGACCCTTGAGGTTAACAAAGCCTGCTTCGGTTGCTTCCTTAACAAACTTTGCATTGAGCTCGTCGCTCTCTGTTACGAAGGTAACGTTCATCATTGAACGGTCGCTCTTCTTGACGGGGTTGTTGAACATCTTGCTGTTGTCGATGAAATCATAGAGAATTGAGCATTTCTTTTCGTTGTGAAGCTTCATTGCTTCAAGACCGCCGAGTGTCTTGATCCATTCAAGCACAAGCTTGCACATATAGATTGAATAGCAGGGGGGAGTGTTATACATTGAATCGTTGTCTGCGAGGGTTTTGTAGTCGAGCATTGTGGGAGTGTAGTCCCTTGCGTTGCCGAGGAGGTCCTCACGAACGATAACAACGGTCAGACCTGCGGGAGCAACGTTTTTCTGTGCGCCGCCGTAGATAACGCCGTATTTTGAAACATCCATGGGCTCTGAAAGGAAGCAGGATGAAACGTCTGCTACGAGGGGAACGTTGCCTGTGTCGGGAAGCTGGGCGAAACGTGTTCCGTAGATAGTGTTGTTCTGGCAGATGTAGAAATAGTCTGCATCAGGGGTGAAGTTTGCCTTGTCAAGCTCGGGAATACAGCTGAAATTCTGTTCCTTTGACGAAGCAACAACCTTGATATCGCCGTATTTGCAGGCTTCTTTATATGCCTTTGTTGAGAACTGACCTGAAAGAACGTAGTCAGCCTTGCCGCTTCCGTTGAGGAAGTTGAGGGGGATTGCGGCAAACTGTGTTGATGCGCCGCCCTGGCAGAAGATAACCTTGTAGTTATCGGGAATGTTCATAACCTCTTTGAAAAGGTCACGAGCACCGAAGATGATTTCTTCGTAAACCTTTGAACGGTGGCTCATTTCAAGAACAGACTGACCGCTGCCCTTGTAATCGAGCATCTCTGCTGCGGCTCTGTTGAGTACGCTTTCGGGAAGCATTGAGGGACCTGCCGAAAAATTATAAACTCTTGCCATGATATATCATCCTTCCGTTAAGGAAATTATTTGTTGTATATTATATGCGGGGTTAAACTAAAAGTTAAAAACAAAAATTATTCTTCAACCTTATTGATTGAAAGTCCGAGATCGTCAAGCTGAATACCGTCAACGGTTGCGGGGCATTCCGTCATGGGTTCGCTTGCGTTCTGAACCTTGGGATATGCGATAACGTCTCTGAGTGTCTCACAGCCGAGCATCTGCATAACAAGTCTGTCAAGACCGATACCCATACCGCCGTGAGGAGGTGCGCCGTACTTGAATGCATCAAGAAGATAGCCGAATTTGTTGTGTGCCTCTTCGTCGGAAAGACCGAGAAGCGAGAAGATTCTTGCCTGAAGGTCGGGGTTCGTGATTCTGATTGAACCTGAACAAAGCTCAACACCGTTGAGAACAAGGTCATAAGCCTTTGCACGGACCGAGCCTTTATCTGTTTCAAGATAGTCAAGGCATTCATCCATGGGAGATGTGAACGGATGATGCATTGCAACATACTGCTGAGCGTCTTCATCCCAATCGAAGAAGGGGAATTCTGTTATCCAAAGAAGATTATATTGCTTTTCGGGAATGATGTCAAGCTTCTTTGCAACTGCCTGACGGAGTGCACCCAAAACGGAAAGAACGGTTGAATTCTTGCCGTCGCCGATGATAAGAACAACGTCGCCTGCCTTTGCATCAGCTTTTGCAAGAAGAGCTGACATTTCGTCTTCCGTCATGAATTTTGCGAATGAGGAAGCCATTGTGCCGTCTTCATTCATTCTTATCCATGCAAGACCCTTTGCGCCGATGCCCCTTACCATTTCAGTGAGCTTATCGATTTCTTTTCTTGTGAGAGTGTTGACAGCGTTCTTTGCGGTGATACCTCTTACGCTTCCGCCTGCTTCAAGAGCACCTGTGAAAACGCCGAAGCCGCAGCCCTTGACGGTTTCGCTCAGGTCATAGATTTCAAGACCGTAGCGTGTGTCGGGCTTGTCGCTGCCGTAACGCTCCATAGCTTCTTTGTATGTGAGTCTGGGGAGGGGAAGGGGGATATCAACGCCCATTGCCTCTTTGAAAACTCTTGCCATATAGCCTTCGCCGATTGCAAGAACATCTTCCATATCAACGAATGACATTTCAAGGTCAATCTGAGTGAATTCAGGCTGACGGTCTGCACGGAGATCTTCGTCACGGAAGCAGCGTGCAATCTGCATATATCTGTCAAAGCCTGCAACCATTGAAAGCTGCTTATAAAGCTGAGGTGACTGGGGAAGAGCGTAGAACTTGCCCTTGTGGATACGGCTGGGTACAAGATAGTCTCTTGCACCTTCGGGAGTGGATTTGATGAGAATGGGCGTTTCAATTTCGATAAAGCCGTTGTCGTCGAAGTAGTCACGGGTAATTTTTGTTATCTTGTGGCGGAGAAGGATATTCTTCTGAAGGTCGGGTCTGCGAAGGTCAAGATAACGGTATTTGAGTCTTGTAAGCTCTGCTGTCTGGCAATCCTCGATAATTTCGAAGGGAGGGGTTTCGCTCTTTGCAAGAAGACGGAGCTCCTTAACCTCAATTTCGATTTCGCCGGTGGGAATTTCGGTGTTTTTTGCCGAGCGCTCTCTTACAACGCCCTGAGCCATAAGAACATATTCGCTTCTTGCCGAAGCTGCCTTTTCGAAAACATCCTTTGCGGTTGATTCGTCAAAAGCAAGCTGAACGATGCCTTCTCTGTCTCTTAAATCAATGAAAATAAGTGCGCCAAGGTCTCTCTGGCGCTGAACCCAGCCTGCAACGGTAACTGTTTTGCCTGCGTCGGAAAGACGGAGGTCGCCGCAGTAATGGGTGCGTTTAAGTCCTGTCATGAAATCCATATTTGTTATACCTCTTTTTGAATGAATAATGAAGAATGAAAAGTGAAGAATATCGGGCAATATAATAAATGCATAATTCGTAATTCGCAATGAAGGGTCGCTGCGCTCCGATTGTATATTGCTCCGCAAGAACCGATTATCAGCAGATGAATATAAATGGGTACGGGTGAAACCCGTCATTAATTGCGCATTACGCATTTCGCATTGCGAATTTGAAAAACTATTCAGTTTTCATTTGATTGATGTTTATGTCAGATACTGCCGAGAATTGCGGAAAGATCAACGCCGTCAAGGTCAAGGCTTTCGCCGAGGGCGGCAGTTTCCTGATGAACGATGAAGCCCATGAAGTTTTCCGCAAGCTCGGAAAGCTCAAATTCGGTTGATTCGCCTGAATCCATGTTCTTCACCTTTGCCTTACCCGATGCAACTTCGTCGTCGCCGAGCACCATGGTGTATTTTGCGCCGATTTTGTCGGCATACTTCATTTGTGCTTTGAGCGAACGGCCAACAACGTCTGTCTGAGCGTTGATGCCGCCTGCACGCAGGTCAGCAACAATTGCGGCTGCTTCATAGGATGCGTTTTCGCCCATGGGAGCGATGTAGATATCACAGCCTGAGGGTTCGGGAAGCTCGATTCCCTGAGCTTCAAGGAGCATAAGCAGTCTGCCCGTGCCCATTCCGAAGCCGAGAGAGGGAGTGTGAGGTCCGCCGAGTTCTTCAATCAGACCGTCATAACGGCCGCCGCCGCAGACTGTTCCCTGAGCGCCGATATCGTTTGAAACAAACTCAAAAACGGTGCGTGTATAATAGTCAAGTCCTCTTACAATGCGTGGATTGACGGTATATTCAATATTCATTTTTTCAAGATACTTCTTAACGCTTTCAAAATGCTTTGAGCAGTCATCACAGATATAATCGATGATTGCGGGAGCATCAGCCGCAATTTCCTTGCATACGGGACTCTTGCAGTCAAGAATTCTCATGGGATTCTTTTCGAGTCTGCCGAGGCAGGTGGGGCAGAGATTTTCTTTCTTTGCCTCAAAATACTCTTTGAGTGCGGCATGGTAATTCTTACGGCATTCGGGGCAGCCGATGGAATTAAGCTCAAGTGAGATGTTTTCAACGCCGAGAAATGCGAAAACTTCGTTTGCAAGCGAAATTATTTCGGCATCGGCGGCGGGAGAAGCAGTGCCGAAGCATTCAACGCCGAACTGCTGGAACTCTCTCCATCTGCCCGCCTGAGGCTTTTCATAGCGGTAACAGTTGATGACATAGCAAAGCTTCTGAGGAAGAGCCTCGTTGAAAAGACCGTGCTCAAGAAAAGCTCTTGCAACGCCTGCCGTTCCCTCGGGGCGGAGAGTTATCGATCTGCCGCCCTTGTCATCGAAGGTATACATCTCCTTCTGAACAACATCGGGCGGTTCACCGACACCTCTCTGAAAAAGCTCGGTATGCTCAAAAACGGGAATGCGGAGCTCCCTGAAGCCGAACTTGCCGGCTATATCGATAACGATCTGTTCGATAAACTGATTTTTATAAACTTCTGAGGGCAGGATATCCTGCGTGCCTTTGACGGCTTTGGTAATTAATGCCATATTTATACTTCTTTCCTGAAAAAATATCAAGTCTTATTAATGTGCAAATGGGGTCGTCTTGAATGACGACCCCCAAAAAATTGCTTTTGATACCCGTACATCCGCATAGTCCGATGAGGCGGAATTATTTGGGATTAACAATATCACGCCAGTCGAGGACGCCTCTTGCAAGAGAATGAACGAGTGCCTCGGCGGTTGCAATATTGGTTGCAACGGGAACATTATGAACATCACACAGTCTGAGAAGCGTAGCTTCGTTAGGCACATGAGGTTTGGCAGTCAACGGATCTCTGAAAAGAAGCAGAAGGTCGATTTCGTTGCAGGCGATTCTCGAAGCAACC
>JAZSCL010000106.1:0-2819 GCA_045602905.1 Acutalibacteraceae bacterium
TAAAGGACAGGCAATTTTGAAATTTTTTGCTCCCCGATTTCAAAATCGCGTTTAATTTGCCTGTTATCTGTCCAAAATATTGATGTAACATTCGGTTATAGGAGTGATTATTTTGACCGTTAAACGGGGAGAAATTTATTATGCCGACTTAAGCCCTGTTATCGGCTCCGAGCAGGGTGGCACAAGACCTGTTCTTATTGTTCAGAACGATGTCGGAAACAAATTCAGTCCGACGGTTATTGCTGCCGCAATAACAAGCCAAAGATTTAAAACCAGCCTGCCTACACACATAAGAGTTAATGCAGACGGCTGCGGACTTGCAAAAGATTCAATCGTTTTGCTTGAACAGGTACGTACACTTGACAAAAAAAGACTCCGCGAAAAAATGGGAATTCTTGATGAAACGGACATGATAAGAGTTGACAGAGCGTTATCCGTAAGTCTTGGAATCGGCATTGCGGAATAGCAAACAAATCACTGCTGCAGATAACTGCGGCGGTGATTTATTGCACTTGAAATATTTCTGCTTTTATAATATAATCTATTTATAAAAATGTAAGGAGAAATAACGATGAAATCAAAAGTTTATTTTTCACGAGATATAAGCAGCGAAAAGGTTCTTGAGCTCTATAAAATGCTCGGCAAAAAACTTGACGGTAACGTTGCGGTAAAGGTTCATTCCGGCGAAAAAGGAAATCAGAATTTTCTTAAACCCGATTTCTGGAAACCCGTTGCAGACTATGTAAAAGGTACCGTTGTTGAATGCAACACCGCATACAACGGCGAAAGAAACACAACAGAAAAACACCTTAAGCTTTTTGAGGAACATGGCTGGTCAGATCATTTCAAAGTTGATTTGCTTGATGCTGAAGGACCTGACCTGGTTCTTGAAATCCCTGACGGCAAGAAAATCAAAAAGAATTTTGTAGGCAAAAACATAAAAAACTATGATTCCATGCTTGTTCTGTCGCACTTCAAAGGTCATCCTATGGGAGGCTACGGCGGTGCACTCAAACAGCTTTCAATCGGCGTTGCATCGTCATACGGAAAGGGATACATTCACGGAGTCGGCAATCCCGATGATTTTTGGAATTCGGACCACGATTCTTTCCTTGAATCAATGGCAGACGCGGCAAAATCCGTTGTTGACTTCTTCGGCGGAAACATCGTATATATCAATGTTATGAAAAACATGAGCGTTGACTGCGACTGCTGTGCGGTTGCGGAAGATCCTTGCATTGCCGATATCGGAATTCTTGTTTCCGATGACCCCGTTGCAATTGACAAAGCCTGCGTTGATCTGGTTTATTCCTGCTCAGATGAGGGCAAGCCTCATCTTATAGAAAGAATTGAAAGCAGAAACGGTGTTCACACAATCGATGCAGCCGCAGAGCTTGGTTACGGTTCAAAAGAATATGAACTTATCGAGGTATAATTCATGGCTAAAGGTTTGTCTGAAAGTGCAAAGCCTGCCATTGCTCTGATTTCGGTTGCGGTTATTGTTTTTGCGGCAGCCGTTATGATTATTGTTTTTAACACCCCGAAATATAACGACATCGGAGAAATAAAAGTATCGGCTTCCGCTTCCGTAACACAAACATCTTCAAACGAAGATGCCGTTAATATAAACACGGCAGATGCGGAAGAACTGACAAAGCTTTTCGGCATCGGCGAAAAAAGAGCCTCGGATATTGTTGAATACAGAGAAAAGAACGGCAGATTCCGAAGCGTTGAAGAGCTTACGAACATAGACGGAATAAATGAATCCGTTCTCGAAAAAAACTCGGATATTATCACGGTATAAGAAAAACAGCTTGGCGAAAAACCAAGCTGTTTTGTTATTATAATTCGATTTTAACGGTCTTTATTTCCCAGGGACGGAATTTAAGATTTCCGCTATCCGCAACATCTGCAAGCTTGTTGCCGAGAAGGTCGGTTTCTTCCGTTACTTTTCCAACAGATGTTTTGAATTCAATGCAGTTTTCTTTGTCTGAGTAGTTGCAGAAGCGTGCAAGAAGATATCCGTTTTCAGGATAAACGGTTGTCATTACAACATTATTACAGTCAAAGATTGATGCAAATTCAAATCCTGTCAAATCTCCGTTACCTTTTTCAAGAGTAATTGCAACAGGTGGATATGCATAACCGAGAGCATCTTCATGGATACTATCAACAGATTCGTTTCCTATGCAGAGTGCAAATTCATCCTCATAAACGCCGTCGAGCATTTTTGTTCCGCAAAGATATTCCTCTGCATAAACAAGAGGAATCGAAACCTTATTGCCTTTGAAAGCGGCGCCCATACAGCCCTTATTGAACACTGCAACGCTGTTGTTATCATCCTTCAGGCAAACCCAGTAGATACCGTCAAGATGTGTTGTGGAGTTAAAGGATTCTTCGGAGGTTACTTTTTCATTGATGAGAATACGGTCTTCTTCATACCAATAATCTTCGGTTTTTCTGACATCGCCTTCCCATTCGGAAATTGAATACGGCAGGTCACGATACATCTTGCGGTTTTTATCCATGCAAAGATTCATGTTGAAATTGAGCTTACCGTCGTGTATATGACCGTTGACGGTAATTGACTTCTCAAGTCCCATTTTATCGCCGATTATGCCGATTTTCTCACCGTGAACCTCAAACTTTGTTTTGCAGTCGATTCTGCATAAATCCTGACCGCCGAAACGCATTTCAAAACTGAAGGGTACACTTCCGATTTTGCCTTCGTAGGTTGCAATTGCACCGCAATAAGGATTGAGCTCGACAGTCCATTTGCCGATTGATTCGCAGTCAACACCGTCAATGTGTGCAGTGAA
>JAZSCL010000107.1:0-4429 GCA_045602905.1 Acutalibacteraceae bacterium
TCTTTGGCTCCTATCACAGACATTATGAAGAACTGCTTTCAGCCGGAGCTTCAGCGGGGTCAACAACCGTTTCAACTTTAAATGAGCTCGTAAAAAGCCTGAACCCTTAAAGGTTTTGAAGTTAAAAAATAAAACAAATTTAAACTGTAACACACGAAGTGTTTACTGAGCTTTGTGGCAGAGTGAATGACCCGGACAGAATACAGTTCGGGTCATTTAAATCCAAAAAAGGAGAAAAGCAATGGCAAAAAAGCTTTTTGATTATATAATCCACGGTGGAGATTATAACCCGGACCAATGGATAAGAACGCCCGAAATATGGGATGAGGATATGCGTCTGATGAAGCTTGCCCATATCAACAGTGCAACGGTCGGCGTATTTTCATGGGCAACACTTGAACCTGAAGAAGGCGTTTATAATTTTGAATGGCTTGATACTATACTTGATAAAATGCATCTGAATGGTATTGCCGCAATCCTTGCCACTCCGTCGGGCGCGCGGCCTGCATGGCTTGCCGAAAAATATCCCGAAGTTTTAAGAAAAGACGAAAACGGGATACGCCGCAAATTCAGTGACAGACACAATCATTGTCTCACTTCCCCGGTTTACAGAGAAAAAGTCCGCAGCATCAACAGAATACTTGCGGAAAGATACAAAAACCATCCTGCCCTGAAAATGTGGCATATTTCAAATGAATACAGTGGAGAATGCCGCTGTGAGCTTTGCTGCGAGGCTTTCAGAAAATGGCTCAGAGAATATTATCACAACGATATCGATGAGCTGAATTTCAAATGGTGGAATGCATTCTGGTCGCATTCCTTCAACGATTTTGACCAGATTAATCCGCCCGAAAAAAACGGAGAAGACAGTGCATCGGCTCTTAATCTTGCATGGCAGCGTTTTATAACCGACAGCCACATTTCTTTTTTTGAAAACGAAATTGCACCTCTGCGGGAAATTACACCGGATATTCCCGTAACCACCAACTTTATGAAAAGATATAACGGAATTGATTATCAAAAGTTCGCAAATTATGTTGATCTTGTATCTTGGGACAGTTATCCTGCATGGGACAAGGGTAAAAATCTCGATGAGGCACTTGAAACAGCGTTTTTACACGATTTTTTCCGTTCATTAAAAAACGGTCAGCCGTTTTTCCTTATGGAAAGCACACCGTCATTAGTAAACTGGCAGGATGTCAACAAGCTCCCAAAATCGGGCATACATGAGCTTGCATCAATCCAGGCTGTTGCACACGGTGCGGACAGCATACAGTATTTCCAATGGAGAAAAAGCAGAGGCGGAGACGAAAAATTTCAGGGTGCGGTTATTGACCATTGCGGACACGAAAACACAAGAGTTTTCAGAAACGTAACAAGGCTTGGAGAAACACTTGAAAAATTGAATTCCGCTGTCGGAAGCGAAACCGAAAGCAGAGTTGCGGTTATATATGACTGGGAAAACGGCTGGGCAGTCAATGTTTTCCGGGGTTATAACAACATCTGCAGAGATTATGTGAAAGAATGTATAAAATGGTATGCTCCGTTTTATAAGAGAGGCATCAGCGTTGACGTTATTTCCATGCAGGATGATTATTCAAAATATGATATTGTTATCGCACCGTTTCTCTATATGCTTAAGAACGGCACGGAAAAACGGATTGAGGAATATGTTGAAAACGGCGGTAATTTTGTTGCAACGTATCTCTTAGGCATAGTCGATACTGATGACCTTTGCAGACTCGGCGGTTTCCCTGCAGGAAGGCTGAAGGAGGTTTTCGGCATATGGTGTGAGGAAACGGATTCTCTTCCCGAGGATATTACGGGCAAGGCCGGATTCAACGGCAAGGACTATGAAGTGAACCACATCTGTGACATCATCCATGCGAACGGAGCAAAAACTCTGGGCGAATATAAAAGCGATTTCTACTGCGGAATGCCCTGCGTTACAGAAAATGCATTCGGAAAAGGTAAGGCATACTATGCCGCCTTCAGAAACGACGGGACTTTTGCCGATGATTTCTGCGAAATGCTTATTGCCGAAAATGCTGTTGCTGCCGATGCGGACATAAAACTCAGTGACGGAGTTTTCTCAAGAAAGCGTGGCGACATAATTTTTATTATGAACTTTGCAGATGAAGAACGAATAATCGTTCTTGATAAAGAGTATACAGATACACTTAAAAACGAAAGCGTTTCCGGCAAAATAACACTGCCTGTCTGCGGATATCTTATCATAAAAGCACATTAATAGGAGTTGACCTTATGAATAAATCACCTGAAAAAAGAGCAGAAGAACTTCTGAAAAAGCTGTCCCTTGAAGAAAAGATCTGTCAGCTTTCTTGTCAGATGCTCTATCCTATACGCGAGGATTACGAAGAAAGGCGAGAATATCGTTTCGGTAATTTCCGTAATCCCGGACATTTTATGCACGAGCAGCGAGGAGAACCTGTTTCTCCTGCGGAAGTTGCTGATGAAATTAACCGAGATATACGTCGTAGTATGGAGTGCAATTCGCTGTCTGTTCCGCCCATTGAACACGCAGAGGCTCTTCACGGAGCACAGTGGGGTATGGCAACCTGCTTCCCACAACCGATAGGTATGGCATCGATGTTTGATAAGGATTTAGTTGAACGGATAGGCGACGTTATAGGAAAGGAGTGTGCCGTTGTAGGTGTAAGGCAGGCTCTTACTCCGGTAGTAAATGTTGTCAGGGATTGTCGTTGGGGGAGAACAATTGAAAGCTTCGGTGAAGATGTGCTCCTGAACGGAGATATGGGTGCTGCAATTTGCAGAGGATTACAGAAAAACGGTGTTATCGCCACACCAAAGCATTATGCAGATAACTATTCTTATGGAGGAAGAGACTCCAATGTTTCCGATACAAGTGAAAGGACAATGCGAGAAGTTTATCTTAAGCCTTTTGAAAAGTGTATCAAGCAAGGCGGAGCAATGTCTGTTATGGCTGCATATAACAGCTGGGACGGTGTTCCCTGCACCTGTAACGAAAAGCTCCTAACCGATATTTTGCGTAACGAGTGGGGCTTTAAAGGCTTTGTTGTTTCTGATTACAATTCGGTTGAGGGCGTTTGGGAAGCACACAGACTTTTTGATACAGAATGGAAGGCTCAGGCAGCGAGCCTCAAAGCAGGTCTGGATGTTGATTTGCCACAAAACTCTTATGATGATTTGATGATTGCTTACAAAGAAGGTTGGATTGATGAATCTGATATTGACCGTGCACTTCTGCGTGTGTTGACCGCAAAGTTCAGCATCGGTCTTATGGACAAGCCTTTTGCAGACAGAAATGAGGCTCAGAGCCTTGTGCGCTGTGACGAGCATAAGCAACTGGCGCTTGAAGCAGCCCGCAGATCAATGGTGCTCTTGAAGAATGAAGGCGTTTTGCCTTTTAATAAGAAAAAAATGAAGAAGCTGGCTGTGTTCGGTATGGGTGCGGATGTTTTCCCGGTCGGAGAAAACTATTCCGGTCCTTTCGAAGTCAAATGGACGGCTGAGGATGCAAAAACACCGTTACAGTATCTCAGAGAATATCTTGACGGAGCCGTTGAGGTTGTTTTCGCGGAGGATGCTTACATCGAAGAGGTTGCCGCCGAGTGTGATGCAGCAATATATATGACTGCACTTGTTGAAGGTGAAGGACTTGACCGTTCGGATATCCGTCTTCCCGGTATTACGCGAACGGAACAAAAAGATAACAGTGCGGTTATTGTGGGCAAAATTGAGTTCACCGTCAAAACGGATCAGGAGGAAAGTATACGCAGAATGACTGCAGCAAATTCAAATTCAGCAGTTGTGCTTCTTAATGGTTCACCTGTAGATATGACTGCGTGGCAGGACGGCTGTGGTGCTGTTTTAGAAGCATGGTTCCCGGGTGAACAGGGTGCACAAGCTATATGTGAAATTCTTTTCGGAGAGATTTCTCCGAGTGGAAAGCTTCCCATAACATTCCCGAAAACTGTCGGACAGCTTCCTCTTTTCTATTCGATGAAGCCGTCAGGAAGAGGATACGGCTATATTGAAAATGACGGAGCTCCGCTTTATCCGTTCGGCTTCGGACTGAGCTATACAGACTTTAAACTTGATAATTTTGAATGTATCAATCTGGCGGACAGTCTTAAGATAAATCTTACGGTTGAGAATACCGGTGACTTTGATGGTGCGGAGGTTATTCAGACTTACCTGACGGGGGTTAACTGTGATGTTGTAATGCCCCTGAAGGAGCTGAAAGCATATGCGCGTGTTGAGATTAAAAAGGGAGAAAAAACTCAAATCAGTATACCTGTTCCCAACGAAGCCTTCTGCTACTATGACCGCCGTATGGTTTTAGGTATGCATAACGGTGATTACACGGTTTCTGTCGGAACTTCTTGTGTCGATATTCATAAAACCTTCAAAATCAAAGTACGTG
>JAZSCL010000108.1:0-3905 GCA_045602905.1 Acutalibacteraceae bacterium
TGATATGAAGAAATTCTTTGATGTATTTTATCAGCAGGGGAATAATCCTGTTTTTTGTTACCGTACAGGCAAAACCGTATATGAAGAGTCACTTTTCAACGGCGGACTTATTTCCTGCGGTTGGAACGGTTCGGGATATCCGCTTGATGTGCTCACAAACTGTCCTTCAAGACTTGATAAAAGACGTTTCGCAGAGCCGTTTGCGTTCAATGTTGAACTTGACGGTCAGTGCGTTGATTTCGGATTGGAATTTGTTGACTTCATAACCGAAAAAACAGATGATAATATCAAATCCACTCTTGTTCTCAAAAGTAAAATAAAGCCTGTACAGATTAAAGTTCATACTCTTCTTGACGGTACGGCAATGTTTACCCGATATCTTGAAATCGAAAATCTTTCCGATAACTGCATGAATCTCAGCCGACTTTCGCTTATGGGCGGAGGAATGGAAATCTGTGAAACCGATAACTATACTCAGTTAAAACAGCTTGATGATTTCTATTCAATCGGTTATTTCAGCGATGACAGTTGGGGTCGTGAGGGCGAATTTGTGTGGCGCAAGCTTATGCCCGAGGTAACTTCGATTGATACCCGCTTTAACCGTGACCGTTTCCGTCACCCTCTGCTTTTTATCCGCAATAATCTTACAGGTGCAATGTGGTTTATGCAGATTGGCTGGAGCGGGGGATGCAGGTTTACCGTTGACTATAACGCACAGCCCGGCAGAGATTCAACCCGCCTTTCTTTCAAAGCGGAAATTGCATCCCATAACCCCATGCTTGTGATAAAACCTCACGAAAGATTCGTGACACCCGAAATTCATATCGGTTACGGATTTGGTGACATAGATTTTGCCGTTAACGAAATGCACAGCCACATAAGGAAATCTGTTCTCAATATGCCCGAGGCGGATGGCTCAGAGGCTCTCATAAACTGCGGTATGGGTGCGGAGCATGATATGAGTGTTGAAACGAGCAAGGCGTTTATCCGCCGGTTTTCGGAGATGGGCGGTGAAATATTTACCGTTGACGCAGGTTGGGAATGCCCTCCCGATAAGGAAATGCAATGGCCTGATTATAACGGTATAAACTGTCCGAATCCCGACAGATACCCGAACGGAATAAATGAACTTGCCGATTATGCACACGAAAACGGTCTTAAATTCGGTCTTTGGGTCGATATAGAAAATGTGGGTAAATATTGTAAAATTCATGAAATACATCCCGAATGGTTTTCTGTAAATCCCTTCGGAGAAGTAAGTCCGAAATATCTTGATATGTCAATTCCCGAGGTTGCCGAGTGGGCGGAAAATGAGCTTGCACGCATCATAACCGATTATAAGCTTGACCTTCTGCGTGTTGACCATAATGTTGATTATACCGAATATTTCGGAATCCGAAACAATGAGTTCGGTATTCCCGAGTGCGTTTCAATCCGACATATAAATGCGGTTTACAAGATGTATGAAAACCTCAAAAAGAGATTTCCGGATGTGATATTTGAAAACTGTGCGGGCGGAGGCGGACGCACCGATCTCGGTATGATGAAAAACTTCAATCATTCGTGGGTATCAGACTGGCAGTGTGCTCCGCATTCAGTGCGAATTACAAACGGAATGACAATGGCGCTTCCGCCTGAAAGGGTCGACAGACTTTTTGCAGGTATGGGATGCCATCGTTACGGTGCTTTTGATGCTCATATAAGAAACTGTATGCTCGGACACATATCACTCAATGTTATTTCTCCCGTCAAAGCGGAGATAAATACGGAGCAGATGGAATTTGTAAAGCACAGCGTTGAAGTCTATAAGACTTTTATCAGACCGTTCCTTGCTGAATCAAAGATTTATCATCATATTCCCGATGTGAAAAACAACGGTTTCTCCGTGCTCGAAATATCTTCTGCAGATAAAACAAGAGGAGCAATAACGGTATTTTCTCTCTCACAAACAAACGGAAGATGCATGATTTGCGTAAAGGGAGCAGACCAATCGAAGAATTACAGAATAACTCTCGATAACAGCGGAGAAAGCTTTGCTGTGTCGGGCAGGGAAATTAAGCAAAATGGAATAGTAGTTGATATTCCGTCATCAATGTCATCAGAGCTTGTTCTTTATGAAGCGACGGAATGATAAACACGCTGAAACGAATCGGTACGAACGGGAAAACAGATTGTTCGTGCCGATTCGGATATAATAATATTCTAAAAACAGAATAAAAGATGATGTTGAAAAAATTTTAAAAAATTTCAAAAAAAACACTTGACATTAGCGGATGACTTTGCTATAATAGGCAACGTTCCAAGCGAACAGAATGATTTGCGAGAGTGGCGGAATAGGCAGACGCGCACGTTTGAGGGGCGTGTGGTAATCCCGTACGGGTTCAAGTCCCGTCTCTCGCACCAGAGAGGATTCCTTCAAAGGAATCCTCTTTTTACTAGCAGAATAAGCGAAAAGCTCTGCCTCGGTGGCTTGCACCGTGTAAAAATCAACAAGCAGTGGATTCAGCTGAACAGTATGTTTGTAACTGAAGAGTAAGCTCCGCCTCGGAACCCCGACCGTGTAAAATTTACGGGGAAACAGAATATGCGGATATGGCGGAATTGGCAGACGCGTTAGATTCAGGTTCTAATGGGCGCAAGTTCGTGCAGGTTCAAGTCCTGTTATCCGCACCATAGTGAGTGTTCATAACACAAGTGAACACTCACTTTTCTTTTTTCTACATTTCCTCATAGTTGAATTTAATATGATTTGTTATGTATCGAGCAGGTTTTGAGCCTGCTCTTTTTTGTTATGCCGTGAGATATTCCACGGCTACGCCTTGTCTTGCTTCAAGGACCACATTATCCTCTTTAACAGGATTTTCAATCACTCCGAAAAAGCGATAATGAATAATAATTCTCTGTGTTCTGTTTTTGCCTCTGCCCTCAATAGAGTAAACTTCAATCTTCTCAATCAGTTCGTTCAGAAGTGCAGGTGTTAATGTTTCCATCTGCATAAATTTGCGGACAGCCGTTGTAAACTGCTCTCTGCTTGTACGCAGGTTTTCTGTTTCGGCAAGTTCATCACGGCATTGCTTGATTTTAACCTTCAGTTCGTCACGCTCAGCTTCATATTTTTGCGAGAGCTGCATAAGGCTTTCTTCATTTACAACTCCGTTGATGTGCTTCTCAAAAAGCTTTTCATACATCACGGCAACCTCTTTTGTTCTCACAATCGCTTTATCAATACTGGTTTCAAGAAACTTCTGCTGATTGAGTATGCTTTTGTTGGTTTTGGCTTCAAGAATATCCGCAAAGGCTTGTTCATCCTCGGCAAGAAAACTTGCAAGACTTCTCAATTCAAGCATCATAATCTGTTCCAAAGAATCTGCCCTGACATAATGTGTCTGTTCACAAGTACCCCTGTGACCTTTGTAGTTGGAACACATAAAATATTTGATATCTGTGTTCGGGTGATTAACATTAAACCACAAGGGACTGCCGCAATCGGAACAGTACAATAACCCGCAAAACATATTCTTTTCTGCGTGTTTGGGATTGGGTGCTCTGCGTTTTGCCTTTGCCTTCATCTTCTGGACAGTTTCAAAGGTGTTTCTGTCAATAATCGGTTCGTGAACATCCTTAAATACTTTCCAGTTTTCTTCGGGGTTTGGTATTCTTGTTTTGTTTTTGAAGTTTTTGGAATAAGTTTTAAAATTGATAATGTCACCGCAGTATTCCTGCTGAGCAAGTATTTTCTGAACTGTTGATTTATTCCATTTATACGGATTGGTCTGTGTTTTCTTTCCGCCTTTCTTAAGACCCTTGCTTTGCCAATATGCCATCGGGACCAGCACTTTATTTTCCTGCAATATTCGGGCAATGGTTTCATTTCCTTTACCCTCAATACACATTGCAAAGATACT
>JAZSCL010000109.1:0-3073 GCA_045602905.1 Acutalibacteraceae bacterium
CTTTTCGTTTTTTATTTTTTCTTCAATTAATTCTTCTTTTGATTTACTCATAAAATCTCCTTTTCTGTTTTTGGATACAAAAATCCCGTTGCTTCAGATGAAACAACGGGATAATTTATTGGGATAGCTGCAATGCAGCGCAAGGGTAAAACCCTTGTTTAAAATCTTTGATTTTTCATTAGCGGAGCTACGCACTAATACATTTCTGAAAGATATGTATAGAAGTGCGCCCTTCGGGATTATCTTCATATTTTTGACTTTTGTTATATTGTGTTTTTTGAGTTTTTCATTTTAACGTCTCCTCTCGATTTTGGGCATAAGAAAACCGCTTCACTAAAAGTGAAACGGTTTGATAAAACTTATTATTCTTCCTTTTTATTCATCTGATAGCAGTTTGCATAAATCATTCAAGAATAAAACCAAATTTATTCTTGAAGTCTTCGAAACATTCAGTGCATATCCAATACTTTTTGTCAGGTGTGCAGTAGCCTTCGTGCAGGTCACCATCATTTTCGCTGAATTTATCCCAACAAAAAGCACAGTGGTCATGATCCCACTTCTCGGAAGGCTTATTATATTCGGATTTTATCAGTTTTGCATTCATCAGGTATTCTTCCTGATTGAGCAGTCTCCAATC
Source organism: Acutalibacteraceae bacterium (assembly GCA_045602905.1). Lineage (GTDB taxonomy): Bacteria > Bacillota > Clostridia > Oscillospirales > Acutalibacteraceae > CAG-177. Next base: position 638 of record JAZSCL010000109.1, read on the forward strand.
GTTTTTATCAGGCATAGAACATTTCTCCTTCATATATTTTAGGTGTCATAGTCCCGTCGGGGTAAACTCTGAACCCATTACCGCCTCCAGGATAGTTATAATCCCAATGTGGTCCGTACGGCTCACCATGATTTAAATCTGGGTGCATAGTTTCTTTAGTTTTTGGATTTACCCATGCACCTTTTCCGCTTGCTGGATCACCTTTTCCTCTCCATTCGTAATCTTTTCCCGGCTTTTTTGATGGATCCCAACCAGGAAATTTTATCGAACTGTCTGAAGAACCACCACCTGACCCGCCGCTTGCAGAACCTCTTCCTTTTTCAATATCAACATATCCAAAAGCTCTTTTGTTGTAAACACCAAATATGTTTTGAGAAATCAGACTTTCTTCTGTCTGAAGAGTAAAATGCTTTTTATAATTGTTGGTTTGAGCATAATCAACCGCGATTATTTTACCTTTCATTTCTTCAAAAGGTTCACCGTAACAAATAACTGCCTTGGGCTTGATTTTGCGCATCATTTCTTCATAACCTTGCATAAACAAACATTTCTCTTTCCTTACGCCGATTGTAGAAACAGCAACAATGCTGCCCTTAGAAATTCCATCAAAGCAAAACCAGAATGTATTAGGTTCTCCCCAAGAAACCGTAGGAATTACTTTTATTCCTTTTGCTTGCAAATAAGCACCGCACCAACGGGAACGGAAAGTGTTGTAAACTTTGATTGATAACGGCATTTCGGTATACATACTGAAATCGGGAGTTAACACCGCTTTGTATTCTTTCAACCTTTCAATCCTAGGCTCGGGATCTTTCCACAGTGCCTCAAATTTGTAGTCGTCCATAAAGAAATGAACTATGGCTTCAGTTTTGTTGTCACATAACTTATCATAACCTATAAGTTCAATTTCTTTAAGGTCAATTTCATCAGTCTGAAGCAAAGGAATGTCAAATATTCCGTCGCCTTTAAACTGATTTCTCAGAAACATCGGATTTGTTCTGAATTCAATAGATTTCATTAAAACCTCCATAAATCAAAATGCAGCAAACAAATGTTCGCTACAAATGTATTATAGAGAATAAATCCAGTTTTGTCAAGTGTTTTTTCATTAGCGGATGTCTTTATAAAACACTAAAGTTCAACTTAATATTCACTCGAACCATTTATTCAGTTTTGTTTATGCCGTTCTTTTTTGCATTTTCGCTCAAACTGTTTCTGCGTTCTTCCGAATACGGTGCGGTAAGTCTGAAACTCAATCTGCCTTTCTGAATTTCAAAAAGCATTCCGCCGTGTTCGTCATCATCTGTCAGTTTGCAACAGTCGGGATACTGCTCGCTGAATTCTGAAAGTCTGTTTCTCAAATCTGTGTTGTGTGTCCGCACATCAATGATGTCACTTTCTTCGTTAAAGCAGATTACAGTATCTTTCTGACGTTTTGTTAATCCTGTTTTCATTTTGCCTCCTTTCCGCTGGATATCGGCTGATTTTTGTGATTTTTTCACGGTTCAAGAAGCGTGAAAAACACCGTGTTTTCCGATGCATTTTCACAAAACGATGCGTTGGTCGTTTGGAACATTTCTATCGTCTCATTTCTAAAAACCTCCTTTCGGGCATCAAAAGACAGCCACGAAATTAATCGTGACTGTCTTTGTCTGCTTTTTCAGTTTTCTTAGATTTTTTCTTTTTTGAGTGGGTGTCCAAAAATTCTCCGTATTTCTTTGAAACAAAATCTTCGTATGCCGTTGCGATTTTCTGAATGCGTTTGTAAACGGCACTTGGTGTTTTGTATCCCGCAAATTTTGCAATCTGTTCAAGTGTGCAACCGTCCATTCGCATCTGCAAAATCCGTTTGTCTTTTCCGTCGAGCGTTTCAAAGAACGCTTCGACTTTTTGTTTTGAAAGAATCCTTGTTTCAAAATCATCTCGGGGTGACGGTAACTGAACGAGCAATTCTTCGCTGATTTCTTCGCCTGATTTGATTGCTTCATCAAGAAAAATCGGACTTTTCTTTTTATTCCACGAGCAATACCACTTGTTGATGAAATCTCTTTTGTATGTGCTTTTACGTTCGCTGTAATCTTCCATCTGACGGTTATTCCAAATCTCATCAATCATCGGTTGCCAATTCTGTTCTTCAACAATCATATCCGTAAGGTTGCCGATAAGATTGCTGAACTGTTGATATGTAAGCCACGGAATTTGCATTCCCTTCGGCATCATAAACAGTTTTTGAAAACTCCATTCCATCTCATATTCGAATTTCTTTCGGAAGTAATTCTGAATTACAAAGCACAACCGCCAAAGAGGAAAATCACCCGAATAGTCTGTCCATTTGCCGGGGATATTACCGTAACCGTCACGGCGGGGAACCTGAATGAACTGCCACACCGACCACGCATACGATTCCCATATTAGTTGAAGAAACACATCATCGTT
>JAZSCL010000110.1:0-12818 GCA_045602905.1 Acutalibacteraceae bacterium
TTAAGAATTCTTCTGCCGATTGAACGGTAATCCATGGCAAGAACTTTTTCAATTTTTCGTTTTCTTATTTCTTCGGGCACATTATAAATCGTAAGAATCTGATTGAGTGCACCCGTAATTCTCACATCAAGAGGCACGGTGTTATCCGTTGTCATGAGGGTTGCATATTCGATACCCGAAACAAGAATTTCAGCCTCTTTGAACTGTTCATCAGTCCAGTTTTTACAGTAATCCGCAAAAACTTTTTTTGCTCTTTCAGTATCGTTTTTTCTAATGATATCAAGGGTTACGGGACTTGAATAAGTTGCGATAAAGAAATCTTTTGCAACCTCATTCTCTTCGCAGGCGGATGCCATTGACATAAGTTCAAGACAGATTGCCATAACAGATTTCAGGCTGTCATCTGCCTCTCCTTCCATCAGTTCCCATTGGAATTTGCAAAGCATATCCACAAGCACCGCAAGCAGATGTTCCTTTGTAGGATAATGGAATGTGAGATTCCCCTTGCTCATTTCCAGTTCATTGCATATTGCAGCGGTTGTTGTTTTTGTGTAGCCTCTTTCAAGGAACATCCTTGTTGCTACCTGAACAATTTCAAGTTTTGTAAGCTGTGACTTGCTGATTCTCGCCACAACATCACCTCTTTTTCACTTCATTTCCATTTGTGCCCAATTTTAGCACAAGTACTATAAAAAGTCAAGGGCAGAAATTTGTTTTCAGCATTTTATTTTGCATATTCTTTAAATGAAAATAAGCAATCAAATATCCGATATTTTTTGTGCAAATTTACAAGATAAAATCAAAGATAAAATATTGACTTTTCGGCAAGCAGATAGTAAAATGTAATATCGGTATATTAATTTTTATTTATATTTATTTAAATAGCTGCTTATGAAGAAATTTTATTCAATATGTAAAAAATTGATATGCATTGACGCAGAGTATTTCCCCGGTGACAATCCGCTGTGGTCACAGTTCGAAACGTCAGGCGGAACAGCCGATATAAATATCGGCTGCAAGGTTTGCGAAACATTCCCCGAAACGTCTGTCAAGAACAAAAGCAAAGCGGGTGAGTTTTTCGTTTCCGTTGACGGCGAAACCGTTTACAGAGAATTCCCTATGGGAACCGTACCGGGAGCACTGACCCGTTATACTCCTGCCGACACCTCTTTCAGCGAAACGTTTTTCACTCAAAAAAGTTTCCCTGTTATGATGGACAGCAGATATATGTGGAGTTCGGTTTCACTTGCTCAGCTGTTGCTTTCGAAAAACGCATTTTTCATTCACTCGTCGTTTATAGAAATCGGCGGCAAGGCAGTGCTTTTCTCTGCCCCCTGCGGAACGGGAAAAAGCACTCAGGCTGCATTGTGGGAAAAGTACCGTTCAGCCGAAGTCATCAACGGTGACAAGGCGGGTATTCTTGTTGAAGATGATGTTTACGCCTGCGGAGTTCCGTTTTGCGGAACAAGCGGCATCTGCAAAAACAAAAATCTTCCATTGGAAGCGATTGTGTTGCTTGAACAGTCAACGCAAAATTCAATAAACCGTCTTGCGGGTGCTGAAGCAATTCAAAGAGTGTTGCAGAATATTTATCTCGACCTTATTGCAACAAACGAACAGCAGACGGTAATTGATTTGCTGATCAAACTGTTTAAGACTGTTCCCGTTTATTCATTCGGATGCACTCCGGATGAAAATGCGGTTATTGCTCTCGAAAACGAACTGCGAAACGGAGGTGTTATCTGATTGGGATTAGACTACGACTTGTTTATCGCAAAGATTTTCTCCGATGCGGATAAAAAATCCATTCCCCTCTCGGGTGCATTTGAATTAACCTCACGGTGTCCTTTCGACTGTAAGATGTGCTATGTTCACCGTAAAGAGAACGACTGTGAAGCCATCAAGCAGGAAAAAAGCACGGAGTGGTGGATAAATCTCACCGACGAAGCAAAAAAAGCAGGTATGTTCATGCTTCTGCTGACAGGCGGCGAGCCTCTTCTGAGGAGCGACTTTGAAGAAATATATCTCCATGCCAAGAAATCCGGAGTCTTGGTATCCGTAAATACCAACGGACTTCTTATAAACGACGAAAAGATTAAATTCTTCACAGACAATCCACCTCAGAAGCTTAATATCACGCTTTACGGCGCTTCGGAAGAAACGTACCGCAATCTTTGCGGCATCGGAGAGGCATACAAAAAAGTAACCGATGCAATCATTAAACTCAGACAAGCAGGTGTCAACTTGAAAATCAATTTCACCGCAACTCAATATAACAGTCACGACGCGGAGAAGATTTATGAGTTTGCACAGAAGCTTGGGATTCCCGTTCAGACCGTCAGTTATATGTTTCCGCCCGTAAGAGTCGGAGGCGAAGCAGACAGATTGAGTCCCGAAGAAGCTGCAAAAATACAGTTTGACTGTCAACTGCTTGGTATGGGTGAAGAAAAGCTGAAAAATCATATCCAAAAAAAGAAAAACAAACAACGAGGCGAGAATGATGTTTCCGATGCGGAAATGATTCCGTGCCGTGCAGGTTTAAGCACGTTCTGGGTAACATGGAACGGCAAAATGTCGCCCTGCGGAATGATGACAAAGCCGATGTTTGAAATCAATAATTTCGATGATGCGTGGGAAAGCATTAAGGAATCAAGAAAAAATATTTTTCTTCCGTCCAAATGCAAAACCTGCAAGCTGAGAAATTACTGCGATATGTGTGCGGCGATTCCGCTTGCCGAAAGCGGCGAATTCGGGGTTGTGCCCGAATACATCTGCCAAAAAGCGGCTGAATACAAAAAATTATGTGATGAACTCATCACGTAGCATAAAAAATCATTGTCCAAGAAACAATTTGGATTTAATATAGATTTTCACAAGCAAATTTTATGGAGGTAAATTTATGAAAAAACACGCAAAAAAAATCATTATCGCGCTGCTGGTAGCCGCAATGCTCGTTCCCACAGTCGGAATGATTTTCGGTTCAGCAGTTGAAAACAAGTTCCCTGTTGAGCTTGCCTACAACAACCTTTTTGTTTTTGATAAGTGGGCAAACAACACTTTGTCAACTACAATGCAGGTTATCACCGAAGCAGGTGTATCAACAAATGGTGCCACTCTGGAAACAGATGTTGAAAACGGCAGTTTCGTGTTCACAAAAACCGATATGGCCGCAACAGAAGTTTTCACTGCTTATTCAGCAAACACTGAAGATCCTGATGGCAACAAAAATTATTATATAATGGATGTTGAGCCGAGCACCACCTACACATTTTCTTACAACCTCAGCGGCACGGTAAGCTCTTTCACTCCTTATGTTTTTTTCTATAACAGCCAGGGTTTATATGATTCGCTTCATGGTTCTCCTGCATCCGGCAACGGTGATAACAGCTTTTCGTTTACCACACCCGCAGATGTTATCAAAATGCAGATTCGATTCACAATCGGCGACAACTCAACAAACAAACCCGGTGTTGATTCTGTTAGTGCTACAGTCAATAAAATCATAATCTACAAATCTGAATTAACTGAGCCTGAAAACATTTTTGATTTCAGCGCATGGGCGGGCAATGATAATTCGAATGTTCTTGCATCCGATTACAGTCTTGCCAACGGTACCCATTCCATAGATGAAGGAAATGGCAGTATTTACTTTGAAGCAACCGGCGGCACTTTCACTAACTTCGTTTTAGGTCCTATTGGAGATTTTTACGGAATAAATGTTGAAGCAAACACAACATATTCTGTTTCTTACACCCTTGTTAATTCTACCCTCGTAGGAGCCGGAGTCGCTATTGCATGGCACGATGCATCGGGCGAACTTATAGAGTATGTCAACCTTTATGCTACCAACGGCAACGGTTCCAACTACCACACCTTCGTTACTCCCACTAATGCTGCAACCATGCAGATTGCATTCGGTGCTTTCCATAGCGGAAACACAGCAGGAACCGGTACTTTCAAAGACATTAAAATCTGCAACACCGGCAGCCTTTTCAGCCTCAGAGGTTGGGCTGCCAACCCAAATTCAAACTCCGTGCCTGCCGGCGGCGAATTCAATGCGGATGCAAAAAACAACACCGTGACTTTCACCTCTAAAGTTCATGGCACTCCATATTTCACCAACTACGGTGATTTAACTTCTTGTTCAAACTTTTACTGGGTTGATGTTGAACCCAGCACCACCTATACTTTCTCTTACAATTTAGCTATCAGCAACGCATCAGGTCCTGTTTATTTCCAGCCTTATTTTGCTGAGTTTACCGAAAACGACGATTCCGCAGGCTTGCACAATTATGAATCAGCTGCTTTCGGCAAAAACCAATACACATTTACTACCGGCGCAACCACTTCCCGTGTTATGGTTGTTTTCAGCTTCCATCATACCGATCCTAACAAAACCGGCGAGTGTACTTGGACAGTTAAAGACATGACCCTTTGCCCCACCAAAACTTTTGAAGACATCACCGGTACTCCCCACCGCGGGGTATTCACTTACGACCATTCAAAGGCGGATTCAAGCTTCTACGGTTCTCTTCCAACCGCAACAGCTCCCGAGGGATATGTTTTCGGCGGTTGGTACACAGCTGACGGTGAACGCATTACTCCCGAAACAAAAATCAAATACACAAGCTTCAGTGTTTTCTCCAAATATGAGCGTGCAGTTGATAACCTCGAAATCGCTTCACTGCCCAACAACACAATTTATACCGTTGGCGAAAAGCTTGACATGACCGGTCTTTCTCTCAAGGCAACTGTTAACGATTCAACCTTCAATATCAATTCCGATATCTATTGCACACCCGTTTATCTCGATAAAGCAGGGGAACAGACAATCACAGCCCATTACGGCGGAAAGACAGCTACCTTCACCGTTACCGTTCTTGAACATGAAACCTCAAGCATTATCGTTAACGGTACCTCAATGGATAACATTAAGGAAACCAACGGCAAATATACTTTGAATTATTCAACTTCAGCCTTCAACCGCTTTGAGCTTGCATATTCAACAAATGCTTACGTTCGCGGATTGATGACTTTTGAAAGCGGAATAACAGAAGAATTCTTCCTTGAGCCTTCCGATAACGGCAAATTCTATTCTTATATTGACAATTTCGTTTACGGCAACACACACACACAGATTGTTTCTGTTGAGTTCACTTGCCTTGATAACGAAAATGGCGATTTCAAACTCAAATCAATCGCAACATCAAAAAGAGACGACTACGCCAAAACAGTTTATTTCGTCAACGACGAATATGAACTCGGTGTTTCTCTTGAATACGGCGGCGTTGTTTCCGAGCTTTACGTTCTCAATCAAAATGTTGAAGCCCGTGTTTATAAGGACCCAGATAATTATAGAGATCTGGCAAGCGGCAACATCAAGGACCGTTCTTTCGTTGACTATAAAGACAGGCTTGATGAACAATTTAAAGATCAGACTCCCTCGGATACCAGCGATAAGGTCAACCTTATCAACACCCTTGACCGAGGCAGATATCTTCAGCAGTCATATTATGGAACAAACGAGAAACCTTATATTCAGGGCGAATTCAACAGCTCACCCTGGAAATACAACCCCGTTCAGGGCGGTAACGTTGGTGAAGAGCCCAGTAAACTTGTTGACTACGAAATAACCGATACTTATATCTATGTCAAGGCTCGCCCCATGGAATGGGAAAAATGGTCTGACGATCATGCCAAGGTATGTACGCACGAGGATGCTGAGGGTAATGTCGGAATACACAAAGCAATTTATGGCAACGATGTTATTTCAGACACCTATGTTGAAGCCTGGTATTATTTCGATGACGGAATGATAAAGGTAACAAACAGAAAGGTTGACTATTCAGGTCTTCCCGAAGCATATACCGAGCAGGAATTGCCCGCTCTCTATCTCGTTGAGCCTCTCAACAACTTTGTTTATAATGACGTTTCAGAAGATAATGCATGGGCAGAAAGCTTCGATAACCTCACAACAATCGATGGAGAGCGCCACCCCGAATTCTGGGGTATCGTACCCGAATACAGCAAGGAATACTATCCCAACCCAATCCCTGACGAAGATAAAAACGATCTTTATGACGGTTACGTTAAGCCCGCAGAAAAATGGGCAGCATTCACAGCCAGTGAAGACCCGGACAGCTTCGGCGTTGGTATCTATTCACCCGATGCAACAAAATTCTTCTACGGCGTTATGCCTCAGAAATATGCAACGCCAACTAACAGTGCTCTGAACTACAGACACGCTGAAACAGCTAACCCCGCACCTGAAATGCCCACCTCATACATTGCTCCTCTTGAAAGAAAAACTTTCAAGAGCTATGACCCCACCGAATATACATATTATCTCACAACAGGTACGGCAGAAGATATTTATACCGACTTCCGTTCACTCGGAGACAAGGTATCTGAATCTGAACTTGCAAAAACAAAGATTGCGGTTCCCGAAACCGTTTACATGAACCCCACAAACAACCAGAACGGTCAGTATTATGTTAACAACATAATGGATAAAGCCGATTTCTATAATATTGAAACAGTTGCTGAAAGTCAGGAAACCGATATGTACTTCGGTCTTCACATAAAAGATGCCGTATCATTCACCGTTAATGTTTCAAATGTTACAGACTCAAGCAACGATATTATCCTCGGCAATGCTGACGGCACAGGAAACCTTGAAGGTCAGACATTCAGCTTTGATTCAAGCGAAATTGATTCTGTTATTAAAGACGGTGCATGGAGTCTTCGCACAACAAAGGCGATAACACAAAACACCATAGCCACCGCCAAGTGGGAAATTACAGTAACATTTGCCAACGGAACAACCGAAACCTTCGTTGCATATACCGTTCTGTATGCACCCATGAAAACCATCGGTGCTGTTGCAGAATCAAAAAGAAACGACAACGTAAACAACGAAATTTCTTCGTGGATAACAGGTGCCAACGATGTTGACCACTCGCAGAGATCGCCTTTGGGCGACTTCAAGGGCGATATTCACGACTCAGGTTATTTCAAGGCCGATCCATTATACAATGATGTTCCGACGAGCGGCGGTTCATATGAAACTTGTGATGACTACATTGTCACTACAGATAAAACTATATGGGGTGCTCCCGGTCAGAACGAAACGGATGACTACAGTGAAAACGCTTATGTTCTTCAGTGTGCAACTCACGGAGAAGACAGCTCGAGAGCACAGAGCTATCTCGGCTTGTTGATGGTTGACTCATCCCGTTACACAAACACAAACCAGATTCCCAACTTTGAATTAGGTTATGATTACCTGAGAGTAGGAGACGAACCCAAAAATTCATCTGATGAGTATAACACCTATTATACTTTAGGCACAGTCAGCTCCTTTACAGCCGGCGCAACAACCAACGGCGACAATATGGGCAATAAACCCAGCGGCTGGACTTCAGTTGAAAGTTACGGCAGAGGTGAAGTTTCCGTTCCCTCAAGAAAAACAATTGTTCCCGCTTACGATGTTTCAACAATCAACGGTAAATATATCCACGCATTAGGCTGGGCAGAATGTAGAACCAATCTTTTCAGCAGATGGGCAACAGCAGGTACATCCGTTCTCTGCTCCGTAACCGACAAGAGCGATCTCCGTGATGCAGTTCTCGAAGCTTACGCAAGCTCAGATAAGGATCATCAGTCTGATAACCTGTCAGTTTCTCTTGAAAAAGCTGCAACAGTCCTCGGCGACCCCTCCGCAACTCAGACTGAAATTGATGCTGCAAAGAAAGAAATCAACGAATCTTTGACCGTTGAACATTATGCACTTAAGTTTGATAACCTCTTCAGCGCATATGAGTTTTCTCTCAAAACCGACGGCATGAAAATGGTTAAGGCTTTTGAAACAGAACAAAACGATGACAAAGCAGTTCTTGATGAAAATGCTACAGTAAGATACAAGGACAGCAAAATCATCATCGACAGTAACGGCACAACCGCTACAGATTACAATGTTTACACTTACTTCGGTCCCCTCGATAATTACTACACCATACCCGTCAAGCCCAACACCGAATATGTGTTTGAATATGACGTTGTTTCATCAGAAGGTTCTCAGGCTCATGTTTTCGTCTATGATGACAACGACAACAAAGCCACTATATCAAACGGTTCTGTTAAGGCAACCGTAGGCACAGTCGGCGCCGATCCCTCAACCATTACAGGCAGCGAATACTTTATCGGTGCTTACACATACGAAAACTCCAATTCTCACGTTATCATCAGATTCACTACTTCGGCAAATGCTGCTGAAGTTGCATTGCGTTTCGGTAACATTCTTCAGCCCACCAATAAATCAACCTTCTCCAACATCAGATTTGTTGAAGCAAAACATTTCAGTGAAGAGATTGTTTACAGCACTACTGAAGCTATTTACACCGAAAAGCTTTACGAAGAAAATGCCGTTTACGGCGATCTTATGAGCCCCACAAGAATCGGCTTCACCTTCCTTAAATGGCTGCATGACGACGAATCAACCGTGGCACAGACTACCGATCTTATAACAGCTCACACAACAATATACTCTGATTGGTATGAACACAGCTACAGAATCGCTTATAAAGCAAACGGCGGTACAGGCTCTGAAACAACCACAGATCTTAATAAGTACACCGCAAATGTAACTCTCCAGAACGGCGGTTTCACAAGAACCAACTATATTCTTGCAGGTTGGTCAACCGATGCAAACGCAACTGTTCCCGATTATCAGCTCGGTCAGACCGTAACCAGACTTAACCCCAACGATAATGCAACAGTTACACTTTATGCTGTCTGGGTTCTCGATACCGTTAACATTACATTCGATAACCTGTTTGATCTCAATGCATTCAACATTTCAACAACCTCTCTCGAAATTCTCGAAGAAACCGATACAGGCTTCACCGTAAAAGCACTGCCTTCCGGCCAAAATGATGCAAACACCGATTTCGGTATCACTATCCCCGTAGAAGCCGGTAAAACCTATATTCTTTCAGCTGATATAGATTTTACTCCCGCAGCAAGCGGAAACAACACCTTCGATATGTATATCAACGCCCGTAATTCAAGCAACACAAACGAAGATTCATTCATATTGGATCCCAACTGCGGCGCACATACTGAAGGTGGCGACATCAAGCCTTATATGTCAAAATCAGGCACCGCAAGCACAGATAATTTTTACATTAAGTTCACCGCAGGTTCAACAACAGCCAATGTAAAAATCAGATTTGATGCTAACATTGCAGGAAGTGAACTTACGGTTGAAAACATCAGATTCTACGAAGATATCGGCATCAGCGTTTCACCCGTTAACAAGCAAGTATTTTTGAACGATGCATTCGGCACTCTTCCCACTCCCACAAGAGATGGTTATGTTTTTGCAGGTTGGTATGACGGCACAACTCTGTATACATCATCATCAACAGCTTCAAGCAGAGACACATATAACCTTACATCAAAGTGGGTTACACCCGAAGAAGTTCTCGACGAAGACGCAGTTGTTGTTGACTTTGCCTCACCCATCGATATAGCTCCCATCGGTAACGATGCGACTTTGGTTGAGATAGCCAAAAACACAGAGTCAACCTACAAACTTGTCGGTATCAGCGCAGACGGTACATCCTATTCAACAGCAGTTGAAGGCGACTACGGTGCATTCAGCGCAAACGGAAACAATGTAACTTACACTCCGACAGATGTTGTGAACAACATTGAAACCATTCAATATCAAGTATCAATCACAAGGAACGATACAACAACCACAGTTAACGATACTATTACTGTTGTTCCCGCTTCAAACGTTCTTTATGAAGAAACTCAGTTTAAAGTAACAAACGCAACAGGTAATGCATGGTCAACCGTTACTGACACTGACGCAACAAAGATAACCGGTTCGAACGTTAAAAATGCAATCCACGGTTATGACGAAGACTATAACGAGATTGTTGATTATTCAAACGGCTCTGCTCTTAAAGTCAATGTCACCGCCGATAGCAAGCGTTCCAACATTCTTTCATTCAATTTCGCAGGTACAGGCTTTGATCTCAACAGTATTTGCGGTTCTGACACAGGTGTTCAGCTTGTAACTCTTAAAGACGAAAATGCAGGTAAGATGGTTAAGTCATACATCGTTGACACCTTCTACAGCGACCACGACGATGATGGTATCAGCAGATACGGAGATACTCTTTATCAGGTTCCCATCATCAGAGAAAGCGGACTTGAACACAGCAACTACACAATCCAGGTTATTGCTTCCTGGCTTCCCTCAATGTCCGGCGCTCTCAACACCAACAGCGTTGAAACCCATAATGTTGAAGGCATGACAGTCAACACTGCTTCTGTTGCAGACAGCGAAGCTCTCCGCAGCGCCCTTGCAGATTTGGATATGGAATATGTCCTTGATGCTGAAGAAGTTGAAGTTGTATGGTTCGACGAAGATTCAGTCCTCAACGGCGGCGAAGGTGTTGAAACTCCTTCCGAGGATACACTCAAAACCGAAGCTGTTACAAGCCTTGTCAATGTTGTTGACTCCGTAAGAGTTTACAAGCCCATCGAAAACGGCAATTCATACTATGATCCGAGCGAACAAAATGCTCTGTATTACAACATCATCGATAACCTTGTTAATGTTGATACTAACAACACAATCACCCCCGGTGAAGGCGGAAACTTTGCTTATGTTTCGGGTAACGATGCAAACGAAATTTCTGTTGAGAAATATGCAGAAATCGGTCCTAAGGATGAGCTTTATCTCTCCAAAGCATCAATTGTTGATAACAAAGCAGTAACCTTTACCATTAAGGGCTTTGACAAGAATTCAATGAAGGCTATGATCAGCTTAAGAGCTGCAACAGGTTCTCCCAAGGCAAAGATAGGCGGCAGCGAAATGACAATCACCAGCAACACAGAAATGTATTATGACATCACAAATCTTGTTGCGGAAAACGGTACAGTTACCATTCAGAACAACGAAGCCAATACTCTTCTTGCTGTAGGTTCACTCAAGCTTACAAGCGAATCACTTGAAGTTGCATCTCTGTCAAATGACTTTGATCTTATGACAGCAAGAGTTATGATGATGGCTCCTTCAACAGAGGTTGACTTCAACGCTCCTGCTCCAGAGCCCGAGATTCCCGAAAACCCTGTTGATCCTGAAGAACCTGTTGATCCCGAAGATCCCGCTGATCCCGAAGATCCTGCTGATCCCGAAGATCCCGCTGATCCCGAAGATCCTGTTGATCCCGAAGATCCTGTTGACGACTCTTCAGAATGCTGGCTTATAAGATTCTTCAAATGGATAATCGGAACATTCACAAAAACCATCAATATCATCAAAGGCATTTTAGGCTTTTAAGAAAGGAGAATAAAATAATGAGCAAATATATAAAACCAACTATATCACTTCTTTCTCTGAACGCAAGTGCTGCCTCTGCTTCATCATGTTCCACCAGCACTACGGATGCCAAGGAAATAATGGCAATGCTTAAAGATATGGGTTATGATGAATCAACCGCTTTCGGCATGGTTGAATCATGTGAAAATCCTGTTATGTTCGAAGATTACTGCAAATTCACTTCGAGTATCCAGATTTTCTTCTCATAATTAAACATTTAACCGTCTGCAGAAATGCAGGCGGTTATTTTTTTCAGACTGTGTCAAAATAAAAGGAAAATAATAAAAATATATAAATATATGTTGACTTCAATATTGCTAATATAGTATTATATATAATATATAACTATTATTAGTGGAGGTGCGTCATGTTCGATATTCATTGCCATATTTTGCACGGACTTGACGACGGTTCCGACAACCTTGAAGAGTCTGTAAGAATGGCTCGTCTTGCCGTTGACGGCGGTGCTAAAGCTGTTATTGCCACCCCCCATTGCAACATTCCGGGCTCGTATCAAAACTATTGCAGCCGGGAATATAAATCAAAAATAATCGAGCTGAATTTAAGGCTGAAATCCGAAGGGATAGACTTGAAGGTTTATCCGGGACATGAAATATTTGCGGCGGATGATTTTATTGAAAAGATAAAATCCGAAAGGGTTCTTACCTTATGTAAGTCAAATTACCCTTTGGTCGAATTTGATTTCACTGAACATTCCGATTCGGTTTATCTGAAATTGCGCAAACTCCTCGCTGAGGGTCTTACTCCGATTGTTGCCCACCCCGAAAGATATGCCTTTGTCGCCGAAGATGACTTTGCTCCGTTCAGACTCAAAAGCATGGGTTGTCTTCTTCAGGTCAATAAAGGCAGTCTCAAAGGCAGTTTCGGAAAAGCTTCACATGATGTTGCACACGGTATGCTTCAAAATGAGCTTGCGGATTTCGTTGCAAGTGATGCTCACAGTCCGTATATGAGAACACCTTATCTTGCCGATGTCCGCGAATTGATAAGCGAGCTTTATTCAACCGAATATGCCGACCTGCTTCTCTTCCGAAATCCCGTCAAAGTCTTAAAAAATCAAAAAATCAATTAAGGTGAACAAAATGAAACCATTCAGAATTATAATTTTAATCGCGTTTGTTTTTGTATCAATCGCATCGCTGACCGTATTTATCAGCGAAAAAATCAGCACCGACCAAACCATACCCGAAATCAAGGTAGAAGGTGAACTGATAGAGGTAAGTCTCAAAGCGACAGATGAGGAGTTGCTGAAAGGTGTCACCGCCCACGACGAAAAAGACGGAGACCTCACAAGCGAGATTATTGTTGAATCAATTTCAAAGTTCACCGAAAAAGGTGTAAGCAAAGTCACATATGCCGTCTGCGACAGCAACAACAACATCGCAAAGGCAACAAGAAA
>JAZSCL010000111.1:0-14604 GCA_045602905.1 Acutalibacteraceae bacterium
TTTTGCAGACGGTGTTTATCATGTTGACCATGTGCCTGCAGACCTTAAAATCGACCATGCATTTGAATGCGTAGGCGGTGAAGGCTCAAGATTTGCCGTTAATCAGATTATTGACCTGATTAATCCCGAAGGCTCAATCGGTCTTATGGGCGTAAGCGAAAGATTTGTTGATATCAACACAAGAATGGTGCTTGAAAAAGGTCTTAATCTTTTCGGCTCAAGCCGCAGCGGCGTCGATGATTTTCAGCGTACGATGGATATGCTTGCCGAAAATCCCAAGATTCCCGCATATCTTGAAAATATCATAGGCGATGTTGTTGAAG
Source organism: Acutalibacteraceae bacterium (assembly GCA_045602905.1). Lineage (GTDB taxonomy): Bacteria > Bacillota > Clostridia > Oscillospirales > Acutalibacteraceae > CAG-177. The sequence goes on from JAZSCL010000111.1 coordinate 324, forward strand.
TCAAAACAATTGCAGATATTCATAAGGCATTCGCCCTCGATATCAGCCGCCACTTCGGCAAAACCGTTATCAAGTGGGAAAAATAATATTAATGATTATAATATAAGGGTGTTTCAAATGAAAATATCCGTTATTATCCCCTGCTACAACTGCGAAAAATTCATTTCCGAAACCCTTGACTGTCTGCTCAGCCAAACGCTGAAGGACATTCAGATTATTGTTGTCAACGACGGGTCAAAGGACAGTTCAGGCAGAATCATAGATGAATATGCACTCAAAAACCCCAACATTTTACCTGTTCATCAGGAAAATGCGGGGGTTTCCGCTGCCCGTAACAATGGCATGATTCATGCAACGGGAAAATACACTCTTTTCCTCGACGGAGATGACCTTATAGGCGGCAATGATGCGCTTGAAAACATTTATAATGCTCTTGAAGAAACAAATTCTGACCTTGCGATTTTCAGGGTTATGCGATTCGGATACGGCGGCGAAGAATACACCGCAATCGTTGACAAAATCGCCGCTGACCGTGAAATTGATTGGCTTGATAAACGCCTTCTGTGGAATTTCCTTGTTTCAAATAAATGTTACCGCACGGATTTGCTTCTCAAAAGCGGAGTTAAGTTTCCGCCTATGCGATACAGCGAAGACGGTGCATTCTTCATGGAATTCATTCACACCGCAAAGCCGAAAATAACAGGTGTTTTCGGTGCAACGATGAAATACCGCAGAAGAGCACCCGAAGAAGGTCAGTCCGTAACTCAATGTGTCAGTGTTGATTTGTTCAAAGATTTCTGCAAATCCTATGATTCAGCCTATGAGTCTGCAAAGGAAGCTCCCGAAGATTACCGTCAGGAGCTTATATATAAAAGCAGTTTCTCGCTCGTAAACGAATTCTACCGCCTTCTCTGGGGCGGAGATAACAAAGCTCTTGCACTCATGGGTGAGAGATACAAACAGCTTATATCAATGATGGATGATGAGGCACTCAGAAAATGCAGATTCACCGTCAAGGATATGGGTGAGCTTGTTTTTGACAAGGCAGAAATTGCCGAAAAGCCTTTCGTGAGCGTTGTTGCCAAAAACTGCACACCCGAATTCATAAACAGCCTTTATGCTCAGTCCATGCCACTTTTTGAGCTTATCACAAACAAGAATTCCTGTTTGCCGAAGCACGAAAACATCAGATTTTCACCTGCAAAGCCCAAAGGCAAAATCACTGTTAAAGTCAGCGGTAAAAAAGCTCTTGACTCAAGGTTTTTAAAGGTTGTTTCAATTCTCAGAAAATCACGCAAATTCGGATTTTTACCCGATTTCATTATAGTTTTCGGTGCAAAAATTCTGTTGAAAATCAAAAAATAACGAGGCGTTTTTTTGAAAAAGATATTTTATTCACTCTATGCCCTGTTTTTCAATCTTTCGCGCATATTACCCGTTAAACAAAACCGAATAACATTCGTTGCACCCCATAACGGCGGTGAAAACGATTCCCTCGGTCTTGTGCGTGCATACGCCGAAAGCAAGGGTATATATGACATTGTAACAATCTCCACAAGGGATTTAAAACTTGATTTTTCGGATATCAAGGCTTTTGTTTTCTCGTGTTTCAAAGCAATAAGATTTTTTACACTGAAAGCAACTGCTCTTGCAACCTCAAAATATGTTTTTCTCAACGATAACTTCATGCCCATGGCATCGCTGAAATTCAGCAAAAAAGCGGTTATCACTCAGCTATGGCACGCAGAGGGCGCATTCAAAAAGTTCGGACTTTCCGCACCGCTTGCCGATGATGTCATAGAGCGTGAGAAAAAATGCTCCGAAAAGCTGAGCTTTGTTGTCTGCTCATCAAAGAATGTTGCTCCGATTTATGCCGAGGCATTCGGCATTGACGAGAGCAGAATCCTTCCGCTCGGTGCACCGAGGATAGATTCTCTTTTAAAAGAAAGAAATGTTGATGAAATACGCAAAAAGTTTGATAATCTTCACCCCGAATGCAGGGGCAAAAAGCTGATTTTATATGCCCCCACATTCCGTGATAACCCTGAAGCAAACCGCAGGCTTCTCGATAATATAGATGCGGGGTTATTCCGCCGTGAGCTCGGTGATGACTGCATTCTGCTCGTAAAGCTTCATCCGCAGATTAATTCGGGCGTAAAAGCAGAGGGTACGGTTGATGTTACATCAGGACACGATATCAACGACCTGACACTTATCAGCGACCTGCTGATAACCGATTATTCTTCGGTATGCATGGATTTTGCCCTGCTTTCAAAGCCCTGCGTCTTCTTTGCATTTGACCTTGAAGAATACGAAAAAGAGCGCTCTTTTTATTTTGATTATGAAACATATGTGCCCGGCACGGTTGCAAAGGATTTTACGGCTGTTGTTGAGGCGATAAAAAATCCCCGGAACGATGAAGAAAAGCTTCGCCGTTTCAGAGATTTCAATTTTGATTATATTGATTGTAACAACACGGAAAGAATTTTTAATACGATTATTTCAGCCAACTCTTAATGAGTTTGACTGCTCTTTCCGTTGCGTGGCCGTCACAAGCTTCCATCTGCTCGCTTCTGAATTTTTCAATTCTGTCAGCGGGCGGATTTTCTTTTGCGTTTCTGATTGTTTCAAGAAGATTTTCGCTCTGTGAAATCATTTCACCCGGCAAGCCGTCGGGGAAATCAAGATAAAACCCTCTTTCGTATTCCTTGTAATCGGGGCAGTAGAAAACAGTCGGCACATCAAGCAGACACGCATCGTAAATAACTGATGAATAGTCGGTTATCAGCACATCGCTTGCGGCTGTGAGGTCAAGTGTCGATTCCTCGGAAAGGTCGATGATATTGGTATAATCCTCGCAGAATCTGTAATTCATAATCGGATGTCTGCGGATAATCATAATTTCATCTTCTTTGAGTTCTGCACTCATTTTTGCCCAATCTATATCGGGATTGTACTTTTTTTGATTGCCCTTTTTTTCACGGAATGTGGGTGCATAAAGATAAAGCTTTTTGTTTCTGAATTCAGGATGCTTTTCAAAAACTCTTTCACGCATAACATCTTTTTCGGTAAAAAGTCTGTCAGTCCTCGGCAGACCGATAGGCAGGCAAAGCGATTCATCTATTCCGAATGCACCCGCATAATGCTTTCTGCAGCCCTCGGATGTTACCGCAACGGCTGTATACTGCGAATGGGTTCTTTTTTCTTCGTCAACGGTAAGCTTCGCCTTGACATCAAGACCGAATTTCTTGAACGCACCGCAGGCATGCCATATCTGAAAAAGCTTCTGACCCTTGCGTAGCTTCATGAATCTGACATAACGCAGATAGTCATCGGTAACAATAACCTTGCTTGTAAGAATATAGTAATAAGCAAGCGGTTTAATTTTGTTTGAATGGGGTAACATATGGGCAAAGACAACCTTTTTTGCATCAAGTGCGTCGTAAACAGCCTTTGCATTGTCAAGAAGCTTGCCGTTTGCCCTTATTGTGAAAAACAAAACTCTGTTTCTGACAGGCAGACATCTGCAGAATCCGCACCAGAGCTTATTCAGCAACTCAAGAAGTTTGCGTCTGTTTTGGGCATTGAGAAGCTTTTTTATAAGATTTTTCATAACTTCCTCCGCTTGAATTTCTTCTAATATTCTAATATAAAAGCATATAATTTACAACAGAAAAATTTTTTGGGTTTTTTTAAAAAAGGTGTTGACTTTTATCGCTAATTGTGTATAATATATATCCGTAGCCTAGATGCGAGTTACATTGGGGAATAGTGTAACGGTAGCACGACAGACTCTGACTCTGTTTGTTGGGGTTCGAATCCCTATTCCCCAGCCAACAAACCCTCTTCTTTTTGAAGTGGTTTTTTCTTTTATTAATTCTAAAATTGTACATATATAAAGATTTGTGCTCTTGTTCTTTTTTCGGAAACAATATATAATTTCAAAAAAAGGAGGAAATAAAAATGGCAAAAATTATTTCAATACCACTGGCAATAATCATGAGTATAATCTCCATTTTCTTTCCCGGTCAGAACGGTGAATACGAAAAAGAACAGTGGAAGACCAACTACACCTATGTTTTTGTGCACGGACTTATGGGTTGGGGCGAATATGACCCTCAGTATAAACTCATGCCCTATTGGGGAATGCTCGGCGGTGAGCTTCTCGGAAAGCTCAACAAAAAAGGCTATGACTGCTGCGCCGCTTCCGTTGCTCCGAGTTCAAGTGCATGGGACAGGGCGTGTGAGCTTTACGCACAGCTTACGGGCTCCGTTGTTGACTACGGCAAGGCTCACAGCGAGCGATGCGGTCACGACCGATACGGAGAAGACTTCACGGGCAAGGCTTTGATTGAAGAATGGGATTCCGAAAATAAAATCAATCTTCTCGGTCATTCCTTCGGCGGTGCAACAATCCGTGTTTTTGCAACCCTTATGGCAATCGGTAATGAAGAGGAAATCAAAGCAACCTCAGCCGATGATATCTCGCCTTTCTTCACGGGCGGAAAATCCGATTGGATTTATTCACTGACCACTCTTGCAGCTCCGAGCAACGGCACAACCGCATACGGTTTTGAGAATTCAATGCCGGATAACACCGATACTGCCGCTTACGATATGTTTATCGACCATGCCCTTGAGCTCAACAAGAAGATGGTAACCGATAAGAACACATATTATTTTGCAATTCCATGCTCCGCAACAACAAAAAACAGCGACGGCACATACAGTGCAGACAGAAAAAGAATGGAAATGCTCTTCCACAGCAGTTCAGACGAAATGGGAATGCTGACAGGCACAACATCAGGCGGATATGTTGTTGACGAAAGCTGGCTTGAAAACGACGGTCTCGTTAATACTGTTTCGGCAAAAGCTCCGTCAGATGCACCGTCAAAAGATTTCAACAAAGACGATATTCCCGTAGGTGTTTGGAATGTTATGCCCGTATATCAAGGCGACCATATGTCACTTCAGGGCGGCATGACGAAAGTCAACTCCGATGTTGAAAGACTCTACACCGAGCATCTTGATATGATTAACCGTCTTAAATAAATTATAAACGCTCTGCACTGCGGAGCGTTATTTTTATAGACAACTTTGTTATAATATGGTATTATTTTTATAATACCACACACAAAGGAGCATCGCCATGAAAGAAATATTCTTTTCAAATCTTCCTGCAGGAATTGCAGTTATCGGTCTGTGCCTTTATTTTTTCGGCATGGCAATCGTTTTCATCACAAATCCCATAAAAAATGCCGAATCGTTTGCTGTCAAACCCGTTGACAACGCAGGCAAAACCGAAATCAGAGTTTACTACGGCGGAATATCTTTTGCACTCGGTGCATTCCTTCTTTATCTCACTCTCGCCCTCAAAACACCCGTTTACTCTCTTGTGGGCGGTCTTTTCTTTGCAACAACAGTTCTCGTAACCCGAACAATCTTCCTCTGCGTTGACAAGGGCTGGAAATGTCCCTATACAAAGCTTGCAATTCCCGCAGAATCCGCTTTTGTTATCGCTCTCTGGATTTGCTATATTCTTTCAAAAACACTGTATTGAGGTAAATTATGAGTAATTTTGTTTGGTCTGGCAGATGGATCGGCTGTAAAATGAGCATTGAGGACCGTTTTTCTCCCATATTCAAAAATCAATTTATTATTTCCGATAATATCAAATCAGCAAGAGCATATATCTGCGGTCTCGGTCTTTTTGAAATGAAAATAAACGGAGAGACTCCCGATGATTCCGTTCTTAATCCTGCCCATACCCAATACAGCAAAACCGTGCTTTACCGTGTTTTTGAAATCACGGAGCTTCTCTCTCAAGGTGAAAATACGGTTACAGTTGAGCTTGGCCACAGCTTTTTCAACGAAACAAACCGTGTCTGGAACTGGCATACAGCATCCTGGCGTTCATCTCCGAAGATGATTGCAAACATCGTTGTTGAATACGAAAACGGCAAAACAGAAACCGTTGTAACCGATGAATCGTGGCTTGTCACCCGTGACGGACCGATTGTTGCAAACAGCATCTACTACGGCGAAACCCATGATGCAAGACGCACGGAATACACGTGGGAGAAAGCGATTCCGGTTGATGCACCGACGGGCGTACTTAAAGAACAGAATATGCCTCCGATACGCAGAATTGCGGAATTCAGGCCTGATGAAATCAACCGTCTTGATGACGGTACTATAGTTGTAACCGCACCTGAAATGGTTACGGGATGGGCAAAAATAAAAATCGATGCCCCGAAGGACACCGAAATTTTTATAACATATAACGAGCGTCTGACCGATGACGGACACGTTGTCAAAATCGGCAGAAACGAAGGCCGTGACGGTAACTGGTTTCCCGTCGGATATATTCAGCAGGATTGTTTTATCAGCAACGGTAATCCAATCGAATTTGAGCCGAAATTCAGCTACAAGGGCTTCAGATATTTTCAGATTGAGAACCACTCAAAGGATATATCTCCCGATGATATAACCATTTACAGAGTTGCCAATGATATTGATATCATCTCCGATTTCAGCTGTTCCAATAAGCTTATAAACAAGCTTCATACACTTATGCGACGTACTCTGCTGAATAATTTTCAGGGCAAGCCCACAGACACACCCGTATGGGAGAAAAACGGCTGGCTCGGTGATGCAAACTGCGCTCTGCTCACTATGATGTATAACTTCGGAATGAGCGATTACCTTGCAAGTTTCATCGACACCATGGATGATTGCCGGCATGAATTCGGCGATGTTCCCGTTATTGTGCCCTCTGCAAACTGGGGCACAGCCAATTCTCCCGTATGGAACACCGTTTTCGTTTTCGGCACAGAGGCTCTGATTGATTTCTGCGGCAAGAAAGATTATGCCGAAAAGCGCTATCCCGATTTAAAGGCATTCGCTCAAAAAGATATCGACGCGCTCCGTGAAAACGGCTGGACATGGGGTGTAAGAGGTCTTTCGGACTGGGTTTCTCCCATCGGCGGCGAAAACATGGAAGCTGATCCCAATTCCTCCGAAGGCTGTGAAATCTGCGGCACGGCATTTATATACGGTATGCTGAAATCCATGATTCATATTGCAAAAGAGCTCGGCAAAACCGATGATATTGCCGTTTACGAATCGGCTATGAATGAAATTTTCAATGCATTCAACAATAAATTCTATAGGGCAGACAAAGGCATTTACGAAACTTCTTCGTGGATTCAGAAAGGAAAAAGAGAAAAATACCGTCAGACCTCAAATCTGCTTCCTCTTTATTTCGGTCTTGTTCCCGATGAATGCAAAAAACGTGTTTCCGAAAATCTCATAAACGATTTTATCCGCCGTGATTATCATCTTGATACGGGATGCACGGGCACAAAATTTGTTCTTCCCGTTTTGTTTGAACTCGGCAGAAGCGATGTAGCATTTAAAATTTTAACCCGGAAAACCTATCCTTCATGGGGATTCTGGATTGAAAACGGTGCGGATTCCGCCTGGGAATGCTGGGAAAAAACAACCCGTTCCGAAAACCATTATTTCCTTGCTACCTATGATGAAGCACTCTATGCTTACATTGCAGGCATAAGAAACATGAAGAACGGTTACGAAAGCTTTACCGTTTCGCCTGCTCTTGACTGCGGACTTGCCTCAGCCAAAGCCGGAATAAATTCACCCAAAGGCAAAATCAGATGCGAATGGAATAAAACCGAAAACGGATTTGAGGTTGAGATTGAAGTTCCCGCAAGCTCCGAAGCGGAAATCATCCTCAGAAACGGTGATAAAGAAATAAGAACCGTTCAGTCAGGCAAAACAAAAACATATATTATATAGTTTTCTATGTATGAAAAATAAAATCAAGCGCAAGTGTACCTATAACTCCGGGCATACCGAGAATAACGGTTGAAATTATTGTATACCAGTTAACAGCAACCGTAACTCCGGTTATCATTCCCGTAAGATTAACGGCACACAGTGCGGCTATTCCCTGCAAAGCCGACAAAAAGAAGCTTGTTGCCCCCTTTTCGCTTTTTATCATCCACCATATCACACAAGCGGTGCTTATCACTGCCGCCGCAATAAATCCTGCATTCATCAGATTACCTCCTGCCCGAACACCGAAATTTCGGAACATTCAAGACCGTTTTCCTTTGCTCTTTTTATAAGATAACGGTAAAGCGCTTTCAGTGACTGGATTTCATAGATAATCGAATCCATCAGATCCTCGTTGCATTCGTTTTCAAAACGGCTGTATGCACACTCGAGGCGTGACGAAGTTTCCCGTATCTGAGCCAGAAGACTGTCACGGGCAGGCGTAACGGGTTTTCTTATCTTCTCATAGTAAAAAACCTTTGCAGATTTAAAATTTTTTTCCATATTTTTCGTCCTCCCGTAAATATTCTATAGAAATTGTTGGACAAATATGATAGAATAATACGGATAAAGAGTAAAATTTTTCAGGAGGAATTTTTCATGAAATTATACCCCATAAAACTTCTCCCCTATGTTTCCGAAACAATCTGGGGCGGCAGAAAGCTTATAGAAAATTACAATGTTAAAACAGAAAAAAACAATGCCGCCGAGGGCTGGATGCTCTCATGCCACGATGCAGGCTCAAGCTCTGTTGAAAACGGCATTTTTGCAGGAAAATCCTTTGCGAATGTTGTCAAGGAGAACCCTGCTCTCTGCGGAAAAAACGCAGAGAACTTTGATGATTTTCCCATTCTCATAAAATTTATCGATGCAATGGATAACCTCTCCGTGCAGGTGCATCCCACAAAGGAATACTGCGAAAAAACGGGCAAGGGTCAGAGCAAGACCGAATGCTGGTATATCATCGACTGCGAAGAGGATGCTTACCTCATTCTCGGCTTTGATAACAACATCACTCCCGAAGAATTCAAAGCCGCAATCGAAAACAATACACTCACAGATTATGTAAGCAAAGTACCTGTAAAGAAGGGTGATTTCTTCTTTATCGAATCAGGCACACTCCATGCTATCTGTAAAGGTATTTTACTTGCCGAGGTGCAGGAAAGCTCCAATACAACCTACCGTATCTATGACTATAACAGAGTCGGAAATGACGGTAAACCAAGAGAACTCCATGTTGAAGACGGCGCAGCTGTTACAAAGCTTGAAAAATACTCTCAGCCCGACTTTTGTAAAGGCAAAGAGCTTGACACAGACGAACGCAGACTTCTTGCAGACTGTCCTCTTTTCAAGGTATGGAAACTCGATACAAAGGGCGATTTCAGCGGCATTGCAGACGAAAATTCATTTGTTTCCCTGCTTATTATGGCAGGCGAAGGTGCTCTTGAATGCTGCGGCGAAACGCTTTCGCTAAGAAAGGGTGACAGCATATTCATTCCCGCAAATGCAGGCGGATACAAGCTCATCGGTGAGCTTGAAATAATCGAAACAAGGATTTAAAATGGCTATTATCAGTATACAAAATTTGAAAGTTGACTTTGGGGGCAGGGTGCTTTTTGAGGATGTTTCGTTTGATGTTAACCAAGGAGATTTTGTTGGTCTCATCGGTGCAAACGGAACAGGCAAAACCACACTCTTCAAGGTCATAACGGGTGAGGTTGAGCCGACCGAGGGCGGTGCATTTGTTTCAAAAACCACCAAAATCGGTTATCTTGAACAGCACGCCTGCCACGGCTCGGTAAGAACGGTTTATGATGAAGCACTCAGTGTTTTTGAGCCGCTGATGAAAATTGAATCTCAACTTGAATATATCGCCTGCGCAATTGATAAAAACGAAAGCAACAGAGATGCTCTTATTGAGGAACAGCTTAGGCTTAATGAGCTTTTCCAGGAGCAGGATGGTCTGACCTACAAAAGCCGTACACGCTCTGCACTCATCGGTCTCGGGTTTTCCGAAAACGATTTTTCGCTGACCTGCGATAAATTAAGCGGCGGTCAACGTTCAAAGCTTAGTATGTGCAAGCTGCTTTTAAGCGGCTCTGATGTTCTTCTTCTTGATGAGCCTACAAACCATCTTGATATTGCAGGCACGGAATGGCTTGAAGGTTATCTTTCTTCCTTCAAGGGCACAATCATCGTTATCTCCCATGACCGATATTTTCTTGACCGTGTAACCAACAAAACCGTTGAGCTTTCTCACGGCAAATGCCACAGCTCGAAGGGCAATTATTCCGCATACCTCAAGCTGAAGGAAGAACGCCTTGAAACCGAAAGACGCCATTACGAGAATCTCTGCGAGGAAATAAAACGCATTGAGGGTATCATTGAGCAGCAGCGTTCTTTTGCCAGAGAACGCAACTTCATAACTGCAGAAAGCAAACGCAAAATGCTTGAAAGAAAAAAAGCCGAGCTTGTTGTGCCCGACCCTCCCCTTTCGCAGATGCGTATAAAATTCACCCCCGTAAGTGAAACGGGTAACGATGTTCTGAATGTCAGCGGTCTGTCAAAATCATTCGGTTCAAAACGCCTCTTTGCCAACGCAGATATGCAGGTTTTCAAAAACGAGCGTGTTTTTGTTCTCGGCACAAACGGATGCGGCAAAACTACTCTTCTTCGCATTCTTACCCGTCAACAATCGGCGGATGACGGAAGCTTTATGTTTGGCGCAAACGTCAAAATCGGATATTTCGACCAGAGTCTTGAAAGTCTCCACGGCGGTAAGACCGTTATAGATGAAATCTGGGATGAGCACCGCACATTCACAGAAACAACAGTGCGTAAATATCTTGCGCTTTTTCTTTTCAGAGGCGACGATGTTTTCAAGAATGTTGATACCCTCAGCGGCGGTGAAAAAGCAAAGCTCTGCTTACTTAAGCTGATGCTCTCGGGAGCAAATGTGCTCCTTCTCGACGAACCTACAAACCATCCTGATATTGCGTCAAGAGAAGTTCTTGAAGCGGCTCTCGAAGATTTTGAAGGCACTATTATCGCTGTTTCCCACGACAGATATTTTATAAATAAGCTCTCAACCAAAATATACAGAATGAGCACTGACGGATTCACAAAATTCGACGGTGACTACAATGATTACGCTCAGTATGCTCTTGCTCAGGCAAAGGAAAAACCGCAGAAAACCGAAGTCAGAGTTAATTCCTATAAGCTCCGCAAGGAGCGTGAAAGTGAAATCAACCGTTTAAGAGGTAAAATCAAACGCACTGAAGCGGAAATTGACCGCCTTGACTGTGAGCTTTCCGAGCTTAACGCTCAGCTTTCAACTCCAGAAGTTTCTGCCGACTATGAAAAGGTTATGGAAATGACCAAAAAAATAGATGAACTGACCGAAAATCAGCTTATTCTCATGGATGAATGGGAAACAATGAATTCAAGACTTAATGAATTAACCGAGGAGGTATAATTTATGACAAACGAACAGATTTTCAAAAATGCAAAATGGATTGAATGCACGGGCAGTGACGCACCTCTTTTCAGAAAGAGTTTCAGTGCCGTCAAGGGCGAAAAAGCGGAAATCACAATCTGCGGTCTCGGCTTTTTCAAGCTTTTCATCAACGGCAGAAAGGTAAGCGATGATTTGCTTGTACCCAACGCTACCTGCTACAGCGAGCGTGACCTTACAAAGCTCACTTTTCCTCTCAAGGATAAGCTCTCCTACAGAATCTACTGCATGAAATATGATGTTACCGATTATCTCCTCGACGGTGAAAACACACTCGCTGTTATGCTCGGTAACGGCTACTACAACCAGGTAAGCCGTCATGCAGAAGGCGTTGTAACCTTCGGCACACCCAAACTCTGCTTTCTTCTTGAAAAAGAAAGCGGTAACGTTATCAGCGACGAAACAACACTTTCGCACAATGGTTTTGTGACATATAACAATCTTTACAATGGAGAAAAACACGATTACACCCTCTATCCTCAGGGCTTCAAACTCAACAGCTACAACGGTGAAGGTTTCGCGGAAAGCACGGTTATTCCTGCTCCCGAAAGCGAATTTTTCATTCAGTTTTCACCTGCCGATAAGGTTATCAGAACAATCAAGCCCATTCTTCTCAGAGATGAAGGCGACAAAAAACTCTATGATATCGGCGAAAATACAGTCGGCTATGCTGTTTTCAAATGTAAAGAAAAGGGTAAGTTAATCAAAGTTAACTATGCCGAAGAAATCTACGAAACAAGACGCTACTACGGTATTCAGCTTGAAGAAGGCTATCAGGAAGAGCAGTTCATCACCGACGGCACAGACCGTGAATACATCCCTCATTTCACATGGCACGGATTCCGTTATTTTACGGTCAATGCGGATGTTGAACCCCTCAGAGTTGATGTTGTTCACACCGACTGCCCCGTTACCTCATCATTTGAATGTGATAATAAAGTGCTCAATTGGCTTTATGACGCATACATAAGAACTCAGCTCGGAAATATCCACTGCTCAATTCCATCCGACTGTCCACACAGAGAGCGTCTCGGCTACACCGGCGACGGTCAGCTCTGCGGAGAAACAGTTATGATGCTTTTCGACTGCAAGGAAATCTACCGCAAATGGCTCTATGACGTTGCAGATTCACAGTGCAAGGTTTCAGGTCATGTTCAGCACACTGCTCCCCTTATGGGCGGCGGCGGCGGACCTTCAGGCTGGGGCGGTGCAATCGTTGAAGTTCCCATGAAATTCTATAAAACCTACGGCGACAAGGATTTGCTTAACGAATTCTTCCCCAAAATGCTCCATTTCCTCGATTATCTTGAAGACCGCAGCGATAACGGTCTTGTGTGGCACGAAGAGGACTACGGCTGGTGTCTCGGTGACTGGTGTCCTCTCGGAAACCGCGTTACCATTCCCGAAGCCTTCATAAACACATATTTCCTCTCTAAATGTGCCGCCATGACGGCTGAAACCGCTGAAATTCTCGGGTTTGATGCCGAGGTACCCGTTTACAGGGAATTAGAGGAAAGCTCCAATAATGCTCTGATAAAGCATTATTATAATGAAGATACCCACAGCTTCTGCGAGGGTACACAGGGAGCAGATGCATTCGCACTTGACCTGGGACTCGGTGACGAAATCACAAAGAAAACCTTTATAGAAAAATACGAAAAGCTTCTTACCTTCGACACGGGTATTTTCGGTACGGATCTTGTTATCAGAATGCTCTTTAATTTCGGCCGTGGCGATATTGCTTACAAAATGCTCGTAAATGAAGAAATCACATCCTTCTATAATATGAAGAAGCACGGTGCCACAACCCTGTGGGAAAACTGGGACGGCTGTGATTCAAGATGCCATCCTATGTTCGGTGCTGTTGTTGAATATTTCTTCTCCGACATTTTGGGAATAAAGAGATATAATGACAAGGCAGGCTATAAGGAAATTACCGTCTCCCCTGCTGACATTCCTGCTCTTCGTAATGTAAAGGGGACAATGCGAACCCCTTGGGGCGACATTACAGTCGAAATCACCGCTGATGAAAACGGAAAACGCAATATTTTCACCGAAACTACAGGCGATATTATAGTAATTAAATAATGCAAAAAGCATTACGGCTCAGGACTTCTCCCGAGCCGTTTTGTTATGTTTTCTCAATCGTAGGGGCGGGGTCTCCCCGCCCGCTTTTTACTCACTGATTATTCTTCAATAAATCCGTAATATCTTCCCATCCAGTAATTAAGAAGCCATTCCGAGGGCTCAACATATCTTGTATCGTATCCGCCCTTCATGCAGAATGCCTCATAGGAAAGACAGCCGAGAACTCTTTCGTCTGCAGGGAATGCCCATCGTGCCTGAGGACCGTCACCGTATTCCTCGGGTCCGTAGTTAATCTCAACGTCGGGACGGATTGTGTGGTCGGTCTTATAGTCCATAAGATCAAGAGAGTAATCCTCAAGAGTTTCAATACACTCCTCAATATTGGTGTGTCCGCCCGTATGAAGTGAAAGAGTAAAGGCAAAAAGAGGATAATGCTCAATCTTCTCATAATTATAGTGTCGTCTGAGCGCAAGAAGAAGATATCTTCTCATATCGGGATTCTTTTCATACTCAAGAAGAGGCATAATTGAAAGAATACCGAGAAGGTCATCAATGTGATTTGCCCAGCTGTCATATCTCTTGTACATAAGAAGATTCATTCCGTAATGGTGCTTTCTGATAAGCTCATCTGCTATATCACCGTACTTCTTATCACCTGTCAGATGCTCGGTGATTCGCATAAAGGAAACAAGCTCAAGGGAATTTATACCCTTCTCCCAGCACCACATCTCCTCCTCATTCAATTCCTGAGGACCGAAATGCGCCCAGGTAGTGGGAAGTCCGTCAACATCGCAGAGCGTATAACCGTTTTCAATAAGATGA
>JAZSCL010000112.1:0-3412 GCA_045602905.1 Acutalibacteraceae bacterium
CTTAATCCGATTACTCTCACTCCCGAAGATATGAAGAAGATTAATCAGATGGAAGATGCCGCAACAATGGGCTCAAATCCGTTTATGATGGCAGGCAGAATGGCTGATGCAAGAGCAAATGCGATGGAAGCTGCAGCCGCCAATGAAAACGGAGCAATGATGGGCTTTATGGGTATGAACATGGCAGCAAACGCAGGCGGAAACTTTGATCCGATGGCACTGTATAATGCAGGTGTTCAGCAGCAACAGCAGATGGCACAGCAGCAGGCTGCAGCGGCACCTGCACAGTCAGCTCCCGCAGCACCCGCAAACGGCTGGAAATGTGCTTGCGGTGCAACCGTAAGCGGCAACTTCTGCACAGAATGCGGAGCAAAGAAGCCTGCCGAAGAAGGCTGGACCTGTTCCTGCGGTGCAGTGAACAAAGGCAAATTCTGCCCCAACTGCGGAGCAAAGAAACCCGAAGGTGCACCCCTTTATCAGTGCGACAAATGCGGCTGGAAACCCGAAGACCCCCACAATCCTCCCAAGTTCTGCCCCGAATGCGGTGACAGATTTGATGAAAATGACGCAAAATAAAATTTACGGCTGTTACCGATTGGTAGCAGCCATTTTTTTGAATTTTTATATGATAACGGTTAATACTAAGATTACAAATCTGAAAGGAGAAATTATTATGGCAAATCTTACTTCCAAGGAACTTTCTGCAATTGAAGACCAGCTTAATCAGGAACAGATTCTTATCAAAAAATTCAAAGCATATTCTCAGACTGCAACAGACCCGCAAATTAAAAATCAATGTGAGCAGATAGCAAATCAGCATAAACAGCATTTCAATACTCTTATGGGTTATCTGTATTAAAAAGGAGACTGATTATGATAAATACAAACAACAATTTCAACGACAGAGAAATTATGGATGATGTTCTCACATCTCAAAAACACATCACGGGTTCATACAACACTTTTACGAACGAATGTGTCAATAAGCAACTTCAGAGTGATATGCTTAACATTCTCAAAGAAGAACATTCAATTCAATTTTCTGTTTTTGAAGAAATGCAGAAAAGGGGATGGTACAGCCCCGATGCGGCTCAAGCTCAGATGATTAACGAAACAAAAACGAAGTTTGAGAATATTGCAACTCAGCTTTAATGAATAACGGATGTCATTTGGCATCCGTTAAAATTTTTTGAAAAAATATTAAAAAAGGGTTGGAAAATAAACAGTTTTGCTTTATAATATCATTAATATGGGTTTATATGCAGACTCTTATGATATTTAAGGAGAAAGCTTATGAGTAAATATACTGTATCGCTTGAAAAAGTTGTTAAAGATCTTTCTTTTCAGGTAATTTACACCCCCAAGGATATTTCGGATATTTACATAACATCTCAGGATGTTAACAGACCGGGATTGATCTTAACCGGATTCGAGGATTATTTTGATCCTGCAAGAATTCAGTTTATCGGACTGACAGAGCTTGAATACTTCAAAAGTCTTACAAAAGAAGGATTTCTTGATTGCCTTGAAAGATTTTTTTCAAAAAGGCCTGCGGCTATCGTTGTTACAAGAGGTCTTCAATGCGGCAAAAGATTTCTTAGTTTTGCTGAAAAATATGAAGTTCCGGTTCTTGCAACTAATGAATCAACATCAGGCAGTATGTCCGCAACAATTTCATATCTCGGAGTTGAACTTGCGCAAAGAATTACCCGTCACGGTGTTCTTGTTGAAGTTTATGGCGAAGGTGTTCTTATTCTCGGTGACAGCGGTGTAGGTAAAAGTGAAACTGCACTTGAACTTATCAAAAGGGGACACAGACTCATTGCCGATGACGCTGTTGAAATACGCAGAGTTTCAAACAAAACACTTGTCGGCTCTGCTCCTGATAATATCAGACATTTTATTGAGCTTCGCGGTGTAGGCGTTCTTAATGCAAGACGTCTTTTCGGAATGGGTGCCGTAAAGATGACCGAAAAGGTTGATATGGTTATTCAGCTTGAACAATGGGACAGCGAAAAAGTCTATGACAGACTCGGACTTGAAAACGAGTATACGGAAATTCTTGATATCAAAGTTCCCGTAACAACCGTTCCGGTAAGACCGGGCCGTAATCTATCGATTATCATTGAAGCTGCCGCAATGAATAACAGACAAAAGAAAATGGGCTATAATGCCGCAAGAGAGCTTATGCACAATCTTGGTATGGTTGAAGATATTATCCCGCAGGAAGATGAAATCAAGATGTGGGGAAATTTTTAAGAGGTGGTAAGAATGTATAAAGTTGGTGTTGATTTAGGCGGTACAAACATAGTTGTCGGCGTTATTAACGACAAAAACGAGATTATTTCAAAGGCAAGCTGTAAAACAAACATTCCTCGCCCTGCAGAAGAAATTTTTGATGACATCTGCAAGTGCGTTTCACAAGCAACTGAGAAGGCGGGTATTAGTGTTACGCAGGTTGAGTCAATCGGTATCGGTACTCCGGGCTCCTGTGATAAGGAAAACGGTGTAATCATTTACGCTAATAACCTTTATTTCGATAACGTACCGGCTGTAAAACTCGTAAATGCTAAGTTTCCAAACACGAAGGTTTATATTGATAATGATGCAAACTGTGCAGCTTTGGGTGAAGCACTTGCAGGCTGTGGTGTCGGCAAGAGTAGTTTTATTGCTGTTACTCTCGGCACAGGTGTCGGAAGCGGTATAGTACTTGACGGAAAGCTTCTCACAGGCTATAACGATGGAGGTGGCGAACTTGGTCATATGTGCATTGAAATTGACGGCGACGAGTGTACCTGCGGCAGATTCGGCTGTTGGGAAAGATATGCTTCGGCAACGGCGCTTGTTAAGCAGACTAAAGCAGCTATGCTTGAGCATAAAGAAAGCAAAATGTGGGAGCTTTGCGGCGGTAATGTTGAAAACGCAGGTGGCAGAACAGCCTTTGATGCTATGCGTTTGGGTGACGAATGTGGCAAAAAGGTGGTTGACACATATATCAAGTATATTGCAATCGGTACTACAAATATTGTAAACGTATTCCAGCCCGAAATCATCTGCTTTGGCGGAGGTATCTGTAACGAAGGCGAAACTCTCCTTGCTCCTATCAGAGATTATGTTGAGCGCTATCGCTATAGCAAAAAACAAGCAAAGCAAACTGCAATTTGCCGTGCTGTACTCGGCAACGATGCAGGTGTTATCGGCGCTGCACTTCTTGAGTATTGATATTTTTGGAGGTTATCTCTTGAGAGAACTTATAAATCAGCTAACTTTGAGCTCAATCAGCTTTAAGCTTGATGAACCTATGAAGCTACACACGAGCTTTAAAACAGGTGGTAACGCTTCGGTGTTTATCGTACCTGAGAATGAAGATCAGATCGAAAAAGCACTTTCAATTTGCAAAGAATTGAATATT
>JAZSCL010000113.1:0-4066 GCA_045602905.1 Acutalibacteraceae bacterium
CTCTGCAAACACAAGCGTTAAAATGCCGAAAGTTCTTTTCACTCATGAAGATAATGAAACGGCAATAATGGCTATGACTTTTGTTGAAGGACAGAATGTGTTAAACCCTGCATTTTTATTAAAAAGCAAAAGTCAGAAACAAAAATTTGCCGACGATGTTATTTCGGGTATGCTCGAATGGCATAGTGTTACGAATGATAAATTCGGCGAGTTATCAAATCCCGATTATGATTCGTGGCTTGAGTATTATAAAAAAGAAAAGCAGGAGCCTTGGCTCGCTGCTTTGAAAGAATTATCCGAAAACGGAAAGTTCAGCAAGAAAAAGCTGAAGTTGCTTTATGATGCAACAGAACTTTTTAACTCTCTCCCCGAAGAAAAAACAAATCCCGTACTCATACACGGCGACCTCAATATAATGAACATAATGGCTAACCCCAAAACTTTGGAACTCACAGCTTTTATTGACCCTTGCGGCAGTCTTTGGTCAGACAGAGAATATGATTTGTTCCAGCTTCGCAATATGTGGGGCGACGCTTACGGTCTTTATGAAACATACAAACAGAAATATAAATTATCCGAATATGCGGATTTCAGAGTTGCTTATTACGCTTCCATGCACGAAGCTACAATGCGACTCAAAGGCGGCTTGATTATGCCGCTGTGGGAAGATTTAAATAATGCACGACTGAAAAAAGAAATGAAAAAGCTGAAAGAAAAACTGCTTTAAATTCAGGAGACTTCTGTATGGAAGTCTCCTTTTTAATATGGCCGAAGCCAACTAATATGCTTAATTATTGTCTTTGACGATTGTTTTTTGCATCTTACCCCTTCTAAAATGCATCTTGATTAAAATCTGTTGCCAAGCAAGCAGATTTCTGTATATAATTCAATCAGGATAAAACAAGGAGGGGCACAGATGAAAGCAATAACCGTAAATAATCTTACAAAGCGATTCGGTGATTTTACTGCCGTAAATAAAATCAGTTTTGACGTGAATAAAGGAGAACTGTTAGGCTTTCTGGGAGTAAACGGGGCAGGAAAATCAACAACGATAAATATGCTTTCAACGCTGCTCAAACCCAATGAAGGTCATGTAGAAATCTGCGGAGAAATTCTGGGAAAGAATGACGAAGCAATTCGCCGAAAAATAGGAATCGTTTATCAGCAAAACTGTCTTGACGATATATTGAGCGTTAAGGAAAACCTTTTGTGTCGAGGTATACTGCATGGTGCTTCAAAAAGCAAAGCACAGAAACGCCTTGATGAACTGAGCGAAATGCTATCTCTTTCGGAACTTCTGAAAAAACGTTATTCAAAGTTGTCGGGAGGTCAGAAAAGACGTTGCGAAATTGCGGCAGCGCTTATGCATACACCGGAAATTCTTTTCCTTGATGAGCCCACAACCGGTCTTGATCCCGCTACCAGAAAAGATGTGTGGAGTGTAATTGAAAGTCTGCGCCGTAATACCGGCATGACAATTTTTCTGACAACGCACTATATGGAGGAAGCTGCCGGAGCAAACAGAATAATCATAATCGATAAAGGCTTTGTTCGTGCACAGGGAACTCCATTTGAGCTGAAGGAAAAATACGCATCTGATACAGTGAAAATATATTGCAGCAAAGAAAACGGTGACAAGAATTTCCAAACACTTTCCGATCAGGGCTTTTCTGTAAAAAAAGAAGA
This sequence comes from Acutalibacteraceae bacterium, assembly GCA_045602905.1. Classification (GTDB taxonomy): domain Bacteria; phylum Bacillota; class Clostridia; order Oscillospirales; family Acutalibacteraceae; genus CAG-177. Next base: position 1,687 of record JAZSCL010000113.1, read on the forward strand.
ATACGGTCTTAGCTTTCCGATAAAAAATACCGTTGATGCCATAGAGCCTGTCCACTCACTCAAAGAACAAATAACAGGTTTCGAAGTTATTCAGGGTAATATGGATGATGTGTTCTTAAACGCATGTTCGAATTAATAAAATGGGGTGTTAAAATGAATTTTTATGAATTAATAAAGAGAAATCTTAAAATATATTTTCGGGATAAATCCGCCGTGTTTTTTTCGCTGTTATCAATGATTGTAACAATAATTCTGATGCTTTTCTTCTTGAGCGATTTTCAAATCGATGCAATTGTATCAATGATAGGTGAGTTTCCCGGAAGAAATGCCGATTCCGATAAGATTAATGCAACAGTTTTTGTTTTGCAATGGATTGCGGGCGGAATAGTCGGTATAAATGCCGTAACAGTTACAATTGCGTTTTATTCCGCTATGATTCGTGACCGTGTTGACGGCAGACTGAATTCAATATATACTGCACCCGTAAGCCGATTTACAATTTCTGCAGCATATGTGACATCAGCCTGGATTTGTTCGGTTATAATCTGCATATTAACTTTGGCGTTTTCGGAATTATATTGTATAATCAAGGGTGCCGATGTCTATTCATTTGTTTCTCACATCAAGCTGATTGGTATTATTGCAGTGAATTCATTTACATATTCCGCTTTAATGTATTTATTAGCTATGCTTGTCGCAACCCAGGGCGCTTGGGGAGGACTCGGAACAGTTATCGGAACGATAGTAGGCTTTCTTGGGGGAATATATCTTCCGATAGGAGATTATTCGGAGACAATGGCAAATATAATAAAATTTCTGCCTGTCATATATGGTACAAAGCTTTTCAGAACAGTTATGACTGAGGATGTGCAGGCGATTATTTTTAAAGACGCTCCTGCTGAGTTGATAAACGAATACCGTTTGGAAATGGGTGTTGACCTCGAGATTTTCTCATATAAAATAAGTGACTTTGACAGTATAATAATATTACTTACCTGCGGCATCGTTTTTTTGGTGTGCGGTGCAATTGTAACAAAAAGAGCAAAAAAATCTGACAAATGATCGGAGGCTGTTATGAAAATAACAATTGAAGCTTTGGCTGACGGTGCCGAAGAAGAAATAATCATCAGAACCAATACTATGGACAGCGATATAATAAATCTGATATATGCTGTCAAAGCCGGAAGAAACCGGATAACTGCCTTTTACGAAAATGAAATTGTTCAGCTTGATTCAAAAGAAGTTTATTATTTTGAATCGGTTGATAACAAAGTTTACGCTTGCTGTGAAAAAAAGGTTTTTGAAATAAAGCAAAAATTGTATGAACTTGAAGAAATATACAAACAAACGAATTTTGTGCGAATTTCAAAATCAATGATAGTAAATATTTCAAAAGTCAGCAAAATAGTACCGATGTTTAACGGCAGACTTGAAGGTGTGCTCTGCAATGGTGAAAAAGTTATAATAACAAGACAGTATGTCGCAAATCTAAAGAAAAAACTTGGAATATAGGAGGAATGAAAATGAATTTTTTAAAGGTATTTATTAATTTTTTCTCAACAATAACTTTGGGGATAGTTTTTGTTTGTGCGGTAAATATGTCTTTGTCACCGGGTTACGATGTGCCCGACAGTGTGCTTTGGCAAGTTCTTCTTTCCGGATTTATCACATCAATCATGACAAGCATCGGTGCTTTTATTTTCACGGCAATAAACACCAAGACAAAACTTGCGGTTTCGATTGTGATACACTATGCTTTAATGTCAGTAATTATGATTAGTTTAGGCGTATGGTTTGATTGGTTGAATTTTGATATAAAAGGTATTGTAATGATGCTTATTTCAGTTGCCGTTGTTTATTTAATTGCTTTTTTACTCAATTATTACATCATCAAAAAAGAAGCTGAAGAAATTAATATCGCTTTAGAAAAGCATAACAAGCGTAATCAGTAATACGTAAATTTTATTTCGAAGTGCTTTTGCAGATTTCTTTTGTAAATAAACTACACTCCAATTATAAATACCGAGTAAAACCCTCTGAAAATCATTTGATTCTCAGAGGGTTTAAAACATATTTATTTAATCATTCCGAAGTGTTTTAATGCTTCCTTGATTGCTTTTTCTTTATTCGGAGGGCATTGGGGTTGTCTTGCATCCTCAGATTTCGGCTTATTATAACAATCACGCTCGATAATGCCGCATTTCTGTTTTACCTGTGCGATATACAAACTGCTGACTTTCAGACCGCTGTGTTCAAGCACATAATCCTTGATTTCCTGATAGGTAGCTTTCTTCTCCGCATCGGTCAAATCAAGTTCATCCATATCCAAATCAATTTCAATATGATGCTTTGTGTTGAGTTTGGACAAAAGACATACCGT
>JAZSCL010000114.1:0-2478 GCA_045602905.1 Acutalibacteraceae bacterium
ATTCAGGAAACATTTCAAATCAGCTATGACTCGGCAAAAAGAGATTTAAGACTTCTTGAAGAACAGGGACTTTTGAAAAGAACTCACGGCGGTGCTATTCCTGCAAGACAAATTGGCGGAAATGTAATTAAAAATCTTTCACCCGATGAGCGTGTTGTTGAAGTCAAGGAAAACTATCTTGCGATAGCAAAAGAAGCTGTAAAAACAATTGAAGAAAATGACGTTGTTTATATCACCAATGCAAGTGTAGGCTATCTTATGGCACAAAACATCGGAACAGTAAATTGTACTGTTGTTACCAATTCGATTTCAATTGCCGAAGAACTTCGTAAAAAGGAAAATATAACGGTTATTCTTGCAGGCGGCGAAATGCAGGCAAACGGTTGCTTCTATGACAGCTTTGCATTATCTGTAATCAACAGACTTCGTTTTGATAAATGCTTTGTTACTTCCGCTTGTGTTTCGGCAAAGTTCGGTCTTTCTATTCAGAAGTCAAGAAGTGTTGAACTGACAAATGCCATCATAAACAACTCAAAAACGGTTTACGGTTTATATCCTGTTGAAAAAATTGGTTTCGATTCTATAATCAGCATTTGTCCTGCAAGTAAACTTAATTATATTATAACTGACAGCGATTCTTCGGAAGACGATTTAATGCAGTTTGAAGAACTCGGAGTTAAAATTAAAATAGCCGAATAAACTACCGCATGGAAAAAGCCATATAAGTTGATTTTGTGTCAACCTATATGGCTTTTAATATTTATTTGCGTTTTTCCGAAACAAATCTTTCAATATATCCAATTTGGGTCGGCATTATGTTTTTCGGAAGATTATCTAAATCAAAGAATCTCAATTCCGTACTTTCTTTATCTGGTTTTATATCACCGAAAAATTCGTTGATTTCATAAACAACATCTGTGTAGTAAACTTCATCCTTGTTAGGATAAACCATGTGAACGTTTGCTTTTATATCAAATAACTTCGGATTTGCAATATCGAGATTTGTTTCTTCTTTGATTTCTCTTTTAAGTGCATCTTCCAAAGATTCGCCAAGCTCAATGGCACCACCGGGAGTGCACCACTCACCTGTATCTGTTCTTTTTTCAAGAAGCAAGCCTTTTTCTTCGTTATAGAGAATACCCATTGCTGCAACCGCCATAATCGGTGCGTGACCTACAAATTTTCTCATTTCGCCAATGTAACTCATACAATTTCTCCTTTCGGAATTTATATGGAAACATCATTATATTCTCTATTTATGAACTTTTCAAGCATCATATATCATTTCAATAACGCTAAAATTTCCTTTTTTATATCTTAGGTTTTCTTTAAACCCAACCGATTTATAACATCTGATTGCTCTTTCGTTTTCTTCACGGACACGGAGGAGTATTTTATTTGTGTACATATTCTGTAAATCGGTTTTGATTATTTGTTCAATTGTCGATTTACCAATACCTTTATTTCTGTAAAGCTCATCAGCTATAAAAATACCGAGAACTGCAAAATCTTTATCAGCATTTTTCTCAAGCCAAATTGCTCCGATATATTTCTTGTCTGCCTTTATATGATACCAATGCAAAACTTCTGCACTTTCTGACGGATAAATTCTTGATTGATACTGCTTCAAATCAGTTTCAAATGCTTTTTCATATTCGCTGTAATGCGACATATTTTCATTGCATACTTGTTCGAGTTCAAACATACTTTTTCTCCAACAAATTATTTTTTATTATTATACATCAATTATTTCCATAACGCAATAACACCTCAACCGTTTCGGAAGAGGTGTTATTTTGCTTATTGTGTTTTATTTTCCGCATAATATTGTGCCTGAGCGTTCCAGAGTTCGCTATATTTGCCGTTAGGGTTTTCGAGGAGATTTTCGTGCGAGCCGTCTTGAATCAGCTGACCGTTATCGAACACGAGGATTCTGTCGCAGAAACGGCAGGATGACAGACGGTGGGAGATATAAACCGCTGTTTTATCCTTGACCATATCGTTGAATCGGGAATAGATTTCGTGTTCGGCGATGGGGTCGAGAGATGCTGTGGGTTCATCGAGAATAACAAACGCTGCATCTTTATAGAGTGCTCGTGCGATTGCGAGCTTCTGTGCTTCACCGCCTGAAATTTCAACACCGTCTTCTTCAAAATCTTTGTAAACGGTAGTTTTAAGCCCTTTGGGCATAGCTTTTACACGTTCAAGCATACCTGCTTTTTCAAGCGATGACCATACTTTTTCTTCGTCATAATCAACCTCTGCCGAAACGTTTTCACCAACGGAAAATGAGAATAGTCTGAAATCCTGAAATACAACCGAGAACAAATCCAAGTAGTCCTCATAATCATATTTCTGAATATCAATTCCGTTGAGGGTGATGTATCCCTCTGTCGGGTCATAAAGACGGCAAAGCAGTTTTATCATTGTTGTTTTACCGCTTCCGTTCATGCCGACAACCGCAATTCTGTCACCGAC
>JAZSCL010000115.1:0-7343 GCA_045602905.1 Acutalibacteraceae bacterium
GCCTGACAGCCGCCGAGACCTGCCTTGGGTTTGCCTTTCTTTTCAGCAAGCTTGTTTGCGCAAGCCATGAGAAGACCGAAAGTAAGGAATCCGCCGGGAGCGAGAATGAACACTGTCATGGGAGTCAGATATTCTGTCCACGGAAGTGTAAATCCGTTCCAACCGCCGAGAACGTTGTCGCCGAAGAGCACAAGAAGATTCTGTGCGCCTGCAAGGAATGTACCTGCGCCGAGAACTTCTCTTACGGAAGCCATAAGGCAGAGTGCGATTGTGAAGCCGACACCCATACCCAGACCGTCAATTGCCGATGCTACAACGGAATTCTTGCCTGCAAATGCCTCTGCTCTGCCGAGGATAATGCAGTTAACAACGATAAGGGGAAGGAATACGCCGAGCGCCGCATCAAGTGCGGGAACGAACGCCTTGACTATCATCTGAACGATTGTAACAAACGATGCGATAACAACAATATAAGCGGGAATACGCACCTTCGAGGGGATAACCTTTCTGAGAAGGGAGATAACGATGTTTGAACAAACAAGAACTATCATTGCAGAGATACCCATACCCAATGCATTGACAACGCTTGTTGTGGTTGCAAGGGTGGGACAAGTGCCGAGAACGAGTCTGAAAACAGGGTTTTCGGCTATAAGACCTTTGGTAAATTCCTTACCGAGAGATTTTTTCTCAGCCATTGTTTGCACCTCCCGCTGCTTCGATTGCGGCATTGACAGCTTCTGTCATTGCTCTTGAAGTAATTGTTGCGCCTGTGATGGCGTCAATTGAATTTTCCCCTGCCTTATCCTTGGAAACGGTAATTCCCTGAACAAGACCTATAAATCTGTCACGGAAACTCTGCTCAGCCGCCTTTGCGCCGAGACCTGCTGTTTCTGCGTGGGAAAGAATGTTGACACCCGTAACCTTACCGTCTGCATCAACACCTGTCATAACGGAAATGTCACCGCCGTAGCCTTTTGCTGTATTAACAACAACATGACCGATGATTTCATCATTCTCATCAAGTGCGGCAACAACCTTTGCACCGTTTACTTCTGTTTCTTCGCCGAAACTTACAGCATCGGCAAAAACAATCTGTCTTGACTTGATTTCCGTTTCAATTGCCAGCTTTTCAATAATAGGCTCTGTTACGGAGTTTGTAAGTCCGAGAAGAACGGTGGCAACAAGGCAGATTACGAAAAGTGTTACCGTGGGAACAAGATATTCTTTCAGGCTTTTCATTTTGCCTCAGCCTCCTTTCCCTTTGACTTCTTTTCTTTAACAGTACCGAAGGGCTTGGGAGCCATGATTGTTTCAATATGAGGAACAAGAAGATTCATGATAAGGATTGCAAAGGATACACCTTCGGGAAGGGATGCGAAAAGTCTGATAACGCAGGTTAAAAGACCGCAGCCGATACCGAAAACGATTTTTGCATTTGATTTGATGGGGCTTGTCGAATAATCGGTTGCCATGAAGAATGCACCGAGAAGAAGTCCGCCGCCCATAAGCTGATATGCAAGGAATTCGAGGTCGAATTTGCCTGCAATGAGCATGATAACGGCAACAGTGCCGATATATGCAAGAGGAATTTTGGGAGAAATAACCTTTTTTGCGATAAGGTAAATGCCGCCAACGATAAGAGCGAGTGAACAGGTTTCGCCGATACATCCGCCTCTGATACCGAGGAACATATCAAGCAGTGAGGGCAGGGCTTCAGCGGATTCGCCGCCGATGATTGCAAGGGGTGTTGCGGTTGAAACTGCGTCTGTTTTCCATGAAAGAGGAGCAGTCCAGTTGCCCATTGCCTGTCCGAATGAAATAAGAAGAATGATTCTTGCGGCGATTGCGGGGTTTGCGAAGTTCTGACCAATACCGCCGAAGAACTGTTTGATTACAACAATTGCAAAGAAGCTGCCGATTGCAGCCATCCACAGAGGAATGCTTACGGGCAGGTTGAATGCAAGAATAAGTCCCGTTACAACCGCACTTAAATCACCGATTGTATTGTGACGCTTCATAACCTTTCTTGCAACGAATTCCGAAAGAACGGCAGTGATAACCGTTGTTGCGGTAACCGCAAGAACACGGGGTCCGAATATGGCAACTGCCGCAATAAGAGCAGGGATCAGCGCAATGATAACATCAAGCATTATTCCTGTTGTTGTGTCCTTTGTGCGAAGATGGGGAGATGCACTTACAACAAGCTTTTTTCCGTCAACCATTATTTGTTGCCCTCCTCTCTGAGAATTGTTTTTGCAAGACGCATATGCTGAACAAGAGGTTTGCCTGCAGGACAAGCAAACGCACAGCTTCCGCATTCCATGCAAACCATAATGCCGAGCTGTTTGAGTGTTTCGGGGTCTTTTGCCTTTGCCGCCTTAACGATATTTGTGGGCATAAGGCTCATGGGGCAGGCAATTGCGCATCTGCCGCAGCGGATACAGTCTTTTTCAGGCTTGAGAACAGCATCTTCCTTTGAGAATGCAAGAAGAGCGTTATTCTGCTTGAGAACGGGCAAATCCGTTCCAACGATTGCAAGACCCATCATCGGTCCGCCCGTAAGAATCTTGCAGGGTTCTTTACCGAAACCGCCGCAGAATTCAATGATTTCTCCGATATTTGTACCAACGGGAACTCTAACATTTTTGGGTTCTTTGATTGCCGAACCGTCAACGGTAAGCGAACGGCTTACAAGGGGTTTGCCTGTTTTGATATAGCGAGCGATGAACGCAACGGATGCAACGTTCATAACAACGCAGCCGACATCCGCAGGGAGCTTTCCGGGAGGAACTTTTCTGCCGGTTGCGGACTGAACCATCATCTTTTCCGCACCCTGAGGATATTTCGATTCAAGAACCATGAGCTTAACTTCATCGTGAACATCGTACTCGTGGTCTGCAATATTTTTAAGAACCTTGAACGCTTCGGGTTTGTTATCCTCAACGGCAATTATAACCTGCTTGAAGCCGAGAAGGTCTTTGAGCAGATAAACGCCTGCAAGAATATCCCATGAATTTTCAATGCATTCACGGTAGTCAACCGTTATGTAAGGCTCGCATTCGGCGGCATTGATAACAAGGGTATCAATGTTTTTATCGGCAGGGAAATTGAGTTTTACGTGAGTGGGGAAGCCAGCACCGCCGAGACCTACAAGTCCCGATGCTCTGACCGCCTTAATCAGATCTTCTCTTGTTTCAACCTTCGGGGGAGTGATACCCTCCCAAAGACGCATTTCACCGTCGGATTCAATTGTAACAGCTTTTGCCATTGTGCCGTTGGGCATCTTAACATCACCGACTGCAACAACCTTACCGGAAACAGAAGCGTGGATGGGTGCACTGACAAATTTGTCTGTATCACCTATAAGCTGACCTACAGCCACCTCGTCACCAACCTTAACAACAGGCTCGCAGGGTGCACCGATATGCTGCTGCATGGGAATGACAACCTTTGAGGGTACGGGCATTCTCACAACCTCGCATTCGGCTGTGTTTTTGTGGTGGTCAACCTTTACACCGCCTCTGACCTTTTTGACAGCCTGCAAAACGCCGTCAACTATGGTCTTAGCCATAATGCAATTCCTCCTATCTTTAATCTTCGTGATAATTTACTTAAGAATGTGTTTTCCGAGCTTCTCCAGCGGCGGAATAACCGCTTTGAGAATAACTCCCGTTACGGCTCCCGTAAAAATCCCGAAAACCGCAAGTGCGGGTGCGTAATATATGATATTCGCCGTGCCCGTAATAAATACAGCCGCAAAGAGCTGACCTATATTGTGGCACAAAGCGCATATTACCGAAATTCCGATGAGTCCGAGAGATTTTCTTGCATAACGCATCAGAAGATACATCGCAAGAGCCGATAAAAGACCTCCCGAAAGGCTCATTATTCCCGCCGTTGCCCCTCTTGTTACGAAGGCAAGTCCGCCTTTTGCAAGAGCGATTGCGGCGGCTGACGGAAAGCCGAGGCTTCCCGCAGTGAACATTGTTATTATATTTGAAAAACCGGGTTTTGCTCCCGGAGGCAGAAACGGAATAGGCGGCAGAAGACTTTCCAGAAAGCCGAGTGCCAGCGCAAGTCCGCACAGAATTCCGAGGAGCGCGGTTTTATATGCAATATCATTTTTCTTTTTCATATCAATAAACAACGGCGTCAACATCCGAGCCCGTGATTGTTATAACGGTTTTTGCAGGCAGACAGACAGCCGTATCTCCGCCGTTTTTCAGCTTTCCCGTTGCAACGCAGAGTCTATCCTCACAGTCGGAATGCTCAAACCAAACCTCACCGTTTTCCGCAGCAATTTCAACCTCGATTCGGGCATCGGGTTTTATTGTTATTTTTTCTTTGACCGATGCAAGATTGATTGTTTCAACAGTCACGCCGTCAACGGTTATTACCGCAACGGGATTTTCCGCATTTCTGTAATTGAAAAAGGCGAAAATCAGCGCAGCGGCAAGAATAACCGCAATAACCGCAAGGTCACCTTTTTTTATAAGCTTTGTGTTCATTGAATCACCAAGGTGTATCCGTTATCGGTTATTTCAAGTTCAAGACCGTCTGACGGAATGATTTTTTTATCTTTCGTGATAAAAACAGCCTTTGCACCGTATTCATCGGCAAGTTCAAATCCCTTTTCAACTCCGAGCACGAAACAGGCTGTTGAAAGTGCATCGCTTAAAAGTCCGCTGTCGGAAACAATTGTTACACTCATAACCTCATTATCCGAGGGATAACCAGTTTTCGGGTCAAGAATATGATGATAGATTCTGCCGTTTTGCTCAAAACTCTGCTCATAGCTGCCTGAGGTTGAAACACAGCAGGCATCTGTTTTCAGCTTTGCGATGTAACTTCCCGAATTTCCTTCGGGATTGCGGATTCCGACGGTAAAATCTCCGTCACCGTAAAGGAGCACACTGCCTCCCACCGCCACAACAGCTCTTTTTGCCTTTGAAGTCTCAAGATGATTTTTTATTTCATCAAGTGCAATTCCCTTGCCCGACGCACCGAAATCGACAATCAGATTATCGGGAAACGAAACCGAATTACCGTCAAGGCTGATTTTTTTATATCCGCTGTGCGAAACGGCATCGGAAAGCAGCATTTCATCGGGAATAACGGGATTGCTGCCGAATTTCCACAGGTCGCTCACTCCGCCGAGAGTAAAGTCGAATGCACCGCCGCTTTTCTCACAGACATCAAGCAAAGCTGAAAAATATCCTGCGGTTTTTTCGCTTATTTCACCGCCGCCGTTTTTATTTATACGGAAGATTTCGGAATTCTCCGAAGTGCGTGAAAGAGTCTGAGTATCAAGCTCCGAAACGGTTTTTTCAATCTCCCTGCAATCGTCTTTTGCGGACATTCCCGTAACCTCTGCGGAAACGAGAGTGTTCATTGCAAAAAAGCTTTCGCTGACGGTTTTGTTGAGCGTTGCATCATAAATAATAAACGCACCGAGCAAAGCAATAACAAGAGCCGTAATTATTCCGACCGCCTTTTTCATTGCTTCACCCCATACTTTTCTATAATAATATATAATACACCTAATGCAATAACATTTCAACAATTTTTGTAACTATTAATTAAATTTTTTATTTCTTTTTGAGTCAATATATGGTAAAATGTCAATAAATAACATCAGAAGGAGTAAATATTATGTCCTGTTCAATATATATGCCCGCAAAATGCGTTTGGGGAAACAACGCCGTCGAAGATAATTCCGCCGAATTCCGTGCATTGGGCAAAAGCTGTCTGATACTTACGGGAAAATCCTCCGCAGAAAAAAGCGGAGCTCTCGGCGATGCCGTCAAAGCCCTTGAAAAAGAAGGAATTTCATGGGGTCAGTTTGACGGAATAGGCGAAAATCCTCTTCTCAGCTCATGCCATGAAGCAGGCGTAAAAGCAAGAGAAATCGCTGCGGATTTCATTCTCGGAATCGGCGGCGGCTCGGTGCTTGATGCCGCAAAGGCCGTTGCGATTTATGCATCAAATCCCGACCTCTCACCCATTGATATTTACAAAAGAGAATATAACAACCCTGCACTTCCTGTTGCTCTTATCGGCACAACCGCAGGCACGGGCAGCGAAGTTACTGCCGTTGCCGTGCTCACAAACGACGAAACGGGCATAAAAAAGAGCATTTCAGGTCCCGACTGCTATGCAAAAATTTCATTCTGCGACCCGAAATACACAATGTCAATGCCCTATAAAATAACGGTTTCAACCGCACTTGATGCCTTCGCCCATGCAATTGAAGGCTTCTTCACTCCGAAATGCAACGGGGTTCTGAGGCTCTTTGCCGAAAAGTGCATTCCCGAGCTTTACCGCTGTCTTAAAGCACTTTCACAGACCGATACCGTTGACCCCGATTTGCGTGAACCTCTTTATTATGCATCAATCTATGCAGGTCTTGTTATCAACACCTGCGGCACTGCATTCCCTCATCCTCTGGGATATGTTTTGACGGAAAACTACGGCATTCCCCACGGCATGGCCTGCGCCGCATTCTTTGCACCCTATATAGACCGCTGTGCGGAATATGCACCCGAAAAATTTGCCGATTTCGCAGGAATGACGGAAAATATTGATGAAGTGAAGCGTGTCATAGCATCACTCACCGACCTTAACGGCGTTAAAATCGGCGAAAAAGCAGAAAAATATGCCCTGCGTTGGCAGAGCGTTATTCCCCGTAATTTTACCGCCTCTCCCGGCGGATTAACGCAGAAAGAGGCGGCAGAAATCCTTGCTTTGATTTAATAATAAAAATTGGCTTGAGAAGGTTTAATCGCCGACTCAAGCCAATAATTATTTATTCCTTTTCTTTTGTTTTTCGCTTAGTGAGGTATCACCTAAGTTAGCAACCGCAGCCGCAGCCACAGTCATTGTTTCTTGCTACTGAACAGCCTGAGCAGCCTGAATAGTTTGAACCGCAACCGCAATCGTTGTTACAGAAGAGAAGAATAAGGATGATGAAAAGACACCAGTTGTTATTGCATCCGCAACCCATGAGTCTGACCTCCCTCTGATTTAAATAGTTTTGCGAACACCGTTCACATATGGTTTTGAAAGGCATATTTCCGCCACAGCTACGTTAAAAATCTTTGAAATAGCCTCGTATTCCGTGCAGATTATCGCCTTGCCGTGACGAAAATCTTCTCTTTCAAAACTGCTTCGCATCTGAAGCACAATAGGTTGCGTGCAGTCGGGCATTTCTTCGATGCAGGCATACGAGCGTATGTCAAAGAGAAAAATGCTCGAATGTGCGTGAGATATTGTGTTTCAGACATATGGAATCGGTTTTCACAAAACTATAAGCGTTGACCGCTTACATTCACATACTATGTGAG
>JAZSCL010000116.1:0-3922 GCA_045602905.1 Acutalibacteraceae bacterium
AGCTGCCATTGAAAGCGAAAAACCCGATCTTATTGTCTTTAACGGTGACATTTTCTATGAAAGATTTCTCAATCCGACAAAAGAAACTCTTTTTGAATCAATGCACGGAATCTTTCAGGTTGTTGAAAATGCAAAAGTTCCTTTTGCTCTCACATTCGGAAATCACGATACACAGTACGGCGTGTCAGCCGATGAGCTGATGGGTTACTGCACAGAAACTTTCAACTATTGCGTTGCCGCTGACGGATGCGATGCAGGTACATACAACATTCCCGTTTATTCAGATAACGGAAAAATAGTTTTCAATGTTTATCTTATGGACACTCATTCAAAAGATGAGAACGGCGATTATGACGGTGTAAGCGAAGAACAAATCAAATGGTACGAATCAAAGAGCGATGAACTCAAAGCACTCAACGGCGGAGTTCCCGTTCCGTCTTATGTATTCGAGCATATACCCGTAAGACAGATTAATTCAATTCTGAAAGAAGTTCCGTTCGGAACAGAAAACGCAACCTTTACTCCCGACGGATACAAAATCGTTGACCCCGACAAACATATGGGCGGCAGCTTCTATGAATACCCGAATCCTACCGGTGACGAAACCAACAGACAGTATGAAAGCTGGGTTGAGAAGGGCGACATCGTTGCGGCTTTCTTCGGTCATGACCACACCAACAGCTTTTACGGCAAAACCGATGAAGGAATCATTCTCGGCTATAATGCATCCTTCGGCTGGAAGGCTTACGGAATGGGCGGTGCAACAAGACACGTTAAAATGATTGTTGTTGATGAAGATGACCCGAAAAACCCTGAAATTTATGAAAAGACATATACAGACCTCACGGGAGAAAAAGGCGGATACGGTCCGATTGATTTTATTTCACCTTGGATTTACAATGTGATTATCAATAACACAATCGGCAAAATAGTTGCTTTGTTTTCAAAAATATTCGGATAACAAATTAGTTTTTCTCAAACACTTTTGCATTTAAAATCAACACTTTTGCACAATCGGCAAAAACGGTTGACAAATTTGTTTTGTATTGTTAAAATATAGAAAATTTTTAAAGAAAGGCAGGTGGACAAAATGACAATGTATTATGTTAATTATTCAGAATCGTATATGAAATCAGATGTTATTTTGTCCGCAATATAGCTGTATTTATATAGAGATTATTTTGCGACTCCTCTGATTTTCATATCAGGGGAGTTTTTTATTTGGAGAGATTACAATGATAACATTAAGAGAAACAACAATTGAAGATGTTAATGCTTTAACAGCTATTCAGCAAAACGCCTTTCTGCCGCTTTATGAAAAGTATCACGATGCAGGTAATCCATTTCTGAGAGATGAAAGGGATATAATTTGCAGATTAAACAATCCGAAGTTTCTGTATTTAACAATTCTTTTTGACGAGAAAATTGTCGGCGGTATTTTATACAGAATCAATGGCTCAACACCGTTTGTAAAAAATCTTCGTTGGGGTAAATATTATCTCGGAAGAGTATATATTTCGCCCGAATATCAGAACAAGGGTATTGCAACAGAGGCGATATTACAATCGGAAAAGTTTTTGAAAAAGCCGAGAAAACTGTATGTTGATTTCCCTGAAGATCTGGATAAAAACAGAAAATGCTACACCAAATGTGGCTACAGAGATACGGGTAAAAGACTTGAAGTTGAGCCGGGATTAGTTCTTGCCTGCTTTGAAAAAAGAATTTGAATTGTGAGGATAATATGAAAATCTGTATTTGTGACGATGACTGTTTTGCCGTCAGAGAAATCAGGAATCTGCTCAAACCGTTTCATACCGAAGACGACGGTTTTGACATTTCCGATTTCTCCTGCGGCGAAGATTTGATTGAATTTTATAAGAACGGCGGATGCTTTGATATTGTGTTCATCGACATTGAGATGGGCGGTATCAACGGCGTTGAAGCCGCCGAAACCATAAGAGAATTCGCGCCCGAAACAATCATAATTTTTGTTTCAAGCCATTCAAGTTACATCTTCGATGCGTTCAGAATCGAGGCTCTGCATTTTCTGGTGAAGCCGATTAAGGAAAAAGAATTCAGCGAAGTTTTCACAAGAGCGATGAAAAAATACACCGCAACAAATGCGAGCGTTATTCTGAAATGGGAAAGCGTGCGAAACAAAATTTCCATCAACAAAATAAGCTTCGTTGAGGGTTACCGCAGACATCTGACCGTGCATACCGCAAGCGGTGTTTATGAGGCTGTGGGTAAAATTTCGGAGATATACGAAATTCTGAAACCGCACGGATTTGTGCGTGTTCATCAGGGGTTCATAGTAAATATGAACTACATAAAAAGCTTCAATGCTAATGAGGTTGAGCTGACTGACGGTTCAAAGGTTGCCGTCAGCGTTCGTAAGAAGCAGGAAGCATTGAAGGCATATGATATTTTTATAAGAAAGTGGGGCTGGTGAAATGGTAAGAATAATTTCACATTTCCTTTTTGCTTGCTTTGAAATTTTTGCAGTAGAAGTTTTATTCTCTGCCGTTGCAAAAAAGAGGCTTGAAAGAAAATTTCATATTCTTGTTATGTCAGCAGCAATTGTTCTGAACACTCTTTCGTCTTATTTTCTGACCGGAACAGGCTTGACTCTGCTTATTATGAGCACGGTTATCGCTCTCGCATTCGGTTTGTCATACAAAGTCAAACCGTTTTTTGCGATAATCGGCGGTGTGGTTTATACAATTGTAGCAGGTGCTTCCGAAATGATTGCGGTTCTTTTAACCGGATTTATATTGGGCGAAGAAACACTCAGCTTTATGGAGAACGATTATATATTTGCAGGAATGGGTTTCATCTGCAAGTTTATTGCGTTTATCATAACTTATTTCATATCGAAGAAAATCGGCAAGATTGACCTTGGTGTTTCCGGAGGTCTTTCGGCATTGCTCATAATTCAGCCGATTGCAACCGTTTTTGTTACACTTGTTATTCTTAAATGCACCTACGAGCTTAAAAGCATTCCTGCGATTTTATTCTCTCCGGTTGCAATTCTTATGATTGCCGCAAACTTAGTTACCCTCTTTCTTATTTACAGACAAAAGGACTATGTTGAATCGAAGGCAAAGCTCGGTTTTGCCAACGAACAAATTAAAAATCAGCTTGCTCACTACGAGGAGCTTTATCGCTACCAAAGCGAAATCCGCACTTTCAGACATGATATTAAAAACAAACTGCTCTCCGTTTCGGGACTTCTCGCAGACGGTCAGACCCAGTCTGCCATTGATGCAATAAAGGGCGAAGTGGATTTTCTTGATGAAGCAAACAACGGTGTTATAAATTCGGGAAACCCCGCAGTTGATGCAGTTCTTCAGTCCAAACTCGCCATTGCCGAAAGCAAGGGAATAACACTCGATTATTCGGTTAAAATTTCGGATAAAATCAATGTTGATTTGCTCGAGCTCGGCGTACTTATCGGCAACGCACTTGACAATGCGATTGAAGCCGCAGAGGGTCTCGGAAACTCTGCAAAGAAAACAATTTTTGCAAGCATTATAACAATGGGCGGCAGAATTGTTGTTTCCGTTGAGAATCCCGTTGAAGCTCAGGTTGACACAAAGCATATCGGCACGGCAAAAGCCGATAAGCTCAACCACGGCTACGGACTCAAGAGCATAAAAACGATTGCACAGAAATATGACGGCGATGTTTTCGTTTCCTGCGAGGGAAATATATTCACAACAAGCATCAATATCTGCAACACTTTTGAACATTAAATCCACACTATTGCAGAGCGTATTTCAATCGTTTGATTTTTAATTTATCATTAATACTGAAGCGGCGGAGGCTATGCTTTCGCCGCTTTTTTTATCGCTAAAAGGAGGTAGATAAAATGAAATACTATTCAATCGTTGCTTTGATTTCTGCGGTTGTTCATTCAGCA
>JAZSCL010000117.1:0-14375 GCA_045602905.1 Acutalibacteraceae bacterium
GTTTTGATTCCTGCGCCTGCGAGGGCTGCGGCTGCAAGCTGATTATCGTCAACACGGAAAATCATGTATGCGCCTGCCTTTGAGGAGTTGAACGCATATGTATATTCAACAACAATGTTGGCATCCGAAAGAACCTCAAGAATTGTTGCAAGGCTGCCGGGAGTGTCCGAAATAGCAGCAGCAAGAACATCGGTTACTGTTGTGATGTATCCGCCGTCTTTGAGAGCTGCATCAGCCATTTTGGGATCATCACAGATTATGCGGAGAATTCCGAAATCCTGTGTGTCCGCAATTGAAAGAGCTCTGAGATTAATATCATGGTCTGCGATGTATCTGGTAGCCTCTGCAAGCTTACCTTTTTTGTTTTCAATAAAAACGGAAATCTGTTTTACGCTCATGGTTCTTCTCCTCTCTTAATCGTGAAGCTTTCTCTTGTCAATAACTCTTACTGCCTTGCCTTCGCTTCTTGTGATGGTCTTGGGTGCAACAAGGTGTACCTTGGGATTGATGCCGAGCATTGTCTTGATTGCTGCCGCAAGTGCCTTTTCCTTAACGGCAAGCTCCTTAACCGTATCGGAGAACTGATCGGGATTGAGCTCAACTGAAATATCAAGAGTATCGGTGTTGTTTGCTCTGTCAACCTCGATGAGGTAGTTTGCCGAATAGCCTTCTTTAAGAAGAACTGTTTCAATCTGTGAGGGGAATACATTAACTCCTCTGATAATCATCATATCGTCGCTTCTGCCCATAGGCTTGCTCATCTTGATGAGTGTGCGTCCGCAGGAGCACTTCTTTCTTGAAAGAACGCATATATCTCTTGTGCGATAACGGAGAAGGGGGAACGCTTCCTTATCAAGGCTTGTGAAAACAAGTTCACCCTTTGAGCCTTCGGGAAGAACTTCACCGGTTTCAGGGTCAATAATTTCAGCAAGGAAGTGGTCCTCGTTGATGTGCATACCCGTCTGCTCTTCGCATTCAAAGGATACACCCGGTCCGCTGGTTTCGGTAAGACCGTATATGTCATATGCCTTGATGCCGAGCGATTTTTCGATATCACGGCGCATTTCTTCTGTCCAGGGTTCAGCGCCGAAAATACCCGCCTTAAGGTCGATATCATCGGGAGTAAGACCCATTTCCTTGAGAGTTTCGCCGATATAAGCTGCATATGAGGGTGTGCAGCAGATAATTGTTGAGTGAAGGTCCTGCATGAACTGAATCTGACGCTCTGTATTACCCGATGACATGGGGAGAGTCAGACAGCCTACCTTATGTGAACCGCCGTTGAGTCCGGGACCGCCGGTGAAAAGACCGTAGCCGTATGCAACCTGACAAACATCCTCGTTTGTTCCGCCTGCGGCAACGATTGCTCGTGCACAGCATTCTTCCCAGAGATCAACATCTTCCTGTGTATAGAACGCAACAACTCGTCTGCCGGTTGTTCCGCTTGTGGACTGAATTCTGACGCAGTTTTTGAGGTCTGTGCCGAGAAGTCCGTAGGGATAAGCATCACGAAGATCCGCTTTTGTAAGGAACGGAAGCTTATGAAGATCGTCAATTGACTTTATGTCGTCGGGTGTAACACCCTTTTCATCCATAAGGTCACGGTAATACTTAACGTTTTCATAAACGTGTTTTACCTGCTTAACCAATTTTTCGTTCTGAATTTTTCTGAGGTCTTCAACCGATGCGGTTTCGATTTCAGGCTGATAATAATTGCTCATTGGTAACACTCCTTTTTATATCAGATATTATAACCCATTTCAAATGCCTTGAGATTAAGCTCAAGGAACTTGGGCGGAACACTCTCTCTGAGAGCTTTTATCCATGTTTCTTTTTCAACAAAAGCCATGTTCTTTGCCATTGCGCCGATAAGCACAACATTAACAGCCTTTGCCGTACCCGCTTCAACTGCCATGGGCAGAGCGTCAAGCTCCGCAACATCGGCACCCGAAGCTTTAAGAGCTTCAATAACTCCTTCGGGATATTCCGCAGCACCCATAACAACGGGCATGGGGTCCATTTTCTGAGTGTTAACGATTATTTTTCCGTCGGGCTTAAGGTATTCAAGCCATCTTGCCGCTTCAAGCTGTTCGAACGCAAGAATGATATCTGCTTCGCCTTTTTCGATGATGGGAGAAGCAACATTTTCACCGAATCTTACATATGTAACAACCGAACCGCCTCTCTGGCTCATACCGTGAACCTCGGAAACCTTAACGTCGTAGCCGCAGTCGAGAAGTGCTGAGCCGAGAATACGGCTGGCAAGCAATGTTCCCTGACCGCCGACACCGACAATCATAATTGACTTGTTCATTTTTAATCCTCCCCTCTTATTCAATAGCACCGAATTTGCAAAGCTGGCTGCATACATTACAGCCGAGGCACTGCGTGAAATCGATTTCTGCCTTGCCGTCCTTCATGCTGATAGCGGGGCAACCGATTTTCATGCACATTTTGCAGGACTTGCATTTATCCTTGTTAACTTTAAGGGGCGGATTATGCTTGACTGTTTTAAGAAGTGCACAGGGTCTTCTTGAAATAACAACTGCGGGACCGTCTGCTTCAAGAGCCTGCTTGATGCCTTCCTTGGTTTCCGCAAGATTATAGGGGTCAACAACGATAACATTCTGAATTCCCACTGCCTTTGCAAGGGCTTCAAGGCTTACTGCGTTTGCAGGCTCGCCCTTGATATTCTTGCCTGTTGTGGGATTCTGCTGATGACCGGTCATACCCGTGATTGAGTTATCAAGAATGATAACAACGGAATCCGTTGCGTTATATGCGATATTGATAAGACCTGTTACGCCCGAATGAATGAAGGTTGAGTCACCGATAACTGCAACGCTCTTCTTTGCGTTTTCGGGATTTGCTGCATTTCTGCCGTGAAGAGCCGAAACCGATGCACCCATGCAGAGAACGGTATCTATCATGCCGAGGGGCTGAGCAAAACCGAGAGTATAGCATCCGATGTCGCCGCTTACGGTAACATTGAGCTGTTTGAGAGCATAGAAAAGTCCTCTGTGGGGACAGCCTGCACAAAGCACGGGAGGTCTGGGAACGATATTGACATCAGCTTTGAGGCTTTCTGTTTCTTTTCCGAGGACAACCTTTGCAATAAGACTCTGTGAATATTCACCCTGAAGAGTGAAGGCATCCTTGCCGATAACCTCAATACCGTTTTTGCGGCAGTGGGTTTCAAGATAATCGTCAAGCTCTTCAAGAACATAAACCTTTTCGCATTCTGCGGCAAAGTTCTTTATAAGGTCAACGGGAAGAGGATATACGCATCCGAGCTTGAGGTATGATGCGTTTTCACCGAGAGCTTCCTTTGCGTACTGATAGCAGATACCCGAGGTGATAACACCGATTTTTTTGCTGTTGTATTCAACCTTGTTGAGTCCGTTATCAACAGCTTCCTTTTCGCAATAAGCAATCTGGTCAAGAATACGCTGTTCAACAACAACATGCTTGGTTTTTGCATTTGCGGGAACCATAACATACTTCCGGGGGTTCTTTGTGTATTCCTTAAGTCCGTTATCAACTCTTTCCGCAAGAGGTGCAACGCTTCTTGAGTGAGCAACTCTTGTTGTGAGACGAATAATAACGGGAGTATCGAATTTTTCGGAAAGCTCAAAGGCTCTCTTTGTATAGTCAAGGCATTCCGCGGAATCAGAAGGCTCAAGCATCATTGTTTTCGAACCCATTGCATAATGTCTTGAATCCTGCTCGTTCTGAGACGAATGCATTCCGGGGTCATCGGCAACAAGGATAACCATACCTGCGTTAACACCTGTGTACGATGCAGTGAAAAGAGGGTCAGCCGCAACGTTGAGACCTACGTGCTTCATTGCACAGAATGAACGTGCACCCGCAACGCTTGCGCCGAAAGCAACCTCACAGGCTACCTTTTCGTTGGGTGCCCATTCGGAAAATATTTCATCGTATGTAGCAGCAAACTCGGTAACCTCCGTGCTGGGAGTACCGGGATAGCTGGATACTACTCGGCAGCCTGCCTCATAGAGACCTCTGGCTACCGCTTCATTACCTAAAAGAAGTTTCATCGTTCTTCCTCCTTCTTACTTATCAAGCTTCATTTCAACCTGAGCTGCAACGAGGCTTTCGCCGCAGTAAATTTTGCGGAGCTTGGGTTTTTCTATCTTACCCGTGGGATTACGGGGAACATCTGCAAAAATAAGCTTATGGGGACGCTTATATCTGGGAAGATCACGGCAGAAATCCTTGATATCCTCTTCATCCGCCTTATATCCTTCTTTGATTTCGATAATTGCCGCTGCAATTTCGCCGAGTCTTGCATCGGGAAGACCGATAACGGCAACATCCTTGATTGCTTCATGCTTACGGAGGAAATCTTCAATCTGTACGGGATAAAGATTTTCACCGCCTGAAATAATAACATCCTTCTTACGGTCAACAAGATAAATGAAGCCGTCTTCATCCTCCTGAGCCATATCGCCCGTAAAGAGCCAGTTACCGTGAAGCACTTCGTTTGTTGATTTTTCGTCATTAAAATAGCAGAGCATTACACCGGGGCCTCTGACTGCAAGCTCACCAACCTCGCCTCTTTCAACGGTTTTTCCGTTTTCGTCAACGATTTTGGTTTCCCAGCCGTAGCCTGCTTTACCGATTGCACCAACCTTATGTACATTCTCAACGCCGAGATGAACGCAGCCGGGACCGATTGATTCGCTCAGACCGTAGTTGGTATCATACTGATGATGGGGGAATATCTTCATCCATCTCTTTATGAGGCTGGGAGGTACAGGCTGTGCACCGATATGCATAAGTCTCCACTGGTCAAGATTAAATCGGTCAAGCTCGATGTCTCCCCTCTCAATTGAATCGAGAATATCCTGCGCCCAGGGTACAAGCAGCCATACTATTGAGCATTCCTCTTCGGATACGGCTTTGATAATCCATTCCGGCTTTGCGCCTTTAAGGAGAACGGATTTTGCGCCTACAAGCAGACTGCCGAACCAATGCATTTTTGCACCCGTGTGGTAAAGAGGCGGGATGCAGAGAAAAACATCGTCTTTAGTTTGCGAATGGTGATTCTGCTCAACCTCGCATGAATGAACAAGCGCTCTGTGAGCATGAAGAATTGCCTTGGGGAAGCCTGTTGTTCCCGATGAGAAATAAATAGCCGCATGGTCTTCATCCGAAATTTTCACTTCGGGATTTCTTGATGTGCAGTATTTAACAAGCTTGTTGTAGCTTTCGGCAAACGTGGGACAATCCTCACCGAGATAGAGACGGAGCTTTACATCGGGAATTCTGTCACAGATTTGCTCCATTCTGCCGATGAATTCGGGGCCGAAAACAATTGCATCGCTTTCTGAAAGCTTGAGACAGTATTTGATTTCATCTGCCGTATAGCGATAGTTCAGAGGCACTGCAAGAGCACCTGTTTTGAGGATTCCGAAATATATGGGGAGATATTCGATGCAGTTCATGAGAAGAATTGCAACTCTGTCTCCTTTTTTGATTCCTCTTGAAAGAAGAAAGTTTGCAAAACGGTTGGCTCTTCTGTTGAACTCATCCCATGTTATCTCGCTTCTTCCGTCACGGTTTGCGCCCTGCTCAATAAGAGAATACTCCCTCCATGTTACACGGCTTTTTTCCTGGACTTCGGGATTGATTTCAACAAGGCTCACATCATCCTTGTAGAGCGTTGCGTTTCTTTCGAGAAATTCGGTAATTGGCATGTCGTCATTCCTTTTCTGTTTCGTACTTTTATAAACAGCTGTAAACGGATAGCCTAAAACTGTCCGTTTACAGATAATATATTGAATTATTCAGCATCAACCGCGCCTGAATAGAAAAATTCTGTTTCTTTTTTATTTGCATCATTTGTTGCGGCACTGACAGCAAGGCAAAGGATAATTGATGCAATCATGGCGGCGCAAGCGAATACGGGACCTTTTCCCGCAAGCATGGAGACGGTTTCGTTTGCGGTGAAGCTTGTCATAATCTTTGCTGCCGCGGGAACAACAGCAATAACAAATCCGCCGAGAATGCCTGCCCATGCGCCCTTTGCGTTGAGCTTTTTGAAATAAAGAGCAAGAACATAGGGAGCAAGGAAAGAGCCTGAAATTATGCCCCATGAGTAGCTCATCATATCAAGAATTGCGGTATCAGTGTTTGCTATAAAATATGAACACCCTATAAATATAACACAAAGCGCCTTAATTGTAAATGATGTTTTTTTCTCTGACAAATCTTTTTTGAAAAATTTTATAAAATCAATGGTAAGAGTGGAGCTTGCGGTAAGAGTTACGGAGCAGAGAGTCGATACCGACGCAGCAATGAGAAGAACAAGAACAACACCGAGAAGAACCGAGGGAAGCTCCGACTGTGCAAGCATATGGGGAACGATGTAGTCCTGAGCAATGAAGTTGGGGTCTGTGGGATCATTAAGCTGTGCGTTGGTAAAATATCTATAGCAGAGCGAACCGATGAAGTATCCGCCGCCTGCAACAAGGAACGCAAAGAAGGTTGAGATTGTAATACCTTTTTTAGCCTGCTTATCATCCTTGATACCGAAGTATTTTGTTACCATCTGAGGAAGTCCCCATGTGCCGAAGCTCGTCATCAGCACGGTGGACCAGAGTGAAATCCACTGCGAAGCATTGAGCTTGGGAAGTCCGTTTGTTGCCGACGGCTGAACACCTGTGGTTTTTGAATATTCGATAATTCCCTTAATACCGCCGACCGCATCACACCTGACAACACAGATGATAAGGAGCGCAACGCCGAACATCATAACTATGCCCTGCATAAAGTCTGCTCTTGCCTGAACAAGATATCCGCCGAAAACAAGAAGAAGAGCTGCAACAACCGCAATGATAATCATGCAGATATTTACATCAATCCCGAGCAGAACTTCAGCAACGGAAGCAAGTCCTTTGTATACCGATGCCGAATAAGGAATAAGGAAAATAAATATAACAATACATGCAAAAAGCTTCATCGCACTGCTTGTATATCTTTTTTCAAAAAACTGAGGCATGGTTTTGAGCTTGAGTCTTGCTGAAGTGTCTCTTGTTCTTCTTGCAAGCACCTTCCATGCAAGCCATGAACCGAAAACCGCATTGCCCAGACCTGCAAGAATGCCCCAGAGGCCATAGCTTTTGCCTGTACCGCCAGCATATCCTACAAACATAACAGCCGAAAAATATGCCGTACCGTAAGAAAGTGCCGAAAGCCAAGCACCTGCATTTCTGCCTCCGACAGTAATATCGGCTATACTCTTAGCCTTTTTTCCTTGTGTCAGTCCGATAACAGCCATAAGAGCAATATAAACTCCAATCGTTATCCAAATTGCGATTTTATCCATAGCAACCCGCCTCTTTCTATTTATCGCTTTAAAGTTTTTATGCTTTAAAGCTTTTATGTGTTAAAGTGCACCTATATGATATACCAGCATTACTGATTTGTCAACACTTTTCTCAAAAATTTTTTAACAAAAGAAAAAGCACGGTTTCCCGTGCCTTTGTGCTCAGCTGTAAACCATGTCTTCAATAATATCAATCACATGGTTTGATTCCACTTTGTTTTCGTTAAGAAGATGAACAATTTCCGAAGCAAAAGCTTCATCCGTTGTGAAATCGCAGATTATCTTACCGTTTTCTTCAACCGCATAAATCTGCACCGTTTCATCTTCGATTTCTTTTTCTGTTTTTGTTAATGAATACAATGTCAGGACCTCCAATTTTTTGGATTTGTGTGCCATTCCGTCACAAAGTATACTCCTTTTGTAATAATAAATCAACCCTTATCTTAACAAAAACAGGTTTTTTGCCAAAAATTGGATATTTTAAACATTATCGGAGTTAACAAATTGTAAATTATTACCATTGTTTATATGTATTTTAAAATATCCTCTACCTTTTCCGCTATATAATTCGCTTGTGCATTCTCCAATTCTTCACGGTCTCCGTAGCCGTAAAGCACACCGATGTTGTCAATCCCGACTGTTTTTGCACCGATTATGTCGTGCATTCTGTCACCAATCATAACCGCACTTTTCTTATCGGTTATACCGCAGGATTCAAGTGCATAGGCAATAACCTCCGCTTTGAGGGTGCGTGTGCCGTCGAGATTTCCGCCGGCGATATAATCGAAATATTTATCAAGGCCGAAATGACGAAGCACCTCTTTTGCAAAAACCTCAGGTTTGGAGGTTGCAACTATGAGTGTTTTTTCTTTTGCTTTAAGCTCCTTCAGCAAATTCTCAATACCGTTATAAACTTCATTTTCATAAAGACCCTTGTCTCGGTAATATTCACGGTAGCAGTCAACAGCTTTATATGATTCCTCAGTTGAAAAGCCGTAGTATTTCTCAAACGAGTCCGCAAGAGGAGGTCCTATAAATTTATAAAGTTCCGACCTTCCAGTTACATCAATGCCGTATTTTTTCAGTGCATACATAACCGAGTTGGTTATTCCGATGCCCGGGTCTGTAAGTGTGCCGTCAAGATCAAAAAGTATTGTGTTGTATGTTTTCATTATATTTTCCTTTCAAAAAAAGAGGCTGAATAATCAGCCTCGTGTTTTATTCGGCATAAGCCTTCTGCACCGCATAGTATGCAGGCTTGGGATTACCCTTACCGTCAACAAGACCCCAGCCCGTTTCAACGGGACAATCGGTCTGACCGCATACATAACAGCTGTCGCTGTCACCCCAGCAGTAAACACACATACCGATAACATAATCAAGCTTGCGTATCTCGGGAATGACATATTCAAAAAATTCCGCCTGACCTTCAGGAGTATGGGGGAATTTATAAAGTCCCGTACCTTCCGCAAGCTCACAGTAGAGATGATTTGAATATTCGCCGTTGAAAATGAGGTCTGCACGCTCTTCGGGTGTTCTGTCACTGTAATCCTCAATGATTTCTTCCTTCATATCCTCAGGAAGATTGTTGATGAAATCATCAATATTTGCTCTTGCTTCTTCCTCGCTGTTATAGCCGTATTTCTGAAGAATGGCAATTTTTTCTTCATCCGTTTTGGGTTCGCCGTAGCCGATATAACCGAATTCGCAGAGGATAATGGGTTTGCCGGTTATTTTTCTGACAAAGTTGAGAATTGTTATGTATTGGTCTGCATTCTTGAGAACGGGTTCAAAACAACCGAGATACATATCAAGACCAACATAGTCGCAATACTTATGATATTTCATCATCTTGAACGGAAGCTCAAGAATCGAGAGTCCGCCGAGATTATAGCCGATGATTATATCTCCTCTGACGGGATACATTGCTTCAAGCTGCATACCGATAAACTCCGCTGCTTCGTCAAGAGTAAGAGGAAGCGTGAAACGGTCAATACCCATTTCGTTTGTAATCTGGAATGCACCGACTATTCCCTTGAGGTCCTCCATATAGAATTTTGCAATCTCCTGAATTCCTTCTCTGCTTTCGGGGTCACGAGGGTCAAGTCCGTATGCGATGTAATCATCGGGATAAGGTGTTATACCGAAAATTCTTATGCCGTTATCAACATAAGCCTGACTTTCAGCCTTCCAGTTTTTATAGTGCTGAGAAATTGTTCCGTCTGCATTGAACGGAAACGGAATATCATCTCTGAACCACTCTATGTTTCCTTCTTTGATGAGGTCATAATCGGGGTCAAGATGACAGACGCCCTTCATAAATCCGTCAATTTTTTCTTCCGCAACAGGAACTTCTTTGTCAAAATATGCTGTAGGATCCCAGACAATCATCGACGCAAAAGGAGTGATAACCGCAAGAATGAAACCGATAATTCTGAATAAAAATGTCATATTTTTCTCTCCCTTACTTTAATAATATAATTCTAACACAGCAAATCCGCCATTTCAATCAAATTTGAACGGCGGACTTATTTTTGGTGTTATTTACAATTATTCTTTTTGCTTTTTGTTAATTTGTTACAGATGCTTTGATTACCTTTTCCGCTACGGCACGGAGCTGGTCCATTGTTTCAAGCGCACCGATTTCCTGCCTCAGCGCCGCCGCACCTCGCACTCCTTTTATATACCACCCCGAATGCTTTCGGGCTTCACGCATACCGATATAGTCTCCTTTATACTCACAAAGCTTGCCGATATGACGAATCATGATTTCCATTCTTTCTTCAATCGGAGGCTCAGGAAGAATTATTCCGCTTTCAAGATAGGCATTGACACGGTTGAAAAGCCACGGTGCACCGAGTGCCCCTCTGCCTATCATAATAAAATCACAGCCCGATGTTTCGTACATATTTTTTGCGGATTCAGGGTCGATGATATCTCCGTTACCGATAACGGGTACATTTACCGCATCCTTGACCTGCTTTATAATATCAAGACTCACGGGCGGAGCATACATCTGCTTTCTTGTTCTGCCGTGAACGGTAATCGCCGCCGCACCCGCACTTTCAAGAAGTTTTGCCATATGAACGGCATTTATATTGTTTTCATCCCATCCCGAACGGATTTTAACGGTTACGGGAAGTTCAATAGCTTTAACGCAAGCTTCGGTTATTCTTGCGGCAAGGTCAGGCTCTTTCATAAGCGCCGAGCCTCCGCCGTTGCCTGCAATTTTCGGTGCAGGGCATCCCATGTTGATGTCCACCGCCTGACAACCCGTTGAAGCTGCTTTTTTTGCCGCTTCCGCCATCGTTACGGGATCACAGCCAAAAATCTGAACCGCCGCAGGCTTTTCGGTTTCGCCAAGCACCATAAGCGAATCGGACTTTCTGTCGTGCATTGTCAGACCCTTTGAGCTGACCATTTCCGTTACAACATAAGCCGCACCGAATTCAATGCAAAGCTCTCTGCACGCTCTGTCCGCAACCCCCGCCATGGGAGCAAGTGCCGCATATCCTTTTATTTCAAAGTTTCCTATTTTCATAAGTTCTCCAATAATTAAACGCCGAAATACCAATCGGCATGTTCTTCTTCTATTATTTCAAATCTACCTGTTGTATTCTTTTTTGCAAACTCTATAGCATTGTTAAGAACTGCATCATTTTTGCTGTAAACCGTAAACATATATGTATCAACAACAAAAACTGCCGTTTCACATTTGCTTTCAAAGTATTTTTGAAATGTGCCGTCTGACTCTTCGATATCATTCTCATTCTTATATCCTTCAAGAGCAATCCAAATCATCATAACATCACAGTCAAGTTCATCCAAAACTTTTTTGCCATCTGTAATTTGATTTCTTTCAAGGATATTCTTCAAATCTGACTTATTATAAAAATCAGATTCGGCAATTTTCCAGACATACTTTTCAACATCAATCGTTTTCAGAAGCTCTTTAAATTTTTTGGATGAAATATCGTAGTCTTTTTCAACATAAAACATTACACCGTAAGCCACTAAATCACCTCAGATGCCGATTTTATAATAACGGGACGGGCAACCTGTCCCCTACAGTTTCTTATGTTACCATCTATTTAAATTATTTTCAATAATTTTCAAAAAAATGCTGAAATTTACAATTTATATGGTATAATGTAAAATGAGGTGATTTGGAATGAAACTTTTAGCACTTGACGGCAACAGCATTCTTAACCGTGCGTTTTACGGAATCAAACTGCTTACAACCAAAGACGGTACTAAATTCACAAACGGAATCTACGGATTTCTCAATATACTTTTAAGGCTCAGAGAAGAGGTTTCTCCCGATGCGGTGGCTATCGCATTCGACGTTAAAGCTCCCACCTTCCGCCACGAAATGTATTCGGGATATAAGGCAAACAGAAAAGGTATGCCTCCCGAGCTTGCTCAGCAGATGTCTCCTCTTAAGGAGCTTCTTTCCGCTATGGGTTATAAAATCCTTGAAGCTCCCGGCTGGGAAGCCGATGATATTCTCGGCACTCTTGCGGCAAACTGCTCTGACGGCGATTTCTGCTACATCGCAACAGGTGACCGCGACTCACTTCAGCTTGTTCGTGACAATGTTAATGTTTTGCTTGCTTCAACGAAAATGGGCAGACCTCAGAGCGTTAAATATGACTGCGATAAAATCAAAGAAGAATATTTTGTTTCTCCCGAGCAGATGATTGATATCAAGGCTCTTATGGGCGACACCTCCGACTGCATTCCGGGCGTTGCGGGTATCGGTCAGAAAACAGCTCAGGATTTAATCAGCCGTTTCGGCTCGATTGACGAAATATATGCAAATATCGATACAATCGACATCAAAAAGGGTGTTCACGATAAGCTTGTCAACGATAAGGATATGGCATATCTGAGCCGTGACTTGGGTACAATCCGCAAAAACGCTCCCGTTGAGGTCAGTTACAGTGATTATATCCCCTCCGACCCCGACGCATTCAGAGTCACAACAATTCTTGCGGAGCTTGAAATGTATAAAATGATTGAGCGTCTTGAACTTAAAGCTTCCGAAAAGAAAGAAGAAGAGTGTGTTGAAACGGTTTGCGTTAACTGTTTTGAACAGGATGACCTTAAGCTCCTTTTCAATCTTCTCAAGAAGTCGGGCAATGCATATTTCACATTCGACAGCGGTGAATTCCTTTTCGCAAGCGAAAACGGAGTTGCAAGGGTCTGTGCGTTGAATGCAGGCTATGCCGAATTCTGCTCCGACTTCCTTTTTGCTCCCGAAATCAAAAAATACACCTACAACGTAAAACAGCTTTATTCTTTCTTTTACGATTACGGCAACGATATAGAAATCAACGGAATCTGTGGCGATGCAATGCTTTCGGCATATGTTATCAATCCCTCATCGGGCGCATATGACCTTAAGAGGATTATCGAAGAATATGCAAGCACGGATATACCCGAAGATAACGAAAACGCATTTTATACCGCACATCTTCCCAAGGCATTTGAAAGAATGGCAAAGCTCATCAACGAGCATAACCAGACCCGTCTGCTTGAAGAAATCGAGCTTCCTCTTGCAAAGGTGCTTGCATCCATGGAAAAAGAAGGTTTTCTTGTTGACGCAGAGGGAATAGAAAAATTCGGCAACGATCTGCAGAAACGGATTGAAGTTCTTGTTGCGGAAATATATGAAGAAGTCGGTTATGAATTCAATCTGAATTCTCCCAAACAGCTCGGCGAAGCTTTGTTTGTCAAAATGGGACTCCCCGCAAAAAAGAAAACAAAAAGCGGATATTCAACAAATGCGGAAGTGCTTGAAGGTCTGGCAGCAGATTATCCCGTTGTTGCAAAGATTCTTGAATACAGAACCCTTGCCAAACTCAAATCCACCTATTGCGAAGGTCTGCTAAAAGTTATCGGCGATGACGGCAGAATTCATTCGAGCCTCAATCAGACCGAAACAAGAACAGGCAGAATTTCATCAACCGAACCCAATCTTCAGAATATTCCCGTACGCTCCGAGCTTGGCAGAGAGATGCGCAAATTCTTTATGGCAAAAGACGGCTGTGTGCTCGTTGATGCCGACTATTCGCAGATTGAGCTGCGTGTTCTTGCCCACATGGCAAACGATAAAAATATGATAACCGCATTCAATAACGGTGACGATATCCATGCAATAACCGCATCGCAGGTCTTCAACATGCCTCTGATGATGGTTACTCCTCTTATGAGAAGCCGTGCAAAAGCGGTTAATTTCGGAATTGTTTACGGCATAGGTGCGTTCTCGCTTGCAAAGGATATAGGCGTTACCCGTGCAGAAGCAGACAGCTACATCAAAGGCTATCTTGCAAACTTTGACGGCGTTCGTGACTACATGAAAGATGTTGTTGAAAAAGCCAAGGAAAAAGGATATGTTGAAACTGTTTTTGCAAGACGCAGATATCTGCCTGAGCTTACATCTTCAAACGCAATGATGCGTGCCTTCGGAGAAAGAGTTGCTCTTAATATGCCCATTCAGGGTACGGCGGCGGATATAATCAAAATCGCAATGATAAGAGTTTATGAAACTCTCAAAAAACAATGCCTCAAAGCTAAACTCATCATGCAGGTACATGACGAACTGATTATCGAAGCTCCCGAATCCGAGGCAAATATCGTTGCAGGCATCATCAAGCGTGAAATGGAAAACGCAGTTAAAATGCGTGTGACCATGCAGGCTGATGTAGGAATCGGAAAAACATGGTATGAATCAAAATAAGGTATAAATTATGAAAATATTATTTGTGTGCACAGGAAACACCTGCCGCAGTCCCATGGCTGAAGGCATTTTCAAAAAGCTTCTTGCCGATAAAAAAATCAACGGCATTGAATGTTCGAGTGCGGGTCTTTTTGCAATGACGGGTGACGAAGTAACCCCGAATTCCGTTAAAGCCTGCGAGAGATTCGGCGTTGACATTTCTGCTCACAGGGCAAGAAGAATCAATGAATATATTCTTGACGAAACCGACAAGTTCGTTTGCATGACAAATCAGCACGC
>JAZSCL010000118.1:0-3790 GCA_045602905.1 Acutalibacteraceae bacterium
CGTGCTTTCAAAGCTCGGTGCGGAATGTACGGTGTTTGATTATTCCGACAGACAGCTTGAAGCAGAGAAAATGGTGTCCGAAAGAGAAGGATACAACATCACAATCATCAAAGGTGATATGTCAAAAACGCTTCCTTTTGAAGATGAAAGCTTTGATTTGATTTTTCATCCCGTTTCAAACAACTATGTTGAAGATGTTTATCATGTCTGGAACGAGTGTTACCGTGTGCTTAAAAAGGGCGGCAGATTGCTTTCGGGACTTGATAATGGCATTGACTATTTGTTTGAAGAAGATGATCCGTTGAAAGTTGTTAATCCCTTGCCGTTCAATCCTCTCAAAATGCCGAAAGAACGGCTTAACGCAATGATTGCAAACGGTGACGGCATACAGTTCAGCCATACATTGGATGAACAAATCGGCGGTCAGCTGAAAGCAGGATTTACACTCAAAGCATTGTATGAAGATCGTGACGGAGAAGGCGGAAACATAATCGGCAAATATTATCCGCAGTATATTGCTACATTTGCTATTAAATAATTATGAGGTTTTAACAATGACAAAAGTTTATTTCGTCAGACACGCTGAACCGAATTACAATAACCGTGATGATATGTCAAGAGAACTGTCCGCCAAAGGAATGGTTGACAGAGAACTTGTTACGCAGTTTTTGTCGGAGAAAAATATTGATGTTGTTTTATCAAGCCCTTACAAAAGAGCCGTTGATACTGTTGCACACTTTGCCGACAGTAAGGGTTTGAATATTGAAATCATTGATGATTTCAGAGAACGCAAGGTGGATAGTATTTGGATAGAGAATTTTGTATCTTTCAGTAAATCTCAATGGTCAGATTTTGACTATAAACTTTCTGACGGTGAAAGTTTAAATGAAGTTCAAAGCAGGAATATTTCCGCATTAAATAGTGTCCTTGAAAAATACAAAGGCAAAAACATTGCAATCGGTAGTCACGGCACTGCTTTGGGTACAATCATTAACTATTATGATAAATCATTCGGATATGAAGATTTTGAAAGAATACGCACTGTTATGCCGTGGATTGTTGAATTCACATTTCAAAACGACGAATGCATTTCAATAAAATATGTTGATTTGTTTTCGTTATAATAAAAATCATTTCTGTTAAGGAGATAACCTTATGTATAAATCCGAATTCTGTGAAGTGCATTACGAAGAAAACTACAATATAGTATTTGTAAAATGGAAAAAGTTTTGTTCTCACGAAAACTACCGTGAGCCACTTTACTATGCACTCGAAATAATCAAAGAACACAAGTGCGACTATGTTGCCGACACACGCACAGGTTTTGAAAACCATCCAGACGATACAAAATGGGTTGCAGATGTTTTTATGCCGACAGCGGCAGAATACGGATGCAAAACAATATGGTTCATCATAGATAAAGAAAACTCGTTAAAAGAAGAACTCGAAGGTCAGGAAAGCGATTCCTCCGACAAAATTGCATTCAGATATATTTACGGCTTGGATGAGGTTGCAAAATGAAAATCATAAACACTTGCAACAGAATAAAAGCGCTTTTTACATATGGCTTTGATATGACTGTATGGAGAAAATATGCAGGCGAAATAACAAAAGAATTGCCGTCAAAATGTGAAAATGATGCAAAAGATTATGATTTCAAAAAGGACGTTCTTCCTGTTCTTGAAACCGCATTGAACGCAGATAAAATTGATTTTGTGAGTAAGAATTTTCAGATTGTTGTTGACACTCTGAATGCCAACCTTTCAAAGCTTTTTGATGCAGAACCCGATATAAATATTATTCTTTATCTTGGTCTTTGCAACGGTGCAGGTTGGGCAACTACGCTTGACGGTAAGAATACCGTTCTTCTCGGAATTGAGAAAATTATCGAGCTTGATTGGGGCGACGAAACAAATATGCGTGCTCTGATATTGCACGAAATCGGTCATCTGTGGCATAAGATGAATGGCAATTTGTATATCCCTGATTTCACAAAACGCAGAAAAGCCATACAGCAGCTTTATCAGGAAGGTGTTGCTATGGTTTGCGAGCATATTCTCTGCGGTGATAATGATTTCTGGCATCAGGATAAAGACGGTTGGCTTGATTGGTGCCGTGAAAACGAAACTGAAATCAAAAAAGAATATCTCCGCCGTCTTGATGCAAAGGAAAGTGTTCAGGACTTTTTCGGTGATTGGTGTTCGCATAACGGATATTCCGACGTCGGATATTATCTTGGTTGTCGGTTTATCGAGCATCTTATGAAATCACATTCATTAAAAGAAATCGCAAGTATGAAATACAAAATGCTTAACAAAGAGTATAGTAATTTTGCTGAACATATATTTTTATGCAATAATCTTCACAACAGTTTTCCTGAATTCACAATAGAACAGGTGACATTAGAAAATCTCAACAAATATGAAAATATTTTTTATTCAAATGAAGATTATTATATGGTTACGGATGGGCATCCCGCAACAAAACAAGATTGTATTAATACCATTGAATATGCTAAAAATTATCCTTCGGGAATGTGTTATTGTCTTGGTTTTTCAAAGGAACAACAACCGGTAGCATTTTTGTCTTTGCTTGAGGGATACCCTGAATCAACAACATTGTATGTAGGTCTGTTCTTAATAGACAAAAGATTTCAAGAAAATTCTATCGGTACAAAGATTATGAGTGTAGTAATTGATGAAGCTTTTTCTTCAGGTTACACTTCAATAAAACTTTCCGTTCAAGATAACAATGTTAGCGGATATCCGTTTTGGAAAAAGCTCGGATTTAAAGCCGTAAAAAGAACAAAATGTGAAGGTTTCTATAATATTTCTATGGAATTAGAACGTGATATCTAATCCTGATTTTTGTGAGGTGATTATAATGGCATTAGGAGTTGTGAGCTTTGGTATGCCCACATTGATTGAAACAAGCACTCTTGAAGAGTGTGCCCAGCTGTGTGCGGAATTGGGTCTTGATTTCATCGAACTCAATATGAATATGCCGCAATATCAACTTGATAGAATTGATGTTGAATATTTCAAGATTGTTGCAGATAAACACGGCATTTACTACACCATTCACCTTGACGAAAATCTGAATGTCAGCGATTTCAACCCTTATGTTGCACAGGCTTACATCAAAACCGTTGCCGACACAATTAAAATTGCAAAACAGCTTGGTGTCAGAGTAGTTAATATGCACATGGCAAGAGGTGTTTATTTCACCCTGCCCGATAGAAAGGTTTATCTTTTCTCGGAGTACAAAGAGCAGTATCTCAAAAGTATTATTGCGTTCAGAAATATGTGTGAAAACTCTATTGGTGATGCAGATATTAAAATCTGTATCGAGAATTGCGACGGCTACGAAGATTTTCAGAAAGAAGCTGTTGAACTGCTTTTGGAAAGCAATGTTTTTGCTTTGACTTTTGATGTGGGACATAATCACGGTATTGGCGGTACAGACGAAGAATTCATTATGAAACACCAAAACCGTCTGCACCATATTCATCTGCACGATGCAAAGGGCAAGAAAAATCACCACGCACTCGGTACGGGTGAAATGGATATTGAAAAATATATCAGTCCTGCAAATGAACATAATTGCCGTGTGGTTTTGGAAACAAAGTCTCTTGACGGATTGAAGCAGTCTGTTGAGTGGTTGAAGAAAAACATTTGAATCTATGAAGGAGAATGAATATGCCGATATTTACAATAACATTTTGTGCAATAATTCTTGTGATTTATATACTTGATAACTTTATCGTAATCCCCAAAACAGCAACGGTAAC
>JAZSCL010000119.1:0-3300 GCA_045602905.1 Acutalibacteraceae bacterium
TAAAATACAATTCAGGCGAATACGAAATCACAAAGATTTCACATCCCGACAAAGGTCTCGGCGAAGTTGACGGCATTGTTGACTACATAGGAGAAGGTGCCGTTTCCGCAAAGGATGAAGGTCAGGGTGACAGAGGTCAGAACTATGCGTGGTCTGCCATCGCTTACGGCGACTGCGTTTATGTTTCAACCAACTATAACTCTCTCGGTCTTACTCTCGGATTCATGGATTCCGTTCTCGGCAACGATTTTGATCCCTCTGAAATGAACGCAACTCTTGATGTTATGTTCAACGGACATTTCTACACAGGCGAACCCGACGGCGGAAACACCGGCGGTGTACTTACCAAAATCAACACAAAAACAAATGAAGTAACCGTTCTTATGAGCAAATCGACAACCGGTCACAATGTTCAGCTCAGAAACGCTTGCGAATTCAACGACAAGCTTTATTTCTGCGGTTCTGTTAACGGTCTGCCCAAGATCATCGAGGTTGACCCAAATAACAACGATAAGTGCACGATCGTTTATGAAGGCATCAATCAGAGCGACTACTATCAGGCATATCTTCAGGGTATCTGCACAGGTATCAGAGGTCTCTGCGCTTATAAGGATTATCTTATCGTAAGCATGGTAACTCTCGGCGGTGCACAGATTCTTATTTCATCAAACCCCTCAGCAGGTCAGGATGCATTCACCGTAATCGCTGACCAGCAGGAGCTTTTCGATTATCCCGCATATCATTTCCCTGACAGCATCTACGGCGGGTCAATCTGGGAGATGGTTGAATATAACGATGATCTTTATGTTTCAATCTGCACGGGCACTCCCGACAACAAGCCCGATGAATACACAATGCAGTCATTTGCACTTGTTAAGGGCGAAATGGGTGACAGTGCAACAGAATGGACCTGGACTCCCGTTATCGGCGATAAGGAAGACGGCGCAAAATATACCTTCGGCATTGACCCCGAAAGAACAAGAGCCGGTGCAGGTGTAATCTATGTTTATAATGATTATCTTTATATCGGTGAATATAACGACGAAGAAATTCCTCTTGAGCATATCCTTTTCAAGGCTGATTTCACATTCATGAACAGAAATCTTGAGCAGTCGGTAAGCCTTTACAGAATGGATAAGAACGAAGATATAGAGCTTATCATGGGTAACGCAACCTCAATGTTCCCCGAAGGCGGTAAATCGGGTCTTGGCTCGGGCTTCGGCAGAAACGAAAATCAGTATATCTGGAGAATGGAAGAATTCAACGGCAAGCTTTATGTCGGCACTTTTGACACAAGCAGTCTTCTCGAGCCTATCGGTCAGTTCTCAAACGGCGACCTTCTTTCAATGACTCCCGCAGAATGGGCAAAACTTATCGGCTATATTAAAACATTCATTGAAATTTCAACTGCCGCAGAAGAAGAGGGCGTTGAAACACAGTCTGTCGGCGACGAAGAAGTTGATGATCTTCAGTATCTCTACGACAAATATACAGTTGATGAGCTTGCAAAAATGGCTTATAACAAAGTTCACGGTAAGGAAGCAAAGAGTGCTCCTCAGTCAGAGCTTGCGCTTTCAACTCTTATCAAAACGGTTGAAGGTTTTCTTGAAACCGCAGGTTATATGAAGGATGCAGAAAGAGGATTTGACCTCTATGTAACGGAAGACGGCGTAAACTTTGAAACAATCACAACAAACGGCTTCGGCGATCCCTATAACCACGGTCTGCGCACCTTCGCAGCAATGGAAGACGGACTTATGATTGGTACGGCTAACCCCTTCTATGCTTGTCAGGTATGGATGCTCACAGACAGCAACGAAATCCCCGAACCCGACAACTCATTTATGGGTATTCTCGAAAATGTTTTCGGAGACGTATTCAGATATATGGTTACTTTCTTCAAGGAAATCAGTTTCATTTTTGATCTGATATTCTGATATAATCATTTGCACGAAACTGCTGAATAAATAACAATCGGCTTGAGTCGGATTATATGAACTGACCCCAAAAAGTTAGACAAAGTTTTAAAATAAAACTTGTGCAAATTGAATATTAAGCAGCAAAAATGGCTTGAGATCTGTGCATAGCAGGTGTCAAGCCATTTAATTTTAGCTTGATTCTGCGATTGTTGTAATAATCAAGATAATCTTCCAATTCAGCTTTGAAATGTTCAATCGAATCGAATTCTTGCAAGTAAAGCAACTCTGTTTTCAATAATCCAAAGAAATTTTCAATCACTGCATTATCTAAACAATTACCCTTTCGGCTCATACTTTGTCGTATTCCTTTATCAACTAACATCTTTTGATATTGTTTATGCTGGTAATGCCAACCTTGGTCTGAATGAAGAATCAGGTTTGTATTATCGGGTATCTTTTCAAATGCCTTATCGAGCATTTCTGTTACCATACTTAAATATGGATGTTCGTAAATCGTGTAAGATACAATATCACCGCTACATAAATCAAGAATAGGTGAAAGGTAAAGCTTCTGGTCGAACAAGCTGAATTCAGTCACATCCGTAACCCATTTTTCATTTGGCTTTGATGCAAAGAAATCTCTATCAAGCAGATTGGGTGCGATTTTGCCAACCTCTCCCTTGTATGACTTGTATTTCTTCATTCTCACTCTGCATACCAAATCAAGCTGTTTCATTAGTTTCTGCACTGTTTTGTGATTAACTGTAAAACCTCTGTTATGTAGTTCTTCGGTTACCCTGCGATAACCGTATCTGCCTTTGTTTTCTATGTAAATACTTGAAATTTCCTCTTTGATTTCATAATATTTATCTTCATCGTTTCTGTGTTTTACATAGTAGTAATAGGTGCTTCGAGGGATACCGGCAACTTCTATCAACAACGATATTTTAAATTCATGCCTCAGCTCCCAAATTACTTTCGCTTTTTCTCTTGCCGTACCCTCTCGGCAACCAAGGCATTCAATTTTTTTAAGTATGCATTCTCCGCTCTTAATCGTTGTACTTCTGCCAACAAGTCTTCTTCAACTTCTTTGGGCATTTTCTTTGTTTGTTCTGTGCTTTTTCTGCCTCTGCGTTCAATATACAAACCTGCCGGGCCTTCTTCAAGATAGATGCGTTCCCAACTTGCTACCCTGTGATTATTACTCACTTCAAACCGTCGAGCTGCTTCGCAATAACTTAACTTTTCCTTATGCATTGTTTCTACAACTTTTTGCTTGAATTCACCTGTATATCTTTTGTTTGGTACTCCTTTAGGCATAAAAAATCACCCCTCCTGTTAAACATTATATCACAATGTCTAACATTTGGGGTGCATTTCA
>JAZSCL010000120.1:0-14297 GCA_045602905.1 Acutalibacteraceae bacterium
CATTCCTTACCTGGGCAGGCGTGTTACCATTATACCCTTGCGGGAACCTGCTGTCTTCGGCTCAGATTGATGATTTTAAGTTTTGTGCTTTTGCACTTCGTTCACTGATTAAGCAGTAAACTTTGATGTGCTGATTTTAACACCGGGGCCCATTGTTGTTGCTACTGCGCAAGAACGGATGTACTGACCTTTTGCTGCTTCGGGCTTTGCCTTGATAATAGCACCGAGAAGAACATCAAAGTTTTCTTTGAGTTTTTCTGTACCGAATGATGCTTTACCGATGGGGCAGTGAATGATGTTTGTTTTGTCAAGACGGTATTCAATTTTACCTGCTTTAGCTTCATTAACAGCCTTAGCTACGTCAGGAGTAACTGTACCTGCCTTGGGGCTGGGCATAAGACCACGGGGACCGAGAACCTTACCAAGACGGCCAACAAGACCCATCATATTAGGTGCTGCGATACATACGTCAAAGTCCATAAAGCCTTCGCCCTGAATCTTTGCAACAAGATCCTCAGCACCAACGATTTCTGCACCTGCAGCAGCTGCTGCGTCAGCCTCGGGTCCCTTTGCGAAAACTGCAACTCTTACTGTACGGCCTGTTCCGTTGGGGAGAACTACAGCACCGCGAACCTGCTGGTCAGCGTGTCTTGAGTCAACGCCCAGACGAACGTGCACTTCAACTGTTTCATCAAATTTTGCACTTGCAGTCTTTACTGCAAGCTCAAGTGCATCAGCGGGATCGTAGAGAGTTGCTCTCTCAACGAGCTTTGCACTTTCGTTATATTTCTTTCCGTGTTTCATGTTAATTTTTCCTCCCAATCATGTGTGGTTAAATCGGATTTTTCCTCCCACAGTGTGCATCAATCAGTAACTGTAACGCCCATGCTGCGAGCTGTGCCTGCGATCATGCTCATTGCAGCTTCAACTGAAGCAGCGTTGAGGTCGGGCATCTTCTGCTCTGCAATCTTGCGAACCTGATCCTGTGTGATTGTTGCAACCTTGGTCTTGTTGGGAACGCCCGAACCGCTGTCAATA
The DNA here is from genome assembly GCA_045602905.1 of Acutalibacteraceae bacterium. Taxonomy (GTDB): domain Bacteria; phylum Bacillota; class Clostridia; order Oscillospirales; family Acutalibacteraceae; genus CAG-177. The sequence continues at coordinate 1,039 of JAZSCL010000120.1, forward strand.
CCGCAAGCCTTCTTGATGAGGACTGCAGCGGGCGGGGTCTTTGTGATGAAGCTGAATGTACGGTCAGCATAAACTGTGATAACAACAGGGATGATAAGACCCATGTCGTTCTTGGTGCGCTCATTGAATTCCTTTGTGAAAGCCATGATGTTAACACCGTGCTGACCAAGTGCGGGACCAACAGGGGGAGCCGGAGTGGCCTTACCTGCGGGGATCTGTAACTTAATTAAGCCGACAACTTTCTGTGCCATAATTAATAACCTCCATATAATGTGGTAAATTGCGGAGCTTTTTTGCTCCTCCCACGAAGCCCACGCATATGATGCGGGACTGCGCATTACGCGCTAAATTTGAAAGGGCGGTTAACCCTCAAATTACCGTGATTATTCGGCAAGTTCAACCTGGTCAAGCTCAAGCTCAACGGTTGTCTGTTTGCCAAAGAGTGCTGAAACCGAAACCTTGACAATGTTATTGTCGATATCGAGTTCCTCAACAACGCCTGTGAAGCCGTCAAAGATTTCATCGATGATGTTAACGGTATCGCCAACCTGATATGAAACCTCTACGGTTCGCTTCTCGACTCCGAGCCTGATAACTTCTTCGTCGGTAAGGGGAATAGCCTTGTTTTCGGGACCAACAAAACCTGTAACGCCTCGTGTGTTGCGGATGAGAAGCCAAGTTTCATCGCTCATTGCGGGACGGTTGTCCCTGTCGGGCGTAACAGCTACCTTAACGAGAACATAACCGGGGAAAAGCTTACGCTCAACCTCTTTTTTCTTCTCAACATCGGTAACGATTTCGGTAGGAATCTTCACCTCAAGGATCTGATCCTGCATTTTGCGGTTTTCAACCATTTTTTCGATGTTGGTTGCAACCTTGTTTTCGTAACCGGAGTAGGTATGAACTACATACCATCTTGTGTCAATTGACATTTAGAGTCCTCCCGAATCAGCCTATGATATTGTTAATCATGCCGGCAACGTGAGTATGGTCACCGTGATCAACAACTTCGGCTGCGGTTGTTGTTACTGCATCTGCAACGGTTGTTGCAACTTCCGATGCTGAGCCAACGCTCTGTGCTGCTCTTTCGAGAAGGGTAAGACCTTCAGCGAGAAGCCAGTCAACGAGAGCAATAGCAACTCCGCAGATTGCTACAACTGCGAGAACTACGCCGGTTGATTTGAGAACTGTTTTTGCGTCGGGCCAAACAATCTTTTTGGTTTCGCCCTTGATGTCTTTGCAGAACTTCTTGATTGCCTTAGCAGCTCTAACAAAAATATTTCCGTTAGGGTTAGCAGGCTTCTTTTCGTTTTTCTTTTCAGCAGCGGCAACCTTTTCTGCAGCCTGGGAAATTTCTTTCTTAGCCATAGGTTTATTCCTCCTGCTTACTTTGTTTCTTTGTGGAGAGTATGCTTCCTGCAGAAACGGCAGTACTTGTTCATCTCCAGTCTGTCAGGTGTGTTCTGCTTGTTTTTCATTGTGTTGTAATTGCGCTGTTTGCATTCGGTGCAAGAAAGTGTGATTTTAACTCTTTTACCGGTAGCAGCCATGTGCGGCACCTCCATTTAATCGGAATTTTTAGCCCTGTGACGGGTCTATCAGGCAACCTGAAACAGAGCCAGGCCTCCCTCTGCTTATAATTTTTACAATTTATTTTCGGGCACAAAAAAAGAACCCTCCTGCAGAGGTACGATTATCATAACACATTCATACCCTGCAGTCAAGCACTTTTTTTCAGTTTTTTATTTAATTTTTCGCACATATATAACATATACATTATATAGTATGCACAAGCTGCGCAACACCGATATATAATCAGATATACGAGAAAAGCTCCTCCGTGCTCTTTGCAGAAAGCATTGCGGGAGGAATATCAAGCACGGATTTGCATCCGCAGTCACCCTTTTGGCTGAGTTTATACGCTGCCCTTGCGTAAGCAACAAGCACGCTTGAAGTAAATTCGGGGTTGGAATCGAGCTTGAGCGAATACTCGATGATGTGGGTGTTTTCTTTGCTTGCACCCGTTGCTCCCGAACGCAAAACGATGCCCTGATGAGGCAGACCGCCGTGTTTTTCAAGAAGCTCTTCCTGAGAAATAAATGTTACGGTTGTATCGTAATCCGCAAAATAGTTGGGCATGGTTTTGATTTCCTGCTCAATCTTTGCCTTATCCGCACCTTCTGCCGCAACAACATAGCATTCTCTTGTGTGCTTCATGCGGGTTGTAAGCTCAGGATTCTCGCCGTTTCTTACCGATTCTATCGCAGCAGGAACAGGAACTGTATACTGTCTTGCATCAACAACACCATCGATGCGTCTTATTGCATCGGAATGTCCCTGACTGATGCCCTTACCCCAGAAGGTGTAGCTGTTGCCCTCAGGAAGAATTGACTCTGAATAAAGTCTGTTTAGCGAGAAGAGACCGGGATCCCAACCAACTGAAATGATTGCGATTTTACCGCTTGCTCTGGCTTCCTTATCAACATTTGCAAAATGCTCGGGAATTTTGGCGTGAGTGTCGAAGCTGTCAACAACATTGAAAGTTTTTGCAAGTTCGGGAGTCTGCACGGGTAAATCCGTTGCACTGCCTCCGCAAAGCACCATAACATCAATTTTATCCGCATAATCCGCAGCTTCGTTTGCCGAAACAACATTTACACCCGAAAAAACTGTTTTAACCGCAGAAGGGTCTCTGCGAGTAAAAACCGCAACAAGCTCCATATCGGGATTCTGACGAATTGCACATTCTATACCCCTGCCGAGATTACCGTAGCCGTAGATGCCTATTCTTATCATAAAAACACCTTCTTCAAAAATTTACTTTAGAAGTATACACCTATATTTTTAATGTTACAATATTTTTTTGAAAAATTATAAAACATTTTTAAAATAAAGCCCTCTTGTAAATTCACCCGAGGGCGATTCACAGTTAATGCATAACTTTATTATTTCCTCACATTCAGACTTGTTTTCGTTTGTGAAATAAATCAGACCGAAATCAAGATTTTTCATTCCCGATTTTTTATCGGCAACCCAAAGGGGTCGGGAATTCAGAATAAAGCTTGCTCCGTTTTTGCAGACAACGGGGAATTCGACACCCATTCTGTCAACAAGCACGCTACGGGATTTGCATTCCGTACAGGTAAGCTCATTTTTAACGGGACAGTTTCTGGTGAGCATCAGAGGAATTCTTCCGTAAATCACAACGCCTCTCGGAATATCGCCACCGAGTCTGTTTGCATCACCGAGATTAATTTCACACGAAAGGAGGCTGTCTTTTGCGCCGAGATTTTCAGCTTCCTCAAGAGAGAGAGTATTAAAAATATTCGTACCGAAACCGAACGCAACTTCGTATCCCGCTTTTTCTGCAATTCCGACGCCGTCAAGAGTGCATACCCATGCAAGGCTGACACCGTATTTTTTCAACTCGGTTAATTTATTTATATATTTCTCCGATTCGCCGAAAACAGGTGCAGGGATTTCGATTGCAGTCTCAATGCCCGACGAAACAAGTCTTTCAACCGTTTCTCCGCTTACCTCAATGGGAAGAATTACTCTCGAAACGCCGTTGAGATTATCGGGAATCTGATTTTCTTTAAAAAATCTCACCTGATATGTGAATTTTTCGGCAAAATGAGGTTTTGTGACAAATTCATAATCGGAAATCTTGTGTGAATTCTCTCCGATTATTACCTTTTCAAGCTCGGAAAGTACATCCCGTCGGAGTGCATTCAGTGCACCCGCAGAAACAATCAGACCCGAATCAAATTCGATTTCGATTTTGTCTGCATAAAACTGCGTTCCTCCGCATTTTGACACACGCTGAATCAGATCATCCTCCGAAAGAGGTTTGTTGAGAGCTTTTTCGGGAATTTTTTCCCCGGTTATCTCCGCTTTTTTACCCAATGCCGTTGCGGTTATCTTTATCGGTTGATTTTCTTTGAATGTGAGGCTGAAATCAACGGGTATAAGCGGATTTTCGTTGTCATAAAGTCTTTGCAGTCCCGATAAAACCGAAGATGCCTTTTCAACATCCTCTTTTTGTCTTATTCCGAACATATCCTTACCGAGCTTGCCTTCAAAATAACCTTTTGTGAATCCCGAACGGGAAAAAACCGCATGAAGCGAATCCGATATATTATAATCATTTATATTATTAATGCTGTTTTTGCAGGCAGTTACCGCCGCCGCAACATATTCGGGGCGTTTCATTCTGCCTTCGATTTTAAATGAGCACACACCTGCTTTTTCAAGTCTGTGAAGCTCATCAACAAGAGAATTATCCTTCAGACTGAGGTTGTTTCCGCCTTTACCGTTCACTCCGAACGGCAATCGGCACGGCTGAGCGCACAAGCCTCTGTTACCGCTTCTTCCTCCAAGCACCGAGCTCATAAGACACTGACCGGAAACACACATACAAAGCGCACCGTGAACAAAATATTCAAGTTCCGTATCCGTCTGAGCCGATATTTCGGCAATTTCTTTTTCGGATAATTCACGGGGAAGAACGACTCTTGCGAAACCCATTTTCTCAAGAATTCGTACGCCCTCGATGCTCTGCACAGACATCTGGGTTGATGCATGAAGGGGCATAGACAAACAGACCCGACGCACTATAGCGGCGAGTCCGATATCCTGAAGAATAAGAGCGTCAACATTGCTTTCGCAGGCACATTTTATTGCACCGTATGCAGTTTCAAGCTCGCTGTCGGAAGCAAGTGTATTGAGAGTCAGATAAACCTTTACATTTCTTGCGTGGCAGTATTCAACCGCCTTTTTCAGCTCTTCGTCTCCGAAATTTGAAGCATTGCGGCGGGCATTGAAAGCCTTTCCGCCGAGATAAACTGCGTTTGCACCGCAGCGAACTGCGGCAACAAGGGCATCAAAACTGCCTGCAGGCGCCAGAATTTCAGCAGACATTATCTTGCGGCTTTTGCGGCGGCAAGCTCTTTTGTAAGTCTTTCGATTTCTCGTCTTGCAATTTCGGCATCTGTTCTTGCTCTTGCGGCATCTTCAAGATATTCCTGAATTTGTCCGCGGAGATTTTCGGATGTTACCTCGCTCTTCTTTGCGGCATCGGCAAACTCAAGAGAAGCAAGAATAGCTGCCTGAGTTACGGAAATTCTGGAATTAGAACTCATAATACCCGTAATCTTTTTATCAAGCTCCTGTCCGAGCTGAGCAACATAATCAAGGTCATCGTCTGTTGCGATATTATATTCTTCGCCTGCGATAAAAAGTCTGATTTTTTCCATAGCTTTCACTCCGTAAATAATAATATTACATTGTAATTATACAACAATTTTTTTAAAGAATAAAGAGATTTTTTAAATTTTTTTGCGGTATTTTTCATCTGCAATTGATAAAACGGAAAAAATGTGATATAATCATCAGAAGAATGGATGTGATATAAATGAAAAAACTTTTATCGGCGTTGCTTGCCGTTGCTATAATGCTTTCATTCTGTGCCTGCACAAAAGAAAAAGAAGCCGCACTTGTTATATCCGGCACAGAAATCGACACCGAAATTTTCACGTATTATTTCCACAAGGTCATCAAAAAACCATCAGATTACGGCATTGACATTGACGCAAAAGACGAGGTTTACAAAGAAACTGCCATTCAGGAATGCAAGGAGTATCTTGCTGCCAACACCCGATTTGCAAACGAAGGTCTCAGACTTACCTCGGCTGAAAAGGTTAAGATTTCGCAAACCGTCAACGACCTTTGGATGAGATTCGAAAACCACTATAACTCAATCGGAATATCAAAGCAGACGCTCACAAAAATTCAGACCGCAGAAGCATACGAGGACAGACTTTTTACAGCCATTTATGACCTCGGTGTTGACAACCTCGGTGCGGAATCCATAATTCAGAATTATTTTTATTCAAACTATGTAAGTTTCAGAAATGTCTGCGTTTATTTCACCAAAGCAGACGGCTCGATGATGAGTCAGCTTGAAAGAAACCAGCTTCTCGAAACACTGAATTCCATGAAGGAAATAACAGACACAGAAAAATTCTCCGATACAGCATCTGCTGCAGGCTTCACTGCATCGGATTCCGTTTTGCTCAACAGAATCGGCAGCGGATATCCCGACGGTTTCTTTGACAGAATATCGGAGCAGACAGACAACACCGTGCAGATAATCGAATATGACGACTGCGTTTTTGCCGTCATAAAAGAAAACCTCAAGGATAAAGGCGAGAGCGTTTATGCAAACTACCGTTCAACCTGCATAAGCAACCTCTATTCCGCCGAATATCAGCAGTCCATTGATGAATACACTTCAAAAATGACGGTTGAAGAAAAAGGCAGCGTTGATAAGATAGTGAACAAGTATTTATAATGTAATAAACAGATATCAAATAAGACCGTATCGGAAAACAAACCCGATACGGTCTTATTATTATTCTGTTCTGAGAGCTTCTACAGGATCTTTTCTTGATGCAATCTTTGCGGGCACGAGACCTGCAATAAGCGTAAGAACAACGCTGATTGCGATGAGTGCCACAGCACCGTCAAAGGGAAGCTTTGAAATATCCGGAAGTCCCGTGAGATGCTCGATAATCGCATTGATGGGAATTGTCAGAAGCAGTGTTGTTCCGATGCCGAGAGCACCCGAAACAAAACCGACAATAAATGTTTCCGCATTGAATACCCGTGAAATATCCTTCTTTGATGCACCGATTGCTCTGAGAATACCGATTTCCTTTGTTCTTTCAAGAACCGAGATATAAGTGATTATACCAATCATAATCGATGAAACAACAAGTGAAATCGCAACGAATGCAATAAGGATATATGAAACAATGTTGATGATTGATGTAACCGATGAAAGAAGAAGACCCATGTAGTCTGTGTATTTGATTCCGTCTTCCTCTTTGCCGTCTGCAGCTACAGATTCGTTGTATTTCTCGATTTCTGCCGAAATCAAATCTTTTGACTCGAAATCAAGAGGATAAATATAGATTGAACGGGGATTGTCAAGGTCTGCAACGCCGAGAATCGAAAGTGCCTCCTCATAGCTTGCAGCAAGAGGTTCGGGCAGGGGTTCAGGTTCGGGTTCGGGTTCGGGTTCAACAACAGGTGTCTGAGGCTGAACGGGAGTCTGAGGCTGAACAGGTGTCTGAGGTTTGGTTGTCTGGGGTTTCTGAGGCTTTGTTGTTGCCTCTCCCTGCTGATTCGGAACTGTTGATTCGGGAACATCAGGCTGAGTTGTTGCTTCTCCGCCGTTGGTCACGGGAGGAGTTGTGGGAGCAAACTGACCCGTCATGATTGCGTTGAGCATCTTGAGCTTTGTTGTTTTGTCCATCATCTGAAGGAACGAAAGTGCCTGCTCGCCGTTGATTTCGCCCATACCCTCGATTTCCTGACCTGCAAGCATTTCGTCAAGATAGCCTACAAGCTCTTTTCTTTCCGAAAGGCTGAGCACGGGTTTGAGCATAAGCTCAACCGTACGCTTCATTTTTGCAGCTTCGTCACCGCTGAACTGTTCGTCGATTGCGGCGTAAATTTCTTCCTCACTTACCGCAGGCATACCGCTGAAATCAGGCATTCCCGCAGGAGTATCGGTGAATACTGCTTTCGGTGCGGATGATGAAAGGCCCATTGAGCTTGCAAGAGGTGCATTATCCGCAATTGCATGAATATTTGAATCTATCTGAGGGTCAAGGGATACACCCGAAAGCTTGGGTGCGGAAGCCTCAGCCTTTTCGACTCTCTTTTCCTCGTCAAAGTAAACACCCGTAAAAACATCAATTTCGGGATTTGCCTTCTGCTGTTTGACGATTTCGCACTCATTTGTTGCGTTTATGATATATTCGGTAAGCTCTGATGTGTAACCGATTGCACCCATGGTTGTTACCATGATTGAATCGTCTGCAGGTCTTACGATACCGACAATTCTGATTTCCTCGCCGTTATTGATGAGATTTCGCACATATTCTTCGTCTCCGCGCATATCATCCCATGTTTTTGTTTCTTTGTTATATTCAAAATAATCGGGTTCAAGAACAATCTTAAAGGTTTTTCCGATTACTTCATCATACTCAAGCTCAAATTTCTTGGGAACAAATTCCTCTCCGCCCTGAGCCGCCATGAATGCCTGCATCATGTCTTCTGAGGTTGTGAGTCCGAGACCCTGAATTGCGATATCGCTCACTTCGTTGTTTTTATCAACGATAAGCACAACCTCGTTATATTTTTCGGGCCATGCACCCTGAACAACCTCATACTGGTCTCTGAGCATCTCTTCGTTATCGATAAGCTCCTGCCAGGAGTTCATCATTTTTTCCATTGATGCCATCATGGAGTTATCCATCTGCATACCGCCGATGTTGATGCTGCCCATCATGGTTTCCATCATCGCAAGCATGGGGCTGGGGAAAACCTGATTGATACCCTTTTCAAAATCCGAAGCGAAAATATTCATCTTTCCGCCGTAGGAATACTGAACGCTGCTTACATAGTCCCTGATATTGCAATCTTCGCTTTCAATATATTTTTTGAAGCCTTCAAGATTGTTGGACCATATTTCGGATGTGAATGACTCCATCATGCTCGATGTGAGTGTATTCGAATAAACTTTGTCAAGTCCGTGGTCAACCGCACCGGGTTTGGTTGCCGCCATACCCGTCATCATGGAATTCATATCCATTGCGGTTTTTTCAATCATTATAGGATAAGAAGTGAGGGTTTCCTGCTGAATTGAATCAATATACGCCTGAAATCCGCTTGAAAGAGCAAGAATAAGAGCAATGCCGATAATACCGATGCTTCCCGCAAAGGAAGTAAGGAATGTTCTTGCTTTTTTTGTCATAAGGTTATTTAGTGAAAGCGAAAGAGCTGTGAGGAATGACATCGAGGGCTTCTTGGGCATACCCTTTGCAGCCTTTTTCTCTGTTTTCTTCTCGGCTCTTGTTTTTTCCTTGCGTGCAACATCCTCTGTGGTGTAAGGATTTGTGTCATCAACAATATTGCCGTCAATAAGGCGGATGATTCTTGTTGAATATTCCTCTGCAAGCTCAGGGTTATGAGTAACCATGATAACAAGCTTTTCTTCGGATATCTCTTTAAGAAGCTCCATAATCTGAACGCTTGTTTCGGTATCAAGTGCACCCGTCGGCTCGTCAGCAAGAAGAATTTCGGGATTGTTTACAAGAGCTCTCGCAATTGCAACTCTCTGCATCTGACCGCCCGACATCTGGTTGGGTTTCTTGTTGAGCTGGTCTCCGAGACCGACCTTTTCAAGAGCAGCCTTTGCCCTCTGCTGTCTTTCGCTTTTAGAAACGCCCGAAAGAGTCAGCGCAAGCTCAACATTCGAAAGAACACTCTGATGAGGAATAAGATTATAATTCTGGAAAACAAATCCGATTGAATGGTTTCTGTATGAATCCCAGTCGCCGTCTTTGAAATCCTTGGTTGATTTGCCTTCAATTATCAGGTCGCCGTTTGTATATTGGTCGAGACCGCCGATAATATTGAGCAGGGTTGTTTTACCGCAGCCCGAATGACCGAGGATTGAAACAAATTCGCTCTTGCGGAATTCAATATTTACCCCTTTAAGGGCAACAACCTTGGAGTCACCCGTGGGATATTCCTTAACAATATTTTTCAGTTTAAGCACTTCAAATTTCCCCTTGACAAAACAAAATTGCAATGTTACACTTGTAACAGTTACGATTGTAACACCAGTTTATGAAAAAATCGTTAACAAAAACACAAAATTTCTTTAAAATTTTTAATATGTTACATATAAGGGGATTCTGTAATGGAAAGAATCAATGAAGCAAATGTTCTGACAAAAGAATGCATCGTCACTGCACTTCTTCGTCTCATGGAAACAAAAAGCTATTCAAATATCTCCATAACCGACATAACAAATCTTGCAGGCGTTTCACGAATGGCATACTACCGCAACTATAAAAACAAAGATGAAATTCTTATAAAACATCTTACCGACCAGGAAAAAAGACTGCTTGTTGACATTCACGGCGAAAAGGTTGATACATTCAAAGATGTAATCCGTCTTGTTTCAAGTTTCTTCCTTGAAAATGCCAAGGTTATACAGGCAATTTACGATGCAGGTCTTGCACATCTTCTTTCCTCGCTCCTGAGCGACAGAGTACACAACTACTTCCCCGTTGTTGCGGAAAATCCCGCAGGCAAATATGCTGTGCATTACTATGTGGGAGCCATTCTTTCCGTTTTCAAATTCTGGTTTGATAACGGAATGGTCGAATCCGTTGATGATATTTCCGAAATCATCTTCAATCTTATCAACAATGCGGAAGCAATAAAATATGTGGTTATCCCCAAATATTGATTAAAAGCATCGCATGGGCGGTGCTTTTTTATTGAAGAAGAGCAAGCAGTGTGATATAATAAATCCGAGGTGAGAGAAATGGCTGTCAGAATCAGTATTGACCGTTCAAAGACATTTCAAACAATGCAGGGATTCGGTGCAAGCGGTGCATGGTGGGCACAGTATGTGGGCGGACTGACGCAAGCCGACCCCGAAAGCGGGCTTGCAATCCGTGACCGAATTTCCGAGCTTCTATACAGCAAAGAAAAAGGACTCGGAATAAATATTTTTCGATTCAACATCGGCGCCGGCTCAAAGGGCGGCCCTGATAAAATAGACAACCCCTTAAGATACACCGAAACATTTGAGGTTTCCGAGGGCGTTTATGACTGGACAAGAGATGCCAACGCCGTATATATGATGAAAAAAGCCGTTGAAGACGGTGCAGACGAAGTTATTCTTTTCGTTAATTCACCGCCGGTCAGACTTACCAAAAACGGCAAATCGCATCTTGATAAAATCTTTTTTCAGAATATAAAACGCAGAAATTACAGAGCATTTGCAAAATATTTTGCCGATATCGGCGCACATTTTGTGAATGAAGGTCTGCCCGTAAAGTATCTTTCCCCCGTAAATGAGCCTATATGGATTTGGACAGGCGGTCAGGAAGGCTGCCACTATCATCCGTGGAATATGAAACCGGTGTTCCGTGCATTGGCTGATGAAATGGACAAACATCCCGAACTTAAAAATGTTAAAATGTCAGGTCCCGAAAGCGGAGATCTGAGATTTTTCAACAAATCCTATATCAGAAATATGCTCTCCGACCCGAAAATCAGAAGCAAAACGGACTGCATCGACACCCACTCCTACAGAACATATATCAAACTTCCTTTAATTACAAAGCCGTTCAATGACAGAGTTGCTTTTATCAAACGGTACAAAAAATGGGCTCAGAAAAAATATCCCGATATGGCAATCAAGATGAGCGAATGGACTCATATGCAGGGCGGCAGGGATTACGGCATGGATTCCGCACTTGAGCAGGCAAAAATCATGATTGAGGATATCGGATTCATGGATGCCGCATCGTGGCAGCACTGGATAGCGGTTTCCGAGGTTGATTACTGCGACGGACTCATCTATATCAACATTCCCGAGAATACATTCGAGCTTACAAAACGCTATTTTGCCTTTGGTAACTTCACAAAATTTGTTCCCATAGGAGCAAAAAGAATCGCCGCCGAAAGCAGCGACGATGAGATTATGGCTCTTGCATTTGAAAACGGAGAAAAAACCGTGGTTATCGTTGCGAATTTTTCAAACAAAGAAAAAATCTGCGATTTCGGAAGCTGTGCGGGAGAAATTCATATCACCGACGAAACACGCAATCTCAAAAAGCACCCCTGCCCCGACCTTTCGTCGGTCAGCATTCCGCCGAAATCCGTGTGTACGGTTGTTATTTAACCGGATAGCGTTCAAAAACATCGGTTCTTCCCAGAAGATAGTCAACGCTTGTGCCGTAGATATCGGCTATTTTGCAGAGAGTTTCGGGAGTCATTGAATTAATTCCGTTTTCGTATGCGGCATAAGTTCTTCTGTTTATAAAAAGCATATCTGCAATCTGCTGCTGAGTAAAATCGTTATCTTCTCTCAGATTTCTTATTCTTTCATATTTCATAAAATCACCCCGATAAAATTATAAATGCCATAAATTCTGCCATTGACTTTTGGCAGGATTTATGGCATTATATTATTGACAATATTTCTGTAACTATTTAGAATATAATTATAGAAAACAAGAAAGGAATGGTTCTATGAAAAAGCTTTTATCGGTTATTCTCACAATAGTAATTTCTGTTTTGTGCATTGTTCCGGTCTTTGCCGAAACCGAAGCCGAAACAGTCACCGAAATCCGAACCGCAGAGGATTTAAACAACATCCGCAACAACCTTTCAGGCAAATATATCCTTATGAACGATATTGATTTATCGTCATACGAAAACTGGGAGCCTATCGGTTCATCCGAAACACCCTTCACAGGTGAGCTTGACGGCAACGGATATCTGATTAAAAACTTAAAAATCAAAAAAATTCTATCCGACCCTAAAAATCACATTGGCTTGTTTGGTGTTGCAATAAACAGCTCTTTCAAAAAAACAATAGTTGAAAACGGGTATATTTCGATATCAACAGAAGAAAATTCGGAATCATCTGATATAAGTATATTTACAGGAATGATTGTTGCAAAAATGGTGGGAACCGATTTTTCAAAATTAGTTAGATGCTCTGCTACAGGGAAAATAGAGGTGACCGGTGGTAGTGTTGTTTTTGCGGGCGGTTTGATTGGTATCGGAACAATGGATAACGGCATATTATCATCAACTAATTATGTTGACATTGATATAAACACAAAAGCTTGCAAGCAAAAAATATTTATAGGAGGATTGCTTGGCGGAGCATCAGAAAGCAACAAATCATATTCTGAATCCTATTTCAGAATCGAAAAATCCGCAAACTTCGGAAATATTTTAATAAACAACAGTGTTTGTTTTGATGAAACAGAAATTTTCGCAGGTGGTATAGCAGGATTTCAGATAAGCGGAAACGAAATGTCTGAATGTTATAACAGAGGTGAAATATCCTCTTCGAATTCTTCGGGAAAACTTGTTATAGGCGGTATTCTTGGTGAAGCAATATGGCGATTGGAAAAAAGCTATAATACAGGAAATATAATTGCCCCATCTAATAATAATGACAAAATCAGTTCTGTTTGCAACATAAAAACGCCTTATCTATATGCACCGGAAGGTCCTGCAATGGCTCAGGATTATATTGTATATAACTGTTACTGTTTGAACAACGGCTTACTGTCCTGCTATCAGGATTCTGACATACCATATAAATGGTATGATAACATCGTTACTCTCTCAGATACAGAAATGAAAAC
>JAZSCL010000121.1:0-12726 GCA_045602905.1 Acutalibacteraceae bacterium
ACTTTTCCTTATGCATTGTTTCTACAACTTTTTGCTTGAATTCACCTGTATATCTTTTGTTTGGTACTCCTTTAGGCATAAAAAATCACCCCTCCTGTTAAACATTATATCACAATGTCTAACATTTGGGGTGCATTTCACTTTTTCCAATGCAGGTTGTTTTTATGTGTTATCCTGATTTGCGGAATATACATCCGCAACTTCTGTAATCGTGATATATGCCTTGGGGTCAATTTCGTGAACGATTTCCTTCATTTTTGCAACCTGGAATCTGTTCACAACAAAATAAATCATTGTGGTTTCGTTGTTTGTAAATCCGCCTTTGGCTCCGATTTTCGTCATTCCGCTTTCAAACGCAAACGAAAGCGCAGGGCAGATTTCATCCGCCTTTGACGTTACAATCATAGCACCCTTCGCACGGTCAAAGCCTTCAACCATAAAGTCAACGGTTTTCAGCGCCGCCGCATAAGTAACAATTGAATAAAGCGGCAGAATCCAGCTTTTAATTACAATTCCGCAGATGATATATAGAACAACATTATAAATCATAACGAAAGTACCAACGGTTATTCCGAGCTTCTTAGAGAATATAACCGCAAGAACTTCTATGCCGTCCATCGCTCCGCCATATCGGATTGCAAGTCCGCTGCCGATACCAGAAATCAGTCCGCCGAATATCGCACAAAGCAGCAAATCCTGACCCGCAAGCGGTGATGCAAGCTCAACATCAACGGGCAGAACATCGGTTATAACCCATGCAGAAACCGAATATATTGCAACCGTATAAACCGCATACAAAGTGAACAAAATTCCCTGCTTTTTAAGACCGACTATAAACAGCGGTATGTTCAGTATAAGCAGGAAAACCGAAAGAGTCATATATTCGGGTGAAATCTGCGAGAGGAGCATTGATGTGCCCGATATTCCGCTGTCGTAAAGCTGAACGGGATAAAGAAAGAATGTTATACCGACTGCATTGACTATACCTGCCAGAGTCAGCATAATAAGATTTTTGATTTTAAATTTTTTCAATTGCTGAAGCATCTCCATCATCCTTTCGATAAAAATAAAAGGCAGTGGTTAAAAACCGCTGCCGCTTTATTTTGACTTATGCTTCCTTAACAACTACCTGCTTGCCGTTATAGTAACCGCACTCGGGGCAAAGTCTGTGAGATCTCTTGAGTTCACCGCAGTTTGAGCACTTCTCAAGCTGGGGAGCAGACATCTTCCATACGTTTGAACGTCTCTTATCTCGTCTTGCTTTTGAAACTCTTCTCTTGGGTACTGCCATGCCTAAGCACCTCCTTAATTTTGTGCTTTATTAAACCCTCGGGTTTTTTGTTTTTTTAACTATCCAGAAGCTGCTTAAGGGCGGCCAATCGTGGATCAACCTCTTTTTCGCAGCTGCATGAACCTTGATTAAGGTCCTTGCCGCAACGGGGACAAACACCCTTGCAATCCTCGCTGCAGAGCAGCTTTGACGGAAGGTCAAGGAAAATATCCTCGGTTATCAGCGGATCAAGGTCAAAACGAAGCTCATTGACAAGCATGAGCTCATCGTTTGATTCGTCATTAAGATGGGTAACAAGGGTGTGGAAAATCTCGGTTTCCTGCGGCAAAGTTATGGGCTTTGCACAACGGTCACAGCTTGTTTCAAGCTCAAATACCGCTTTCGCACGCAGCTCAACAATGCCGGTGTAGTTACCCGCAGAGCCGCTGACTCTGACAGGAGCAACAAACGGCTTTGTTCCGCTAAGCTCCTGAGATGAAAGGTCAAGCTCAAAGCTGAACTCTTTAACCATTCCCTCATTGTTAAAAATAGGTTCTAAATCCAATATCATAAATTTTCACCTAAAATCACGCACAAAATATTATATAGGTAACTGCGTGATTTGTCAACTAAAATTTCGATTTAAATTCAGATTTTTTCACAAAATGTAAAAATTCTTTCGGGAAGATCGCTTTCATCGCATGAAACGGTGAATGTGATGTCCTGCTCGGCTGTTTTGCTGAGAACTGAAACTTTTTCAAGGAAGTTTGCAAGAGCTTCATAATCTCTGCCGCCGATTTTGAGAGTTGCATCAACAAGGATGTCTGTTATGTCGTGGTCGCCTGCAACGATACCTGCAAGGAAACCGTAGAATGCATCGTAGCCGCTTACACCGTAATGGTCTGTTTCAACGAGTCTTGCTCTGTAGTTAACATTATAGGTTAAGAGTCTTTCTTTTTCGATGCAAACAACATTACCGTTTGACTTTTCAACAGCATTGTTAACGAGTTCGATAAGTCTTTTGGTTTTTCCTGCACCTTTGTTGCCGATAATAAGATAGATCATTTTGAAGTCCTCCTAAGAAATTAGTTTAATCTTGCTTCCAGCTCCTGCTTGGCATCCTCGTAGCCGGGTTTGCCGAGAAGAGCGAACATATTCTTTTTGTAGCTTTCAACACCGGGCTGATCAAACGGATTTACGCCCAGAATATAGCCTGAAATACCGCAGGCTTTTTCAAAGAAATAAATCATCCAGCCAAGGTTGAACTCATCCTGTTTGTCGATTTCAAGAACAATGTTGGGAACATCGCCGTCTGTATGAGCGAGAACAGTTCCCGCAAAAGCCTTGCTGTTAACATAATGGAGTGTTTTACCTGCAACAAAGTTGAGACCGTCTCCGTTAACATCGTCAAACTGGATTTCAACATCGGTTTTGGGCTCTTTGACCCACATAACCGTTTCAAACAGCATTCTTTCGCCCTGCTGAATATACTGACCGAGCGAATGAAGATCTGTTGAAAAAATTGCGGAAACAGGGAAAATGCCCTTGCCGTCTTTGCCTTCGCTTTCGCCGAAAAGCTGCTTGAACCATTCGCACCACATTGTCTTGGAAGGTTCGTAAGCCGCAAGCATTTCAACGGTTTTGCCGCTGCGGTAAAGAAGGTTTCTGATTGCCGCATATTTATAGCAGTCGTTAGTTAAAATATCATCACCCGAATAAGCCTCTCTTGCAGCCTGAGCACCCTGCATAAGAGCATCGATATCGATTCCCGCAACTGCAATGGGAAGCAGACCCACCGCAGTAAGAACGGAATATCTGCCGCCGACATCATCAGGAACAACAAAGGTTTTGTAGCCCTCTGCGTCTGCGAGTGCCTTGAGTGCACCTCTTGCCTTATCGGTTGTTACATATATTCTCTTTGCCGCTTCTTCCTTGCCGTATTTTTCTTCGGCAAGCTTTTTGAAGATACGGAAAGCAACTGCTGTTTCGGTTGTTGTGCCTGACTTTGAGATAACATTGATTGAAAAATCTCTGCCCTCAACAAGCTTTATAAGCTCTGCAACCGATGATGAACTGATTGTGTTACCGCCGAAATAAATATCGGGGGTATCTTTTTTAACGAGGTTATAATTGTTTGACTTAACAAATTCAATACCCGCTCTTGCGCCCAGATATGAGCCGCCGATACCGAGAACAATAAGAACCTCGGAATCCTTCTTGATTTTTTCGGCACATTCCTTAATTTCGGCAAATTCCGCTTTGTCGTAATTAACGGGAAGGTCAATCCATCCGAGGAAATCGTTTCCTGCACCCGTGCCTTCGTGAAGCATTGCATGAGCCTTTGATATTTCAGGCTGCATTGCTTCAAGCTTTTCTTTGCAGGCAAACTCGCCTGCGTAGTTGAGATTGAGATTTAACGCCATCTCTTCTTTACACCCCTATAAAATGCTGAAAATAGATATTTATAATATTTTACCCTATAACTGCCCGTAATGCAACAGTAAATCGTAAAATTTATTCAAAAAATGTGTAAAAGAAGTGATAATTTTTTCGCAATTTTATTTTATCACATTATTATGAATAATGCAAACCTATTTTTACATTACGATTGCCTTCAATACACGGCGGAAAATGATTGCGAATGTAAGCGGAGCAATGCTGTCGGATGCAGTCAGGTTATACTCGCCGAGAACATCGTCACCGAGCCTGAACGTAACCGTACCCAGCACCTGACCCTGCTCAACGGGCGCTGCAACATCAACCGCAAGGTCAACGGTCTGGGTTATATCCCCCTCTCTGCCTTTTTCGATAAGCACAGGCTGAACAACGGGAATTTTGGGCGTGATTTTCTCAACAACGCCGTTGATTACTCCCACATCGGGTATAAGCGAGGTATCGATTTCGGGAGCGACGGTTGAATAATTCGCAAACCCCCAATTCAGCATGGCTTTTGCGGTTTCAAATCGGTCTGTGCTGTTATCACTGCCCATAACAACCGCAACAAGATGCGTGCCGTCACGCATTGCACTTGCAGAAACGCAACAGCCTGCTTTTGATGTTGTGCCCGTTTTTAATCCCGTTGTGCCCTCATAAAAACGGACAAGCTTGTTGGTGTTCACAAGCTCCGTCTGACCGTTTCGCAGAGAATCCATCCAGATTGTTGTGTAATTCATGATGATTTCGTGTTTGAGCAATTCTCTTGACATGATAGCAACATCAAGCGCAGTTGTGAGATGATTTTCGGTTGTATCATCAAGACCCGTGCAGTTTTCAAAATGAGTGTTGCTCATTCCCAGCTCCGAAGCTCTGTCGTTCAGCATCTTCACAAACGCCTCATCACTGCCTGCAAGATATTCGCCCAGTGCAGTGCACGCATCGTTTGCGCTGTAGACCGCAGTTGCTTTGAGCAAATCGTCAACACTCATCTGCTCACCCTCTTTGAGCCAGATTTGTGAGCCGCCCTTGGATGCCGCCGATGCCGTAACGGTTACCGTATCGCCGAGCGAGATTTTACCGCTGTCTATGGCTTCGGTTATGAGAAGTAACGGCATTATTTTGGTCACTGATGCGGGATATACCCTTTGGTTTTCATTATGCTTCATCAGTACTTTGCCCGTTGAAACATCCATGAGCACAGCAGATTTTGCCTTGATTTCAACGGGTTGTGTGCCTTCCGCAAATGCAAATGAAAACGGCAAAACAACTATAATTACCGCCATAATGCAAGATAAAATTGATTTGAACATATTTTTCATATCATACTCTCCCTTCACAAAAATATATGTAAATAATGCCGTTGATTATCACACGATTTTTTGGTATAATCATTGCAGACTTAAAAAAAGGAAGATTATTATGAAAGCCGCATTTTATACCTTGGGATGCAAGGTTAATCAATATGAATCTCAGGCTATGGCTCAGAACCTTGAAAGCCACGGCTTTATTATATGCGACCACTCGGAGGATGCCGATGTTTATGTTATAAACTCATGCACCGTTACCGCCGAAAGTGACAGAAAAACAAGGCAGGCGGTACGCCGATTCAAAAAACAGCATCCCGACAGTATTGTTGTGCTTACGGGCTGTATGCCTCAGGCATCACCCGAATCGGGCAAAAATCTTACTGAGGCAGACATTGTTTTCGGCAACAAAAGCAACCGTTATATACACGATTATATCATGCAGTATATCAACGGAAGCGGAAGAATTTTTGCGGTTGATGAGCATAAATCGGGCGAATGCTTTGCAGGCGACACAATAACATCGTTCCGTGAGCGTACAAGAGCAAGCGTTAAAATTGAAGACGGATGCAACCGTTTCTGCTCCTACTGCATCATCCCCTACGCAAGAGGCAGAGTGCGTTCAAAACCTCTTGATGAGCTGAAAAATGAGATTGCCGCATTGGAGAAAAACGGATTTTCCGAAATCGTTCTTGTGGGCATAAATCTTTCCGCTTACGGCACGGATACGGAAGGCACAATCGTTGATGCTGTTAAGATTGCGGCATCCTTTGACGGAATAAAAAGAGTGCGTTTAGGCTCGCTTGAGCCCGACCACATCACCGATGAAATAATAGAAGGTCTTGCAGGTATTCCGAAATTCTGTCCTCAGTTTCATATTTCGCTTCAGAGCGGATGCGACAAAACTCTCAAGAAAATGAACAGACACTACACAAGCGACGAATATTATGAACTTTGCCGAAAGCTGCGCTCCGCCTTTGATGATACAACAATCACAACCGATGTTATGGTCGGATTTCCCTATGAAACCGACGAGGATTTTGAAATCTCGAAATGTTTTGTTGAAAAGGTCGGATTTGAGAAGGTTCATGTATTCCCCTACTCCGTCAGACCCGGTACACCTGCCGCTAAAATGGAGCAGATTGAAAAGTGCATCAAAGAAAAAAGAGCCGCCGAAATGAGCAAAACGGCGGATATAATCAGGAAGAATTTCCTTGTAAAACAGATTGGCAAAACCCTTGAAGTTCTCATTGAAGAATACCATGACGGCTTTGCACAAGGCTACACAGCCAACTACACTCCCGTTAAAATACCCTCTGATTGCGACATCCACGGCATAATAAAAACAGAAATCACCGCCGTTGACGGTGACTTCTGCATAGGAAAGATATAATTTATGCGGTACCGATTGGTACCGCATTTTGATTTCAAGAACGCCTTCTCCTCGAGGAGAAGCCGTAACAAACAGTCACTGTTTGCAACCGGATTTTATTTTTTCTTTGTGTAGGATGAGCATACATTCTCCGATTTTTAATTGTTCTTATTGCTGAGCGGTTTGCGCAGGAGCAGGCTTGCGAGTGCCGAACCTTTGAAGGGTATCAGCGGATAGAGATAGCACTGACCCGTTACGGTTTTGGTTGTTGCGATTTCAAGAACAATCAGCAGAATTCCGCCGATGAATCCCCATATATTGAAAAGAGCTATAAGTGCAATGAGCATCATTCTGAAAAGCTTGAATGCATAGCCAAGCTCAAAACTCGGCTGAGTGTAATTTGTCAGCGCAACAAACGCCATATAGAGCACTACTTCCGCTACAAACCAACCTGCCGAAACCGCAAATTCACCCAATACCAATGCTCCGATAACTCCGAATGAGCTGCTTAGCGAGCTCGGCGTGTTAATTGAAGCAAGCTTAATTGCATCGATTACAATCTCAACGATAAACAACTGCGCAACTATCGGAACGGTGTTCGGTTCTTCAATTTTTATGAATTCAAGCCATTTCGGAACAAATTCGGGATTCTGAACAAGTAACAGCCATGCAGGTATCAGGAGCATGGTCATTGCAAAAATCGCCATTCGGATTATACGCATATACGAACCGATTATCGGCGACATATAGTAATCGTTGGTATCCTGCAAAAAATCAAATATTCCTGACGGTATTATCATTGCCGCAGGCGAATTATCCGTCAGCACTACCATGCTGCCCTCAAATATACTTGCCGCAACCGCATCGGGTCTTTCCGTATAACGCACTTTCGGAAAAGGATTGTACCACTGCTTGGGTACAAGACAATCAATAAAACTCTGTTGTCCCATTGTGAGAGAATTTATATTTATCGAATCTATTTTCTTTCGCAGCGCATTAAGCTGTTTTTCATTGACCTTGCCCTGCATAAAACAGATTACCACATCGGTTTTTGATGCTTTGCCGACTGAATGTATTTCCATGGTCAGCGCTGTATCACGGACTCTGCGTCTGATAAGCGCCGTATTGAACACAAGTGTTTCAACAAATCCGTCGTGCGGTCCTCTTAAAACTCTGTCATTTTCAGGCTCCTGAACAGACCGCACGGGATAAGTTCGTGCATCGATAATAACCGCTTCCGTGTAACCTTCAACAAGCATTGCTATCGTTCCCGAAAGCACGGATTTGATTATTTCATCAACGTTCGAAACAATATCTGTTTCCACATACGGCACAAAAGTATTTGCAAAATCTCTTGTTCCCGTGCACGAATTCAGCTTGTTTTCATCCGCTTTCATAAGTTCGGACATGATTTTTCCCATCTGCTCGTCCTTGCAAAAGCCATCGACGAAATACAATTTAGCATTCTTCTGTCCGATCTTGAATTCTCTTCCAACCAAATCAAAGCTTGCGTTTATTCTCAACTCCGTATCCATGAGCTTGATATTGGAATTATAATCCTGTGTCAAAGCTTTTTTCATACCGTTCCCCCGTAAAAAAATGGTGACATCATCTGTCACCATTTATTATTTACGGATAAATTATCTGTATTCGTTATAAAGATTGACTATTGCATTCCAGGTGAGCGGTCCCACAACGCCGCTCTGCGGTATTCCCGAAAGTCTTTGCACAGCAATAACCGCCGCCTTTGTTCTTTCACCGTATATTCCGTCAGCGGTTATCAGCGGCACTGCATTGTTATTTTGTGCAATAACTCTAAGAAACGTCTGAAGCTGTGTTACAACATTTCCGCTTGCTCCTGTTGTTATTGTGAATCCGGGATATAAAAGCGAAGAATATGAACGGTATTCATCCGGCAATGAGTTAAGGGTCGCATTGTAAGCATCAAGGATTGCATACCAGGTTGCTCTGCCCACTATTCCGTCGGGTGTCAGACCGTATTCACGCTGAAAAGTTTTAACCGCATTTTCAGTTGCAGGTCCGAATATTCCGTCAACATTCAAATCGACAAGCCTGTCATTGAAGAACGCAAGGAAATTCAGATAATATTGAATTGTCCGCACATCATTTCCTCTGTTGCCCCGTTTGAGGACTTCGCTGAATATTCTTTCAACCTCACTGATTGTGATTCCCTCGGAATATAGCTCCGATACTTTTTTGACTGCATTATATATCTGCTTTATCTTATACCATGTTGCTTTGCCGACTATTCCATCCGGCGCAAGGTTGAAAATTCGCTGAAACTGAATTACTGCCGCCCTTGTTGCCGCATCATAAAAACCGTTTGCGTCTGGAATTGCAGGAATTGACGGGTAATTCCTCCTTATTCTGTTTAACTGACGCTGGATTGTTCTTGTGTCTTCACCGCCAAACGTGCCGAGACGAAGCAACACTCCGGGATACGATTCACTGATGTTTTTTACGGGCGCATTTCTGACGATGTTTATATCGTTACCGTAATAGTTCTGAAGAATCTGATACGGAGTTCTGCCTTGATTTGCAAGTGTTACAGTACCCCATTGCGACAAACCTCTGCAAGTTACGCTTCTTCCATCGCAATATTCGGTGAAATACGGCTGGATCTGATTGCCTTTTGTTACATAATCATTAAAAAGCTCATCGACTATTCTTGATATATTTGAGAATATATCTCTGCCGTCAACATATGCCTGGTCGTATGCTGTTGAATTCGTGATATCAAAATTATAGCCTCTGCTTCTGTAATATTCGGTATAAATCCTATTGAGAGCAAAGGAAATCTGTGCATATATGTTTGCTCTTATAGCATTTTCTGGCCAGGTTGGATATATTTCACTCGATGCCACATTCTTGATATAATCCGTGAACGGAACACGGACATTTCTTGCATTCGAATTCGGCGTTCCGAGATGAACCGTTATATAATCGGGTATTACCGGAGTTACAGCCATATTATCACCTCTGCAATGTTGTTCTGTCGGTTTCGTCAACAATAATCGGCTCTGGTTCATTTATGCCGTCAGACTTTGCGAGCATCTGAACAGGCTGAACCGATTCAATTCCTGAAAAAACCGGTACTGACGAGAATATAGCTCTCACATAATCGGGATGTTCAACATAAATGGTATATTCAGAGTAAGGCAAAACAGGATTCGATCCGTTCTGTGGGGAAAGCCCTATTTCTCTTGACGGAGCAGGCAGTCTGACGCTGTCACTGACACCGTCTATGTTTGTTAACCCGTCATAAACCGTTACATTACCGCTTTGGAGCGGCAAAAAGATCATAACCCTTGCACTGCCCACTCCGAATGACCTGTCTGCTGCATAGGTTTCCACTCTGAGTGTTCCGCTTTCCTCATTTTTGGCAAGGAAATCATTAATATCCCTGCATCTCTGCTTTTGTTCAGCCGTTGAAGCAGAATCTCCGTTTATCCTTGAACAGTTTTCCCGCAGTCTTTCGCGCACATCAACAGTCTGTGCTGCTCTGCTTTGTTGTGGCATTCTAACATTTGTCTGAACGGGAACTGCCTTTTCTTCACTATCCGTTTTTATCGGTTCAACAATTTTCTCTCTCGGTTCTATTTCAGGCAACGGATCACTTCTGTCTCTCTCAAACGGTTTGTTTCCTTCAACCGCATCTTCAAGTTGCTGTTCTCTTTCGTCCAGTGTTTCTGTTCCGGAATCCCGTGCGTCATTCATGTTTTTTCCGCCGTTTTTTCTGCTGAATTCAAGCATTTCTTTTTTATATCTGTCCATAAGCTTTTCGAGCTCTGTTCTTTCCATATCATAACCTCCGTTTATGTTGCTACTCTCAATATATGCTTCAGAAGAAATTATGTTACAGAATATTTTTTGAACACAAAAAGGGCTGCCCTTTCGGACAGCCCTTAAGCTCATTTATTCAGAAGATTAATCTTCCTTCTTTTTTCTTGCGAAAACATATGCTGCTGCAGCTGCACCGGAGATTACAGCAAATGCTGCAATACCTGCGACTGAACCTGTTGCGGGGATTTCAACATCGAATTCTTCATCACCGCTACCGTCAGCTTCTGTGCTTTCTTCTTCGCCTGCAATATCAGCCCATGTTGCTTCGAATACAAGGTCTGTGTTACCCATTCTTTCGGGAACTTCAGGCTCCCAACCCTTGAACTCTGCGCCTTCCTTAACGGGGTCTGCAGGAACAGGAATCTTTGTGCCTTCGATTACCTTATATGTCTTGTATACTTCGCCGTCAACAATATATGTTACGGTGTGAGTATGCTTGATGAGATGAGCTGCGCCAACAATTACGATGATACCGCCAACAATCGAAACACCTGTAATCCATGCTGCGTTTGCGCCTGCAATGCCGGCAACTACTCCGCCTGCAACTACTGCGCCGCCGATTACTACTGTTACGAAAGCCTTATCGATTTCCCACTTAGCAACAAACTCTACATCATTGCCGGGCATTGTCGCGGGAACTTCAGGCTCCCAACCTACAAACTTGAAGCCGAACTTCTGGGGATCTTCGGGAACGGGGATTACATCGCCTTCTTCAAGAACATAAAGTGCATATGTCTTGTCATCAACAACGTATCTTGCAGTGTATTCAACATAATCAACAGGTTCCTTAACGAATGTTGCTGTGAATGTTACATCCTCAGCAGGCATCTTATCGGGAACTGTGGGATACCAACCTGAGAAGATATAGCCTTCCTTAGCGGGATCGGCAGGAATGTGGGGATACATTGCTGTACCGGCACCAATCATTTCTTCCTTGTAAACCGCACCGTCAACAATGAATGTTGCCTTATATTCCTTAACGCCGACTGCAACTGCGTATGCAACAAGGTCTGTTGTACCCATTACATCCTGGATGGGATTGCCGTTTTCGTCAACCCAGCCGTCATAGATAATGCCGTCAACCACACCTGCTACGGGATGAGTCATTGTTTCGCCTTCAGCATATGTGCCTGTTGCATAAACATCGCCGCCCTTAACAAGATAATATGTGATTGTGTGCTTGGGAGTTTCCTGCTTAACCCATACTGCAGTGAAGGTTGTGTCTCCCTTGGGCATTGTTTCGGGAATCTTGTTGTAAATGCTGCCGTTCTGATCTACCCAATGATCAAGGTCATAGCCGGGATTAAGGGGATCAGCAGGAGCATTGATCTTTTCGCCTGCTGCGAGTGAATCAGTATACTGCTCTGTACCGTCAGCAAATTCACCGCCGTTAGCATCAATGATAAGATCGTATTTGATTGCAGTCCATGAACCTGTGATGGTTACATTTTCTGCGGGCATTGTGAACTTGTCCACGATTGCGCCGTTATAATACCAACCGTCGAATGTGTAGCCTTCAAGAGCGGGAGCGGGAGCAACCGTGATTTCTTCACCTTCTGTTGCTGTTGCGATACCGGGAACAGCGGGTGAATTTTCAGGTACTTCGCCTGTGTATGTGTAAGTAATTGTGTATGTGTCAGGAAGATCTTCTACCCATTCACCTGTAATTACAACATCACTTGCAGGCATATCAAAGTTTGTTGTGATTGTGTTGTTATAGTACCAACCGCTGAATGTGTAACCGTCGAGTGAGGGTACAGCTGCAACTGTTACATTGTCGCCTTCCTCATATTCGTTTGTATCAACGGGAACTGCAGGAGCACCTGCGGGAACGGTACCTGTGTATTCATAGGTTACTGTGTAAGTATCAGGAACAACAACGATTTCTGTCCATGTACCGATGAACTCGATATCTGCTGCAGGCATTTCAACTGTTTCGCCTGCTGCGTAATCTGTTCCGTTGTATGTCCAGCCTGTAAATTCGTAACCTTCAAGCACGGGAAGTGCCTTGACTGTTACTTCATCTCCTGCTTCGTATGCGTTTGAATCAACGGGAACTGCGGGAGCACCTGCAGGAACAGTACCTTCATATCTGTAGGTTACGCTGTATTCCTCAACAGGAACTTCATCCTTGCTCCATACGCCGATAAGAACAACATCTTCTGCGGGCATTTCAAAGCTTGTTACTATTTCATCGCCGTAGTACCAACCGTCGAAGGTAAATCCTTCAAGTTTGGGAACATCTGCAACTGTTACAATCGTACCGACTTCAACTGCAGTCATGATGGGAGGAAGTGCGGGTGCATTTTCGGGTGCTTCACCGATATATGAATATGAAACATCAAATGCGTTTGCAACATCCTTTGTCCAGAGACCAACCATAACAACATTGTGGTTAGGCATTTCGAACTCTGAAGCAAGCTCGCCGTCATATCTGATGCCGTTGTAGTACCAGCCATGGAACTTATAGCCGTCAACAA
>JAZSCL010000122.1:0-17588 GCA_045602905.1 Acutalibacteraceae bacterium
TTGTTGAGGGTGTTAACAAGATAAAAACAGACGGAAGCACCAAAAGCGTTTACTGTGATATCAATACAGAAAAAACGGGCTATTACCTTCTCAGCATCAGCGACAACGAGAAAGTGAAGCTTGAAATCAAATATAATGACAACCGTTACTATGAAAGATGGCATAATAACGACTTTGAGAAAACAAGGAATATTCCATGGACTGCATATATCGAATATCCCGAGGAAAACGATGTGAACAGCATATCAACCGTTACAAGCCATCTCGATTATATGACAGACTACCCCAAAACCCTTTGCTATATGGAAGAGGGCAACAACTTTGTTATAATTTATTCTCAGGAAGAGTTCAGCGAAACCGAGCTTAACGTTGAATTCTATGGTGAGGAAATAACCGATGTTGAATTCCTCAACAACAGTCTGGACAACCGTATTATCGGATATAATCTCAACGCTCCCTATGTCACAACCTATAACGACAGCTATCATGTGAACGCTTTCGACATCAACATAAAGTTCTCATCGGGCAAAGAGCTTTTCATGGGCAGTGCTGAACTCGAATATTATGTTGCCGGCGGTGTCAGGGAAGGCGAAAACAATGCGGTTTTCCTTTTCCCCGGTGTCAGTGTTGAAAAAACCATGACTGTTCACAGAGTGACCGATTATGTTGCGGAAATCGAAATTGAAAAGCTTGAAGATTTTCTTAAGTTTGAAATCAATGAAAACGGCTTCGATATAAACAATCCCGAGGAATACACAGTAACAGTAACCTACGGCGACGGAACAAAGGAAACCTTCAACGGTGCGGACTGGGATAAGAATATTGTTCTTGAAGACGGCACGGTGCTTGTTGTTGAGTTTACCCAGCCGAAGCTGATTGAAAGAGAATCCGTCAAATTCATTGTTGCAATCGGAGACACGGAGTATATAGAAGAGCCTTGCAGACTGACGGGTGTTGACCCTGTCGGGTTCACAAAAAAGGTTCTTGTTTTCTCGGGCGATGTTATTGATACATATAAAGATATCGTAACGGAATCCTATACCAATCTTTTTGCGGCAACGAAAAGCTTTGAGGATTTTGCAACCTATCTGCCCGATGCGCTTGATATTACCGTTCTGAATATGGGTAAATGTTCGGAACGCCTTTTCGGCTACGGTCTTGACCTGTTCATAACGCTGATTAAAATAGCAAGTGAAAATATATTTGTTAAGTAAATTCTGCAGACGGTTCTCTGAGAGAGCCGTCTTTTTTTGCCCGGAATATTGAAATATCCGTTTTTTGTGTTAAAATAGAATACAGAACGGAGGAATAAACATGAAAAGAATAACGGCATTAATTCTGGCATTTGTTCTGACATTTGCAACGTTTTCAACGGCTTTTGCGGCTGACGGTGAGCTTCCCTATGACCCGAGAATCGACACTGTTGAGGTGAACACGGCAGAGGAAATCTCCGAAGAAGAAACCGAAACTCCCGTTATCCCCGATGAACCCGAAACGGATACGGAAATTCCCGAAGAACCCGTAATTCCGCAAGAACCCGAATTTGAACCCGAAATTCCCGATAACAACGGAATCGTGGCAGAGGTTTCTGTATGCTCAAGCATGTCCGTTCCCGTTATTGCGGGCCATACATATATTTACGTTCACAATCTTTCCGATAAGCCGATTCAGGTCGGTCTTTATGAGGTTCCCGTTGGTCAGGGCGTTTCTGTCGGCACTTTTTCGGTCTCGGTTTCCGACGGTTGGGGACTTTATTATAACATTGAAGCTTTCAGAGAAAATCATGATAACGCAGAACACAAAATCTGGTCAAAAACCAGACAGCTCAATGCTTCCCAGCTTGAAAAACTGAGCAACAACCTCAGGAATTATCTCAATCATTGGGATCCGTTCTTCAACTGTGCGTTTTTTGCTTATTCCGTGTGGGATGTATCTGTCGGCGACCTTCTTATTCCGCTTGTAATTCCCGTTTTTTCGCATCTTATGATTATGGTTGCGGGCGGACGCAGGGGAGTGCTCGATTTGTATTGCCCCACGGAGGATCAGGTTTTCAGGCAGAGAGGTACGGGAAGCAATGCAAGGCTTGAACCCGTCAGCGCAAGAACTTTACGATAAAACAAAGGCTGAACGAAGAACAAAAGAAACGGAATAAATAAGAAATGGCTTACAGAGGAAAAATCACCTTTGTAAGCCATTTTAATTATACTGTAGAATTATAAAGATATTACAGACTATTGAGTATTTTAAGCACGCAGCTGAGCTCTTCGGGTCTGAATTTGTCAACGGGAGTGTCGTTGATTACGCAGTCGGCAAAATAGCGGATTTCATTTGCGTAGGCATTGCTTTTGGGAAGGTTTATGCTGCCCGTGTCACCGTCAGCCTCCTGCGAAAGGTCAATTATCTTGTTATCTCTCATAAAAATAGTCATTTTGCCTTTTTCGTTGGTGACTATTGCATCCTCAAACTGGAATCTGAATTCGGCAGCAAAGGGATAGTCGCAGGCATACCACGATGCCTCGGAATTTATTGAGAATTCACCGAAATCATAGCACAGACTGATGTAATCCTGGTCGGGACGCTTTGAACGGTACTGATATTTAACCTCGGGTATACCGAATGCATAAACCATGAAGTCAAGGTCGTGGATATGAAGGTCAAAGGGTACAAGACCGCTTCTTTTTTCGTCTGTCATCCAGCCGTCCCAGCTCCATTTGGGGATTCCGCCGAGTCTTATCATTGTGCCCGAAAGCAGTTTGCCGTATTTCTTTGTGTCATAGATTTCCTTGAGAAGCTCATATTCGGGCCAGAATCTGAGCACCTGAGCAACCATGAATTTAACGTTGTTTTTCTCTGCGGCTGAATAAACTCTTTCAACATCCTCTTCCTTGAGGGAAATGGGTTTTTCGGTAATAACGTTGATGCCCTTTTCCATTGCCTTCACGGCAAAATCCGCATGAAGATATGTTGGCAGACAAATATCGATTATATCAAACTGCTCTTTTTCGAGCATTTCGTCAAAATCGGTGTAATGACGCTTATCGGGATATTTTTCCATTCTTTCCGTGCGGATATCGCAGATTGCAACAAGCTCTGCGTTTTCCATTTCCTCCCACACGGGTATATGTGCGCCGCTTATACCGCCGACGCCGACGAGTCCTACTTTAAGCATAATTTAAACCTCCGTTTCATTACTGCTCTTATTTTATCATATACATCCGAAATTGCAAGCATGGTTATTGAAAATAAATATTTATTATGGTAATATTATAAGAGCAGAACTGATATAATCATCGGGAGGATTGGCATGAATTACGATATAATTATAATCGGAGCAGGACCGGGAGGAATTTTCTCCGCATATGAGCTTACAAAGCTTGCACCGGATATGAAAGTTGCTGTTTTTGAGTCAGGTCATGCACTCGACAAAAGACACTGCCCCATTGACGGCAAAAAAATCAAAACCTGTATAGGCTGTAAAAGCTGTTCAATTATGAGCGGTTTCGGCGGTGCGGGTGCATTCTCTGACGGAAAATATAATATAACCAACGATTTCGGCGGAACTCTTTTTGAGTATATCGGTAAAAAGAACGCTCTTGAGCTGATGAAATATGTTGACGAAATCAATATGGAATACGGCGGAGAGGGAACAAAGCTCTATTCTACCGCAGGAACAAAATTCAAAAAACTCTGTATGCAGAACGACCTTCATCTGCTTGATGCTTCGGTGCGTCATCTGGGCACGGATATAAACTATGTTGTGCTTGAAAATATTTATGAATATCTCAGAAATAAGGTTGATTTTTATTTCGATACTCCCGTAAAGAGCATAAATATTCTTGATTCGGGATATGAAATTGTTTGCGAAAAAGAGAATTATATCTGCGGAAAATGCATAGTTTCCGTTGGCAGAAGCGGAAGTAAATGGATGGAAAATATCTGCCGTGAGCTTGATATTCCCACCAGAAGCAACCGCGTTGATATCGGTGTCCGTGTTGAGATTCCCGCCGAGGTTTTTTCTCACATCACCGATGAGCTTTATGAAAGCAAGATTGTTTACAGAACGGAAAAATACGGTGATAAGGTGCGCACTTTCTGCATGAATCCCAAGGGTGCCGTTGTTAACGAGAACACAAACGGTATCATCACCGTTAACGGTCACAGCTATGAAGACCCTGCAAAGCAGACGGAAAACACAAACTTTGCCCTGCTTGTTGCAAAGCATTTTTCCGAGCCCTTCAAGGATTCCAACGGCTACGGCGAAAGCATTGCAAGGCTGAGCAATATGCTGGGCGGAGGAGTTCTTGTTCAGCGTTTCGGCGACCTCATCCGAGGAAGACGCTCAACGCCCAACCGCATTGAAGAATCGTTTGTTACACCCACTCTCAATGCAACCCCCGGAGACCTGAGCCTTGTTCTCCCCAAAAGAATTCTTGACGGCATAATCGAAATGATTTATGCTCTTGATAAAATAGCTCCCGGTACAGCCAATGACGACACTCTTCTTTACGGAGTTGAGGTCAAGTTTTACAATATGGAGGTTGAGGTTAACGAAAATCTCTGCACCAAGTATGACGGGCTTTATATCATCGGCGACGGAAGCGGTATAACCCATTCGCTCTCTCATGCATCGGCAAGCGGAGTTCATGTAGTAAGAAATATAGTGAGGAATATATAATGGATAATTTTGCAAGAAGATTTAAAATCGAGTGCTCTCCCGTTGCGAATAAAAATCAGACAATCGTAAAGGGCAACACGAGACTGACCGTAATCACTCCCTGCCTTCTTCGTGTTGAGGTGCAGAGTGAGGGGAAATTCTGCGATGAACCCACTCAGAGCGTATGGTTCAGGGATTTCTGCGAAACAAAGTTTGAAGCCAAGGAAAACAACGGTATTATAGAAATAAAAACTGCCGAAACAACCTTTGTTTATTCCTTTAAATCAAATAAGATGCTTCGCATAATTCTCGGTGACGGCAGAAAGGTCACAAACTATAAAAAAGGAAATCTCAAGGGAACAAGCCGTACCCTTGACATTACCGCTGTTGACAGAGTAGGTGACGGCGTATGCTCAAAAAACGGCGTTGCTCTTCTTGATGACGGCAAAACTCTTGCAATCAAGGCAGACGGCTCAATTCTTCCCCGTGAAAACAAGGAATCCGATGTTTATTATTTCGCATACGGAAATAACTACATAGGCGCAACAACGGATTTATATAAGCTTACGGGCAAAGTGCCTCTTATTCCCCGCTATGCTCTTTCAAACTGGTGGAGCAGATACAAGGATTATTCACAGGATGAATATCTGAATCTTATGGATAAATTCAAGGCAGAGGAAATCCCTATAACCGTTGCAACCGTTGATATGGACTGGCACTGGGTTAAAATCAAAGAAAAATTCGGCAAGGACTGCCACAGAATGCGTAAGCATCTTAATTTTATGGAGTATGTTTACGATGTATGGTCAAAGGGCTGGACGGGTTACACCTTCAATACCGACCTGTTCCCTGACCCCGACGCCTTCCTGAAAAAACTCAAAAACGATAATTATAAAGTAACCTTCAACATCCATCCGTCAATGGGTGTGCGTTGGTTTGAAGAGCAGTATGAGGATATGTGCAAAGCGATGGGTCAGGACCCCAAAACAAAAGAACCCGTTGCATTTGATATAACCGATAAAAAGTTCACCGAAAACTATTTTGACATTCTCCACAGACCTTTTGAAGAAAAGGGCGTTGACTTCTGGTGGATTGACTGGCAGCAGGGAACAAAAACCGCAGTCAAGGGTCTCGACCCCCTCTGGGCGCTCAATCACTATCATTTCCTCGATAACGCCAAGGATAATCACAGACCCCTCATTCTTTCCCGTTTCTGCGGTGCGGGCAGTCAGAGATATCCCCTCGGCTTCAGCGGTGATACAACCCAGACATGGAAGAGCCTTGACTATCAGCCGGGATACACCGCAACCGCTTCTAATGTTGCCTACCCTTGGTGGAGCCACGATATCGGCGGTCACTGCATGGGAATAAAGGATGACGAGCTTTATCTCCGCTGGGTACAGCTCGGTGTGTTCAGTCCCGTTATGCGTCTGCACTCAACCAACAACGAATTCATGGGCAAAGAGCCTTGGAATTACAGCGGAAGCGTCGGCAGAATCGCAACTCAGGCTCTGCGGTTCAGACACAAGCTTCTGCCTTATATTTACACGATGAACTATCGTACACATACCGAATGCAGAGCAATCTGCGAGCCGATGTATTACGCATATCCCGAAGATAAGAATGCATATAACTGCAGAAACGAATTCTTCTTCGGTACGGAGCTTATTGTTGCTCCCATAACCGAGCATACAAGCGGTAAAACCAATCTTGCAGGTGTGAATGTTTGGATTCCTGAGGGCAGATACACCGATATTTTCACGGGCAGAATCTACAGCGGAAATCAGTTTGTGAAGATGTTCCGTGACCTTGAAACAATTCCCGTTCTCGCAAAAGAGGGTGCAATCATTCCAATGAGCGAAAACTGCAGAAAGAATGACTGTACAAACCCCGAAAGCCTTGAAATCCTTGTCTACAGAGGCAACAACACCTTCACTCTCTATGAGGATGACGGAGAAACTCTTTCATATCAGAACGGTGAATACCTCAAAACCGAAATGACCGTTGCGGAAAACGGAAATATTGTCAGATTTACAATCGCAAAATCCGAGGGCACTGCATCAGTTGTTCCCGAAAAGAGAACATTTACCGTTAAATTCGGCGATATTGCGGGCGGTAAGGCTTCCGTTACCGTTGACGGAGAAAAATACGATGCCGAAGTTAAGAACAACGGCAAGCTTGAAGTAACAGTTACTGCAAAAGCAGATTCAACCGTTGAAATCTCCGTTTCGGAATGTGAATTCCTCACAAACAGACCAGAGAGAGAGCTTCTTATCGAAACAGTTGCAAAGTTCCAGATGGGTAACGACAGAAAGGGCATGATGTTCAAAAAGCTTCTTAAAAATACAAATAGAATTCCGTCGGTTTCAAAGGATATGGCTCAGCCTATCGAAGAAATCTTAAAACTTCACAGATAAAAACACAAAAGCCGTGCAGTTCCATATCTGCACGGCTTTTGCTGAAAGAGAGTATAAAAGAAAGGAAAAGAAAATAGGAAAACAACAAAGTGTTGGGAGTTATCTGAACTTTATGTCTTAATTATAATCGCTTTGGTGTCCAATAATCTGTACTTTCAAGCGAAAATTTTCAAAACATTATAAGAATTGTTGAAATAAAAGCTATTGCAGTTGAAACCAGCGTTTTAACTGACGGCTTTTCTTTTCTTATAAGGCTGATTATCGTTGAGAAAACCATAACTCCGCCCGTTGTTATGGGGAACTGTACCGAAGCGGGAAGTGCGGTGAGCGCAATGAAGCAAAGGAGATTGCCTATGCCGTTGCAGACTGCGTGACCCGAAATGCAGCCGAATTCCTTGAAGGAAATCATTGCAATCTTCTTGTTTTTGATGAGCTGCCACATAAGGCAGATAACGAAAACGCAGGCGTTGATTGTTGCCATAAAGCTTCGGCTGTCAACGGCGAGCTCAGTGTTTGACTGGTGGATTTTTGCAAGCACACCAACCATACCGTTAAGGAAGAAAACTGCAAAATAATATTTGAGATTGTTGCCCTTCTTTTCGCTTTTTTCAAAGCTCATAGCCGTTGAAATACCGATAAGAAGCACGCAGAGCGCCTTTGCGATTCCGAAATCCTCTTTGCAGAAAACAACGCCGTAAAGCAGGGGGAGAATCATTCCGCCGAGCATTGCAAAAATGGAGTAAACCGAAAGATTTGCTGTTGCAAAGGATTTTAGTCCCGAATATCCGTAGCCCATAACAACAACGGCATAGATAACCGAAATAAGCAGTGAAAACCAGTTGATTTCAAGCCTGAAGCCGTTGAGAAGCATCATAAGAACAAAGCTGACTCCGTGGGTGTAGCCTGAAAAAATCAGCGTTGAGTCAATGCCGTCGCCTCTGAGAGTGCGGAATTGCTGATTAAATAAAAACTGAAGCGCAAATAACAGCGCAGCTCCGGTCAGCATTGCATAATTCATAATATCACCTTTTAAAAATATTTCCGTATCATTTTATCATATTAAATATTTTTTTCAATATATTTCTTCCACATATTTCGACCCGTTCGCTTGCTTTATGACAGAAATAGTGATAAAATGACTTGAAGAGGTGAACGTTTTGGACATCAAAGCAATAATAACTAACTATTACAGCAAGTTCAAACGGGATTTTTCAAGATGGTTAAGCCCGAGAAGACAGCATTTTCTTTATTATAAATTCTGGCCTTACCTTTATAAAAAATATTCAAAGAATCCCATTAACCCCAAGAAGGTTGTTCTTGCATATTCCCATGTTTATAAAAAGATGCCCGATAATCTGAGCTGCATAAAGGAATATCTTGAAGTCAGAGGCTATGAGTGCGTTGTTGTTGATGCTGCAGAGAACGAAATGCTCTGCAAAAACGGTTTCATCAACGAGATTCTCCGATGCTTCTGGGGCAAGAAATTTTTCAAAGCATACGGCGATGCAAAGGCTCTTTTTCTGACGGACTATTATTTTCCCGCATTTGCCTGCAAGCCCCGTGACGGACAAAGCGTTGTTCAGCTCTGGCACGGCTGCGGTGCGTTCAAGAAATGGGGTTATTCAACCGCCGAAAAGAAGTGGGGAGCAAGCAAGGAACAGCTTGATCAATATCCCATTCATAATACATACACCCATGTCTGTGTTTCGTCGCCCGAGGTAAAATTTGCCTATGCGGAAGCTTTCGGATGCAGCGAAAATGTTATTCATCCTCTCGGAGCACCGAGAACAGACGTTTATTTCGATAAAGAATTCATTGCTTCGGGCAGAAAAAAACTGCTTGAGATGTTCCCTGAAATAGGTAACAGAAAAATAATTCTCTATTCACCCACATTCAGAGGAAACAGCATTGCGGCTTCATACATGAAAAATATGTTTGATATGGAAAAAATGTATGAGGAGCTTTCAAAGGACTATGTTTTTGTTGTCAAGCATCATCCGTTGACCGTAAAAGCATTCAGGTTCAGCAACGAGCAGAAGAAAAAATACGGCGGTTTTATTTTTGATATAACGAAAACTGCGGATATTGACACCGCTCTTTGCGCGGCGGATATAGTTATATCGGATTATTCATCGCTTGTTTTTGAATATGCTCTTCTTGAACGCCCGATGATTTTCTTTGCCTATGACCTTGAGAATTATTACGATGCAAGAAGCTTTTATTATGAATATGAGGATTTTGTGCCCGGTGAAATAGTAAGCAATACCGATGAAATTATCCGAGAAATCAAACGCCTTGAAACAGATTTTGATGTTGAAAGGGTACGGGAATTCAAGAATAAATTCATGTCTGCCTGCAACGGCAACTCGATTGAAAAGATTATCGAAACTGTATTATAAAAGCAAAGGGGACTGTCGCCTGACAGTCCCCTTTTAGTGCGATAAAATAAAAAATAGCCGCCCTTTTGGACAGCTAAATAAAAAAAGTGTCGGCGTCGACCTATCTTCCCGGGCCGCTTCCAGCCAAGTATTTTCGGCACTGTTGAGCTTAACTACCGTGTTCGGGATGGGAACGGGTGGACCCTCAACGTCATCAACACCGACTAAGAAAACGCAACGGCGTTTCTTGAATGCTTGATGATTATATACCCTATCAAACGATTTGTCAAGAGCTTTTTTAAAATTTTTTCAATTTTTTTGAAATTTGTTGTAAAACGCAAGAAAAAGGCACTTTTCAGCACCTTTTTCTGCATGGGGTTGAATTGAGGAGGGGTATTGCGTTGCACCTTGCAGGTTGCGGCTCCTGCTTGGTACAATCAGATGATACTCCCCAAATATTAATTCGGTATGAATTCATTTTTAACGATTGTGAGATATTTTATTAATTATTGAAATCGCAGTAGAATTCCTCAATATATTTTTCAACATCCGCTCTTGTACCTCTGAAAGGTCCCGGGGCTTCCATCTTGAGCGATACCGTTGCAGTTGCGGTGAGCAGGGCATCGGGAATGGACTTTGTGAGCCTTTCGTTGATATAGGCGGCAAAGGTTGTGTCGCCTCTGCCTGTTCTGCCGCTCAGATTTCTTGCTCTTATGGGGCAGCTATAAAATTCTTTTCCGTCATAAACAAGAACCTCGCTGTTATGGGTGATAAGAATTTCCCTTGCTCCCCACGACCAGAGCTTGAGAGCGGCCTGCTTTCTGTCGGTGCATCCCGTCATGATTTCAGCCTCTGCGGCATCGGTTTTGAGGTAGGTTATATAGGGGAGACACTCTTTCTTTTCTGCCCAGTCCTCAAAATACATTGAGCCGTCGGGCGCAACATGGCGGAGCATTGCCTGAACATCGAGGGCAACGGGTGCGTTTTTGGAGAGAGTTCTTATCATATCCGCATCAAAATCGCCGTAAACGAGACCTGCGAGGTGATAGATTTCAACATCGAGCGAGGGCAATTCCGCCGCCGTGAACGGGTCGCCGACGGAAAGGCATTTGCTCGTCCTTCTCTCTTTATCGGGAGTGTGGTAAATATTGACCATGACGCTTGAATTTTCGGCATCAAGGCAGAAAATATTTTCTTCGGGCAGGGTAAAGCTTTTAAGTCTTTCCTTGTCTTTTTTATTCATTTTTGTAACAGCCGCAACTCTGTGACCGAGTGCATGAGCACTTGCCGAAGAAAAAACAACCGCACCGCCTACGATGTGCACGGTGTTTCCGAGATGGTCAGTGTTTTCATCCATGGTTGCGTGACCGATTATCATTGAAGTATATTTTTCCATATTATCAATACCAAATAAATCCTAACAGCAAAATTCTGATAATCCACTGCCACCAGACGTAGCTTACCGTTACGGTGAATTCTGCCCTGTATCCCTTATACTCAACGGATACGGTCTGATTGCCTTCTTCTTTATCGGAAAATCCGCTCGCAGTCATTGCCGAAGTGTCGGTTACGGTTTCCTTTGAGCCGTCGGAATAAACAACCTCAAGCTCAATGCCGTCAAGGCTGAGAGACTCGCCGCTTTTATATGTATAGCTTGTTTTTGCGGGGGATTTTTTAACTCTGACAGAAGTGATTTCCGGGTCTGCGGCAAGGATTGTTATGCTTGCGGAGAAGCCGCCGTCAACGGAGGTTACGGTTATCACAGCCGAGCCTGTCTGACGGGCAAAGACCACTCCGTTTTCGTTAACAGCAACGGTTTCGGGGTTGCTGCTTTCCCACACAAGAGCCTTGTTCGTTGCATTTTCGGGAGCGAAAACAACCTCAAGCTCAAGTGAACTGCCCGTAAAAACGGTTTTTTCTGTTTCGTTAAAGGTGATTCTGTTGAGATAAACGGTATCGTCGCCGATGAATTTTCTGAAATCGGGGAATCCGAAGCCGTAGTAAATATCAAATCCCGTTTCGCCGAGGTCGGAGCAGATGCCTTCGATTGCCTGCTCAACCTGCAGAGCGTTGCATTCGGGATGCTGAAGCTTAAACATCGCCGCACAAGCTGAGATATAAGCCGCAGACATGGAAGTGCCGCTCATTGAAACGGATTCGCCCGAGGCATTGTAGCCATTGATATTCACACCGGGTGCGCACATATCAACCGCATCGCCGTAATTTGAAAATCCCTTTGAGAACTCTAATTCCTCATTAACGGATGAAACGGTTATTGCGCTGACGTTGTGTGCAGGGCAGTAGTTTTTGATATCCTTCTTGTTGTTGCCCGAGCTGACAACAACCGAAATGCCTTTTTTTGTGGCAAAAGCAATTGCATCGTCAAGGGATTTGCAGTTGAGGATTTCACCGCCGAGGCTGATGTTGACAACATCGGCGCCGTTATCGATGGCATAGTAAATTCCGTTTACCGCATTGGCAAGAGAGCCGGTTTTGGACTGGAGCACTCTTACGGGCATGATGCTGACATTTGAATTTTTTGTGCAGTCGGTAACGATTGTTGCAAGGAAGGTACCGTGGCTGTCGATGCTGGTGTCGGTTGCGCCGCCCGTTTCAACATCGATGAAATCATAGCCGTCAACAAGCTTTGACGCAACAAAATCAATCTTTTCAACACCGCTGTCAACGATGGCAACGGTTACGGATTCATCGGAATTGTTTTCGGCAAGATACGAAGCATAATCATCCGCACCGAGTGCCTCAACGCCCCATGAAACATTGCTGCCGGACTGAGTCTGCAATGCTTCGGAATAAACGGTTTTATCCTGCTCGGCATAGAGAATTGCAGGATTATCAAGCAGATATCCGAGGCAGCGGTCAAGGGAATTCTTATCCTCAAACTGCAGGATGAATCTGCCGTCTTTACCGATTACGCATTCCTTTGCTCCGATAGAATGGAAATTGAAGCCTGCAGAATCTGTTTTGCCCGATATACGGAGCTTTTCGGTTGTGTTTTCATCGTATTTTTTTATAATTTCCGCAGTTCTTATTGCGAAATCAGAATTATTACTCGCATAGTAAACATCGGTTATCCCGAGTGCAAAAGCACTCTGACCGGTTACGCACAGAATGGCGAGGATTATTGAAATGATTTTTAAAATTGATTTTTTCATTTTTTACTCCATAGCCGTAACATCGGCAAATTTTGCGTTCACATATTCCGCAAGTGCAACGGGGTCAACTCCGAGCATTGTGCCTCTGACCCCTGCACTCACATAAATTTTATCAAAAAGGGTTGCGGTTTCATCGATAGCGGTGGGAAACAGCTTTTTCATGCCCACGGGAGAGCAACCGCCGCGGATATATCCCGTTGTTTTAAGCAAATCCTTAACGGGAATCATCTCGATTTTCTTTTCGCCGAATGCTTTGGCTGTTTTCTTTAAATCGAGCTCCTCGCAGGTGGGAATACAGCATACTCCGAAGCCGTTTTTATCGCCCGAAAATACAAGTGTTTTGAAAATCTGCTCGTGGGGTTTGCCTGTTTTCCTTGCAACGCTCTCACCCGAAAGGTCGTTTTCGTCAACGGGATATTCAAGCACCTCGAAGGGGATTTTTGCCGCCTCAAGCAGACGCATGGCATTTGTTTTTGTTGTTTTCATAATTTATACTATGTCAGTGAAATTCATGGATTAATTTTATAATTCGCAATTCGCAATGCGTAATTAATGACGGGTTTCACCCGTACCCATTTTATAAAGCAACCGTAAATAATCAGTTTTTGCGGAGCAATATACAATCGGAGCGAAGCGACCCTTAATTGCGAATTTCGAATTAAGCATTACGAATTGAAATCAGTAACAATGAAAACCCGATTGAATTTTCACTTTTATCATGCATTATTTCTTTGAAATTCTGAATTCAAATTCGATTTTCTTGTGGCTGTTAAGTCTGTATTCCTTGTGAAGATGTGCGCATCCGGGCATATCACCGCCTACGCCTCTCATTGCACCGTCGATGCAGAGAGTGATGTGGTTATCCTTTTCAAGCTCATAAAGATGCTTTGCCCTATCGAGCTTTTCAGGGTTGTAATAACCCATATTGAAGCCGAAGGGGATATCCATGGCATCGATTTTTATTCCGAATCCCGAAGCATCGGAAACCTCAAGATTTCTGACATCAGACCTGTGGCCGTTTTCCTGAGGACGCATATATCTGTGCTCAAGCTCGCCAACACTCATTGCGTGGCGGGCGATTCTTGCGCCGGTTTTTCTGTCAAGATAGTTTTCGTGAGGACCTCTGCCGTACCATTCAACATTTTCAAAAGTGCTCTTGATACCCATTCTCATGCCTACCTTGAGCATGGGAAGAAGAAGTCCAATTGCGCTGTGTTTAACGGTAACTTCGCCTGCGGGAGAGAAGAGATATGTTGTTGAAACTCCTGCAACGAAGGGTGCGGACCAGTTAACCGTAACCTTAACGCCCGAGGGTGTTGCCTCTGCCTTGACGGAGCGTGCAACAGTCATTGCGGTTGTGCGTTTCCACTGATAATGGGGATGTATTCCCTTGATTACGGGCACAAAATTGAGATATTCGGCATCGTTATCCGTCAGCGCACGGAAGAAATCGGGACGAAGGGGAGATGCTTCTTCGATGATTTCTTTTTCGCCGTATCTGAGGGATGCCAGTGCACCCGACTTGATTTCGGCGGTGAAATCCTTGCCGAGAATCTTAACATTTTTGCCGTTTTTCTTGAATCTGAGGTCGCCTCTGGCGGGATTTTTCTTCGATGCGGGAGCTTCACGCAGAATAATCTGGCAGAAGTTATGCTCAAAACCTGCCTTTGCCCATGCCTTATCTTTATTGAGCACAAAGCTGACGGTAAGAATAACTTCTCCTTCGGGATAATCGTTAAGAGATACGGGAAGCTGAATTTCTTCTTCGGTAAGGGGAGCGATAATCTTATCGATTATACCCTTCTTCATTTCTGCGCCGTTAACGGCAACACTCCAGCGGATTTCGTAATCCTCTGTTGAGATAAAAAGATTTTTGTTTTTGATTATGATTTTACCGTTTCGGCAGTCGCAGTCTTTTGCTTCGAGATTTGAATAAACCTTCTTTACCTCGTAGTATGACGGCTGAGGCATTCTGTCGGCGGTTATGATTCCGTTTGCGCAGAAATAATAGCTTGTTCTTCCTTCGTCGAAGTCACCGCCATAGAGCCATTTTTCCTGACCGTTTTCAACCTTGCGGATGGACTGGTCAACATAGTCCCAGATGAATCCGCCGCACATATGGTCATAGTTTTCAAAATCGTCAACATATTCCTTGAAGTTGCCGAGGCTGTTTTCCATTGCGTGGGCAAATTCGCAGTACATAACGGGATGAGTCTTATAGATTTCCGCAGGCACGGGTTTGTTATCTGCCGCAAGGGCATTTGCAATGTTTTCGTAGGGACTGATTTTCAGCTCCTCCTGCTTGCGGAGAGTTTCAACAACATACTCAACGGGGTACATTCTGCTTATGAAATCGCTCTTTGTGAAGTCGAAATCGCCCTCATAGTGAATGGGTCTTGACTTGTCGAGAGCGAGGATTGCGTTCTTTTCGTGGGTGAAGTTTGAGCCGTCGCCCGCTTCGTTGCCCAGTGACCAGAAGCATACGCAGGCATGGCTTCTGTCACGAAGCACCATTCTCTCTGCTCTGTCTTCAACTGCTTCCTTGAATTCGAGGTTATCGCCTGGACAGTTTTTGCGGCGTACGCCGTGGCTTTCAACATCGGCTTCATCCATAACATAGAAGCCGAGCTCGTCGCACATTTCGTAGAAGATTTCCTTGTTGGGATAGTGGCTTGTTCTGATGGCATTGATGTTTGCCTGCTTCATCAGATGCAGATCCTGATAATATCTTTCAACCGGGATTGCCCAGCCGTGGTCGGGGTCGAAATCATGGCGGTTAACGCCCTTGATGACAACTCTCTTGCCGTTCACGCAAAGAACATTGCCCTTGATTTCCATTTTGCGGAAACCGATTTTAATGCACTTTGCGGAAAGAGTTTTTCTGCCCGTTTTGAGTACGATAACAAGCTGATAGAGATTAGGCTCTTCAGCCGACCATTTTTTTGCATTTTCTTCAATATGTCTGAATTTCAGAACGGTTTTTCCGTTCGGTGCGGATATTTTTTCGCTGCCGATTTTCTTCTGCTTGCCGTCAACAACAAGAGCCGCCTCAACCGTGCAGTCCGTTGCAACGCCATAGTTCTGAAGTGCTATTTCAAGGTCAAGAGTGCCGTTTTCATAGGATTCGTCAAGAGAAGTATCCGCAAAAAAGTCACGGATGAAGAGCTTTTCTTCCGCATAAACATAAACATCTCTGTAGATACCGCTGAGGAACCACATATCCTGGTCTTCGAGATATGTTCCGTCGGTGTATCTGAAAACTTCAACCGTTATTCTGTTTTCGCCGATAACAACATGGTCGGTTATTCTGAATTCCGCAGGAGTCATCGAGCCCTGAGAATATCCGACCTGTCTGCCGTTGACATAAAGGAAAAAGCCTGCCTTGACCGCACCGAAATGAATAAAGATTTCCTTGCCGTCAAAGCTTTCGGGAATATTGAAGGTACGGCGGTAAATTCCGATTTCATTGAGGTCGTGGTTGATTTTGGGTATATCGTTTTTTGCGGTTGAAAGAGCCGAAGGAAGACTGTTGCAAAGATAAATCGGCTTGCCGTAACCGCTGAACTGCCACAGCGAGGGAACGGGCATATCGTCCCAGGATGAATCGTCAAAATCATCGGCATAATAGTCGGTGCGTACATTGTCAACACCCTGCTGCCAGAAGAATTTCCATGTACCGTTAAGGAGGATTTTATCGGGAGCATCTGCCCCCTCAATTGCTTCCTTGGCGGAGGGTCTGGGCAGAGCCGTGTTGTGTCCGTCTTCTTTGTTTTCTTTGATTATATAGGGATTTTCCCAATGCTTGAGTTCGGTCATTTTCATCTTCCTTTCGCTCAGATATATATATTCTGTTATATTATATCATATTGTAATAAATTTGTCTACTGCCCGATTCGCTGTTATCATATATACGGATTGCCTGAAATCTCTTCCTTTAAAAACAAAAAACCTGCACTCAAGGTGCAGGTTTCTGAAACTATATTATGAGCGAAAGGAAAATCATTGCAATTCCGAAAATACCGAGCATGGGGATAAGCATGGGGAGTGCGGGAAGAATTACGGGAAGAAGAGCCCATATGGTTGCCGCACCGCCGATAACCTTGAGAGCCATTGTGTTTTCGGCATCGTTGATATTCTGCCATGAAAGGTAAACATCACAGCCGTCAACATAAAACTGGTCGATGGACATATTTTCCTTGCTGTTTGCCTGAACGAATTTGCATTCCTTGAGACCTTCAACAAAGAGTCTTGTCATCTCTTCGTCCTTCATTGTGATTCTGCCTGTCATACACAGCTCATCGGCAGGCTCCTGTATGCGGAGCTGACCGCCTTTAAAGCCTGTGCACCACCAGTATTTATCATATTCTCTCGATAACTCACGCTTGTATACGCCGTTTATATCCTGATGATACATCGTCATTTCCATACCGAGCCAGTCTTCTTCGCCTGGGCAGTTGTAGAAGGTTGCGATGTTATCCTCTTTGCCTGTGTGAGGCTTGTTGTAAACACCCATTTCGCTGCCGTAGAAAAGAAGTCCGTACTGACCCTTCCAAAGCTGAACCATCCAGTCTTTTTCTTCGTATGTGAAGAAAACACGCACGTAGTCATATTCAAGAAGAATATAGGGCGCAACAAGGTCATAAATAGGACCGAAGCCGTAGTCTGACTGCCAGCAGTCCTTATCGTTTGTGTAATAATAGTCGTCGATATAGCTGTACTGATAGCCGAGCACCTGCTGTTTTGCGAGGTAGTCCTTGATAAAGTGGCTGTTTGTTACAACGTTGATGACGAAGCTGTCGCTGTAAACTGTGCCGCCGACAACGATTGATGCGGTTATTGTTGCTCTGCCGGGGTTAACGCCCTTGACAAGACCGTTGCCGTCAACGCTTGCAATGGAAGAATCGCTGCTTCTCCATGCAATAAGGGGGAGAGGGTCAACATTTTCGATTTTTGCGGTCATCTTAAC
>JAZSCL010000123.1:0-10015 GCA_045602905.1 Acutalibacteraceae bacterium
TTTGCAAGCGGAAAAATATATGTTGATCTTAATGAAGTTGTATCAGATACACCGTCACAGATTATTAATAACAGAACAATGGTTCCTGTTCGTGCGATTACTGAAATGCTTGGTTACGATGTTTACTGGCATAATGATACCCGTCAGGTTGATGTGTGCGAAAAAGGAAGCACGGTTCCCGTTATTGCGATGCAGATAGACAGCACAAAAGCTTATTACACAAAATATGATGAAGAGCTTGGTGAAAGTGTAGGCGTTGAAGCTATACTCGATTCCCCTGCAACGATTATCAATAGCAGAACCTTCGTTCCTCTTCGTTTTATTTCCGAGGCTGTAAGATATGTTGTGGAATGGGATAAAGATACAGGTGACGTATATCTTTTCTCTCCTTTGTATATTGAAAATCATCAGGGTGAAGGCAAGGGCGGCGAACCCGGCGGAACCGGTGATGATGGTAAAGGTGAAGGTCTTGGCTTAGCAGAAGATGGCAAAGGCGAAGCACCCGCAGGTGTTAATGCTGACGGAAAAGGCGATGTTGTTCCCCTTTCGTATGAAGAAATGGAATATGTTTTGGCTCAGGAAACCGAAGACTGGCTCAATATGACCAAAGAGGAAAAAGATGAATATGTTATTTTAGTCGGCAGA
Organism: Acutalibacteraceae bacterium; assembly: GCA_045602905.1. Taxonomy (GTDB): domain Bacteria; phylum Bacillota; class Clostridia; order Oscillospirales; family Acutalibacteraceae; genus CAG-177. The sequence goes on from JAZSCL010000123.1 coordinate 646, forward strand.
TGGTGGGAAGATTATGAAAATTTTATTGTAGAAGACTATGACGATATGGTTAAGGTTGTCGATCATCAGATGGAACAGTATCACAAAAATGGTGTAAATGATTATGTTTTCTATACAATTTGTGAAATATATGATGTAGATGTAACTGTATATGCAACAACTGACTGATAAAATCAGGAAGCATTCATAAAGACGACAAGGGGGTTGTGAGATGTTTGCAAAAACAGATATAAATACAGGCAGACAAGTGGAGCTTGATTATATGAAAGGCTTGTTTGTCCCTATGATTTTATTTATCCATGCGTTTCAGATGCTGGGTGGTCCCAATACGATTGTGGCACCGTATGAAATCATTTATATCATTGCAACGATGACCGGTGCAGCAATTTTTATGTTTGTATTGGGCGTTGGCACTGCATTTTCCGGAAAAAGTGATAAAGCACTTGCTCTGTATGGTGTAAAGCTTATTATAATGGAATTTTTATGGAATGCACTTTCGCTTGCATTGCCTATGGTTTTAAGTCAGTTTTTCCGCATGGCAGCAGGACTCACACCTGCATGGGAAGAAACCATGATGCGCGTTCCTGTTATGCTAACATACATAAATGTATTCTTTATTGCAGGGATGTGCTACCTTGTAATAGCACTACTGCGAAAATTAAGATTGCCGATGTTTGGGTATGCAGGATTGGGAGTATTGCTTTTTGTTATCAGTCCGTTTCTTTATATGAATGACAAAACAACGGGAAATAAAATAATTGACTATATCCTTATGACATTTGTAGGCGGCAGAGATGCGGTTTCCTTAACCTTTATTTCCTTACTGCCGCATGCCCTGATTGGTGTGAGCTTCGGCAAGCTGTTGCGCCGCACGAAAAACAAAGGCAAACTATACGGCATTTTGGCTATTCCTCTTTCCTTGATTGTGATTGGCTATTTTGTGTACGCAATTACAACACATACCGAGCTTTCGGCATTATACACCTATTCGGATATGGGCTACGTGTATCCGGGTGTTTTGCGTGCATTTGCAAATGCATCAAGCGTACTCCTGCTTGCCGGTCTATTGTATGCACTTCGGAATATGATAGCAGGAAACAAAACCGTGCACAAGTTTATAATGCAATTTTGTCGGAATAATACACCGTATTATGCAATACATCCGTTCTACTTTTGTTGTATTACGGCAACTGCGGCATATCTGCCCTTATCAGCCGGATTCTGCACAGCAATGTCTGTTGTAGTCGGGGTTCTTTGTTATGGTACGATTTTGATTTGGAATCGCATTAAAAATAAAATTAGATAATCATTTAAAAAGTATAAAAATAACGAGGTGATATTTATGACTGCAAGACATGGACTTTTAAAAATTGAAGATGTTTACGACCAGAAAAATTCATCGGAACTTTTTTTGGATGCTATGAGAGAATGTTTAACACATCATATTGAAAATTGTGAATTTTTCAGAAATTTGTGTGACGATGCAGGCTTTAAGGTTGAGGATTTGAAAACAGAAAAGGATTTAGAAAAAATCCCACCTATACATGCAAACTTCTTTAAACAATATGAGGTTCTTTCTGTTCCCTTTGAAACAATTACAGAACATGCAACAAGCTCAGGCACAGGCGGACAGAAAAGCCAGATGTTTTTTGATAAGGACAGCTTCGATTTCGGAAATTCTATGATAGAGAACGAATTTCGCTATTATGGATTTCTTTCTGACGAACTTACAAATTATCTTCTCTTTACATATGAACCTGCAGAGGTCAGCAAGGATTTAGGTACTGCAAAAACAGACCTTGGACTTTTGAGCTATGCTCCCGTAAATGATACTTTCTTTGCCCTTCGCTATAATGGTCAGGGACACGATTTTGATGTATACGGAACAATAGCAGCTTTAGAAGAATATGAAAGACAAGGTAAGCCTGTCAGAATTTTTGGTTTTCCGTCATTTCTGTATTTTACAGTAAAACAAATGAAAGACACAGGACACAGACCTTTAAAACTTAATACAAAGTCAATGACATTGCTTGGCGGAGGTTGGAAAGGATACGCCGACAAGCAAATTCAGAAAAGAGAGCTTTATGCACTTGTGGAAGAAATGCTTGGAATCCCTCAGCAGAATTGCCGTGATGGATATGGCTCAACAGAACATTCTGTTCCTTACTTTGAGTGTAAAAACCATCATTTCCACATCCCTGTATATAGCAGAATGATTATCCGTGATGTTGAAAATCTCAAGCCATTGCCTAATGGCACTCCCGGTTTTGCCAACTTCATTACTCCTCACCTTATGAGTGTACCTGCGGTATCGGTTCTTATGGGCGATATGGCGGTGCTTCATGATGCAGAGGAATGCGGATGCGGTATAAAAACACCGTATATGGAGATTCTTGGAAGAGCCGGAACAAGTGCAACAAAAAGCTGCGCAATAAAAGCAAGCGAACTTTTGAAAAGATAGAGGTGAAGATGGTTATGGAATTTATTATAAGAGGTAAAAAAGTTAACATTGAAAAAGAAAATTGTTTGGATGGAATAAATGAACAGATAATAATAGACCTTTCAAACAATATTTTAGATATTAGAAAAGTTATTTCGAGCCTTGATAAGCTCGGTCATTTCGTGGCAGAAGATAAAGAGTTTTTGGTTTCGGAACTTATGGAACTCGGCTTTTCAAAAGATGAAGCAATGCAGATAAAAAAAGATTCTCTTGCTGTTTTATCTGAAAAAGAGCTTTATAAAAAGATAAACAGAGAGCTTGGCGGACTGCCTTTTGAAATTTCACGTCAGACAAGCCGCGAAGAACAGTTCGAGGGCTGGATGCCCGTTGGTGTTTTAGGGCATGTTACAAGCTCAAATGATGCAATGCTCCCGTTTTTTAGTTCTGTGGAAGGACTTTTAACAGGAAATATAAATGTTATTAAAACGGCATCAGGAGCGCACAAGGTCGCAATGAAGATGATTGAAAAGCTTTGTGCAGAAGATGAGAGCTTATGCCCGTATTTTTATGTGTTCCCTCTCTCATCAAAGGATAAGGAACTTTTAACCGAGCTTTTTGGCTTGTGTAATACAGTTGCTGTATGGGGTTCTGATGGGGCTGTTTCAGGAGTCAGAGAGCTTGCACCCAAAGGCGTTAATATTGTTGAATGGGGTAACAGAATAAGCTTTAGTTACTTTACGGAAAAAGGATGTACAAGAGAAAAGCTTGAGGCACTTGCTCATGATGTATGTGTAAACGATCAGCAGGCCTGCAGTGCACCTCAGATTGTGTACTATGAAACAGATTCAAAGGAAAAGCTTCTGCGTTTTGCAGAAGAATTTTATAACGAACTTCAAAAAGTATCGGATACATATCCTCTCCATCCTATGACAGAACCTGAAAAGGCTGAACTAACGGCACAAACTAAAATGTGCTATCTTGAAGAAATTATGGGAGATGCAAAACTCTTAAACGGAAACGGTTGCCGTATTTTTGTAAAGTTTGATAATGAACTTTGTGCATCGCCGCTTTATCGCACGGTTATTGTTAAAGGAATTAAAAGATGTGAGCTTGTCGGTGTGCTCAGACCGTTCCGTTCATATCTTCAGAGTGTTGGTCTTGCGTGCGGTACAGATGAAATTGTTCCGCTTACAAACCTTTTGCTTGCCGGCGGTGTTAATCGTATAACAGAACCCGGACTTATGATGGGCGGCTATACAGGAGAGCCTCACGATGGTGTTTATGCTATGACACGCTATCTTAAAAGGGTTAGTTTTATAAATCACGGATTACCTGCAGGAACTATGTCCCTTGTTGAGATGAGCGACAAGATGCATAAACCTTTTGATGATGGTACTCCCGTGCTTAAAAAAGATGAATTCCCTGCCGAGAGAGAAATTGAAAATGAGGGCTATCTCGTTTTAAAAAGCGGTGGCAGCAGCGGAAAAGCAAAATATGCACTTCACACATATGCTGATGCTGAAGTTACATATAAAGAAACCGGTCGCTTTATAATAGCAGCAGGTGTTAATCCTAAAAAGGGTATTTGTATGAATTTGTTCTACTCAGGCGAATTATATGGGGGCTTTATAAGTATATATGAAGCTCTGAAAAGTGCTGAAATAATCCAGCTTCCTATGACGGCAGTTATGGATATGGAACATGTGGCAAACGAAATTGTAGAGAGCAAGGTAAATGTTCTGATGGGAATGCCTACTTACCTTTTGAGACTGTTTTCCGAGCAGGAAGAAACGCTTAAGAATTACGGTGGTATTGACCTTATACTCTATGGCGGAGAGCATTTTGATCCTGCACAGGCAGAATATATTAAAAAGACATTTAATGTAAAAAGAATTGCGTCCATTACATATGGTTGCAACGAAATCGGCTCTATGGGGTATGCCTGTGAGTATTGCGAGGGAAGTATTCATCACGTTGCTCCAAGCAAATACCTTGAAATATTAAAGCTTGATAAAGATGAGCCGGTAGCAGCCGGTGAGGTTGGCAGACTTGTTTGGACACCTATCAATCAGGAAAATACACCAATCAAGCGATACGAAATAGGTGACCTTGGAAGGTTTGTAAAAGAACCGTGTAAATGCGGAAGACTTTCACCAAGATTTGAACTTCTTGGAAGATTTGGTGATGTTTTTAAATTTGCAACTAATTATGTAAATTATCAAACCATCAAATCCGTATTTGCGGAAAAAATGAATTATAACGGATGGTTGCAGGTTATTTTATCCTATGACAAATTAAGTGTAATGACAATTTGCGTTGAACCTGATTTTGCTGATTCCGAATCTAATGCCCTTGAAATTCTTAAAAATAATTATCCTGAAATCAATGAGTGCTTAACAGATAAAACAGGCATTGTAAACATTGTAAAACAAGATAAGGACAGCTTTGAACTAAGCTCCGGAGGCGGCAAGATAAGAAGTGTAATAGACCACAGAATTCAGAATTAGGGAGGATAAAAATGGTAAATTCATTTAGCGTTAAACGAAGTCCTCTTGTAATTAAAACTTTTCTGTCTATTCTCCTGCCGACAATTCTTATGAATCTTACAACAGCAATCGGCTCAATGGCAGATGCTGTCATAATAGGTCAGTATCTTGATGAGTTGTCCCTTTCGGTTGTAACTTATGCAACGCCGATTTATATGATAATCAATATGATAGCCGCTTTGTTTGCTATCGGAGGGTGCATAGCTGTAAGTGTTGATACAGGGAAAGGCGATAAAGCGGGCGCAAATAAGGCTTTTAGTGTTTCAGCAATATGTCTTGTTTTCTTATCTATGATTCTGTTTTTCGCAGGTGTATTTTTCTCAAGGCAGATAACATTTCTGCTCGGTGCAGGAAATGAACTGGTTTTTGATAAGGTAAAAACATATGTGCAGATTATTTTATTAGGTGCTCCCATTTTCATTTTAAACATTGCAGGTGCATTTTTTGTAAGAAATGATGGCAGACCTACACTTTCGATGGTAGGAATGATTTCAGGTATGGGGATAGATATTATATTAAATCTTGTATTTGTGGGATTTATGAGTATGGGCGTTGCCGGTGCAGCTATCTCTACGGTAATAGGTCAAGGTGTGGGACTAATAATTGTAGGAAGTCACTTCCTGTCAAAAAAGAACACACTTAAATTCCGCTTTGCTTTTGACTCTTCGGTTTGCCGTATTATAAAAAATGGTTTTGGTTCGGCACTTTCATTCGTGTATCAGTTCGTGACAATAATTGTGATGAATCATTATGTAGTTCAGATCAGCGGACCTGAAGGCATTGTAATTTATACGGTCGTGTTTAATCTATGTACAGTGTCTCTTGCGGTATTTGAAGGTTTAAGTCAGACCACACAACCGATGATTAGCCTTTACTTTGGAGAAAAAAGCAATAAAAAAATAAAGGACAGCGTAAAACTTTCTGTGCTTTCAGCAGTTATTATATGCGGAAGTGTAATGGCTATACTTGAAGCCTTCCCTGCTATCGTACCACATATGTTCGGTATAAGTGAAAGCGGATTGATTCAGCAGTCTGCTCTGGCAGTAAGAATTTACACCACAAGTATGTTTATTATGACACTAAATGTAATAATCGGAAATTATCTTCAGTCTATTGAATTTGGACAGATAACAAGTGTTCTGGTAAGTCTCAGATGTTGTGTTTTACTTTTGATATGTGTCTTTGTTTTAGGTGAGCTTTTCGGATTAGGCGGAATATGGGCAGCATATACCGTAGCAGAAATTCTTACATTTATAGTATTTATGGTCATCAACATAATAAAACGGGAAAAACTCTCTAAAAATAATGTAAGTGCCGATATATTCTTCCTTGACAAAAGGGTTGAAGAAAGCTGTAAGTCGTTAGTTTATAAGTGCAACACAAATGAGTATGAGAGTTTTTGCAATGAGATTAAGACTATTGCTGACAAAATTGCAATTTATAATGAGAAAATGCTTATTACGGCTTTAGAGTATTTGACAAAGCTTGAGGATGTTATCGTAGATAAAAAAGGAAAATATATTGAGGTTGAGTTTAACGCATACGATAAAAAAATTATCATAAGCGACAATTTGAGTCATGATAAGTTAAAAGCCGATTTTGCTAAAATCACGGATGAAGATATAGAGTACGGACCCGTTCTCGGACTTAACAGAATTTCTATTAAAAGGAGCTGAAAACTATGAACAAAAGAAAACTTGCATCACTTGAGATAACCAATGATAAAGGCTTTATTTTTCCTGTAATGAGTTTTATAGATTCATTGGTTCAACGACACACAGCTATTGATGCAAGCAGGTACCAGCAAATCAGGTTTGTTGCACTTGAAGTATTAAAACAAAGAATTGAAAATTCTTATCCCGGCTCTGAAGGAGAGATATTTGTTGAGCTTTATATTGTGGATGATTTCTTTGAAATCTCAGTAAGAGATAAAGGCATACCGGGATGGCAGGATTTCTCTTTTGATAAAAGCACAATTTCAGAAAACAAAAAAGATCTGCGTAATTATATGATTAGCATTTATGTTGATGAAATTGGTATGGAAAAGCTTGGGAATAACGGGCAAAGAGTGTTTGTTCGTAAAAAGATACTTAATCCTCTGAATTTTGTTGAGCCTGAACCCTATGAAGAAACTGCTGTGCTGGATACAAACATAACAATCCGCCCTGTTACCTCGGAGGCAGATGTAATTGAAGCCATTCGTTGCATTTACGCTGAATATGGTTATTCATATTCCTATGAGCGTCTTTATTACGTAAATTCATTTATGACACTTATTAAAAACAAGGAAATAATGTCATTTTTAGCCGTGAATGACCACGGACAGACAGCCGGACACTTCTTACTTGCTTTTTCTGATTTGTATAAAAATATGCCTGAAGTTTCTACTGTAGTTATCAAAAAGGAATTTAGAGGACTTGGTTTGTTTGCTAAATTTATGGATTATTGTGATGAGGTAGGAAAACAGCAAGGATTTCGTGCACTTATGGGACAACCGGTTACATATCATCCAATGTCACAAAAAGCATTTTTAAGAGCCGGCTATACGGCTACCTCCCTTCTTATGTCGTATATAAATCCCGAAATAGAAAGCGAATATAATAAAGGCGGAGAAAGACTTGGACTTAGCGTAAGTGTGAAAGTGCTTGATAAGGATAGCTTAAGTACGATTTATGTACCCGAAGAAATCAAAGGCTTTGTTCAGAAAATATACGAAAGGCTTGGTATGAAATATGATTTATGCCAAAGTGATGAGAAAGACGATTTTACAGAAATGTCTGCTGAAACAAGTACAGCCCTTAAAATGTCAAAAATCATTGTTCGCAGTGCAGGAAATGACATTGAAAAGGAATTCAGACAAGCTATTATGGACGCCATAAAGCAAAAGAGCGAAATGATTGAACTTGTTCTTTGTCTTAATTCAAAGAGCTGCTCCTATGCCTATGAGGTTGCAAAAAAATGCGAATTTTCACTTTCGGGAATTATTCCCGGAGCTGAAAACGGAGATTATATTATTATGCAGATGTTACTCGGTGATAAGATGGATTACGACAAGCTTGTACTGGTAGGAGAATTTGAAGAGTTAAGAAACGATATTGTTAATATATCAGGATATGATAAAAAGGAGAAATAATTATGAGCTATAAAACTTATACACCACAGGAAATTATTAAGTTTGCAAGAGAAAATTCGCCTTATTACAAGGAACTTTATAAGGATATTCCCGAAAACGCATCTTTACAGCAGCTTCCTTTAATTGATCAGAAGAATTTTTGGGATAACTGTGATAAGCACGGCGGAAAGGTAGCAACTGCAAAACAAACCGATGGACAGGTGTTCAAAAGCGGAGGTACTACAGGGGACCCCAAATATTCTCTGTATACAGCGGAGGAATGGCAGGGTATGTGCGAAGCCTGCGGTGCACTTCTTCCAAAAGGAGGACTTACTAACGGTGCTAAGGTTGCCAACCTCTTTTATGCAGGTGGTATGTATGCAAGCTTTTTATATACATACAGTATGCTTTATTTTTCACCTGCAAAGACAATTATGTATAACATTTCGGGCAATGGTGCAATCAGCGAAATGGCAGAAACCATACTTGACCATCAGATAAATTGTATAGCAGGTCTTCCGTCTATTATTACACAGATTGCAGCATATATAGATGAACATAAGCTTACGGGTTTTGCTGTTGACACAATTTATTTTGCGGGAGAAACATTTTATCCCGACCAGAGAGCAAGAGTTTGCAAAACATTTGGACGCGAGCTTGATTTTCGTTCGGTATTCTTTGCTTCAAATGATGGCGGTCCTATTGGTTATTATGCTACCGATTGCGGATATAATGAGCATCATGTAATGAGTGACCTTACACTTATGGAAATCATCGATCCGGACACAGGAGAAGTCATTACAGAAATGAACCGTCCCGGTGAAATATATATTACTTCTCTTTTTAAAACCTTAATACCGCTTGTGCGTTATCCTTGCGGTGATATGGGAGAATACACACAGCCTGAAGGAGTTCCCGACAGAAAATTCAGACTGCTTGGCAGAGCACAGACGGCTGCAAAAGCAGGATATGTCTCAATTTCACCACAGGATATTGCTGATGTGCTCCAGTGTGCATCAATTAGTTATGATGCATATCAGATTATTGTAACCCATGATATGAAAGATAAATTTACATTCAAAATAGCAGTATCAGACCCTGACTCCGTAGACAAAGAAGCTTTTGTAAATGCACTCTACACTCAAAGACCTCTTCTTAAAGATGCAGTTGACGCTGAAGATGTATCAGGGCCTGAAATTGTATGGTGTAAGATGTCAGATCTTGAATATAATGCAAGAACAGGCAAGCTTAAAACAATCATTGACAAAAGGA
>JAZSCL010000124.1:0-3212 GCA_045602905.1 Acutalibacteraceae bacterium
ATCAAGAGCGACACGGAAATGGAAGTTACCGCAAAAGCACTTTTAGGGCTTGGCGGTAAGGAATCGGAAACCATTACATATTCTCTTGACGGCGATAACTTAACCTTTGACGGCGTGGCTTTCACAAGAGCAAAGGAGGAATAAAGAAATGAAGAAAATATTAGCTCTGCTGCTCTCTTTAATATTTATCTTCTCACTCTCAGCCTGCGGTGATAAACCATCGGGCAATGAGGAAAACCAAAATCAAGAAGAACAGCAGATAGAACAAAAGTCCGGTGAAGATGAAAAGAAGCCGGAAGAGAAAAAAGAGGACAAAAACAAACCGAAGGAATATGATCCTACAGCGTGGATAAAGGACAATACCTCAATTAGTTTCTATCTTCTGTATGTTGAAGAAAAGCCCGAGACCAACGAGCTGATGACTTTCAAAATTCTCGGTGACAAAGCAGTACTTTACAGCAAAAAGGGTGATGAGGAAGAAAAACCGATTACCATATATGAAGAAACAGACGAAGGTATTGTTTTAACACAGCTTCTTCATATATATGATCAGAAGGCTGCGATTGTCGGACTTCCCAAAACAGATTATCACGAGCTGAAGGAATTTTTGCCAAAGGTGGGAAGCGTTGCCGGAATATTTGGTGCCAGGGCTGAACGGGATATCTACAAGAACAGAGAAATCACCGGCTCGGCAGAATACCTTGGCAGAAAATGCGACGTATTCGAGAAGAATTCAGGTGTAGTTGTTCAGACAGCTTATCTTGATAAAGAAACCGGCATTATTATGAAAAATGAAACCGTAACAAAAACTAACGATAAGGAAGTAAGACAGATTTCAAGCTATGTAACAGAATTTGAATACGGCACGGTTACAGAGGACGATGTAACCATTGACCTTTCAGAATATAAGGTTACATATGAAGAAGCCGAAGAAAATACCGAAAATAAGGAGGATGATGCTGAATGAAAAAGTTACTTGCAATACTGCTCTCGCTGATTATGGTTTTCTCACTTGCTGCCTGTGGCGGCGGTGGCGAAGAACCGGCAGGCGGCGAGGAAGTGAACAATCAGGTTGAAAACCAAGAGGAACAGCAACAGGAAGAAAAACTTCCCGAAGCAAGTACAAAAACCCTTGCATACTTTCAGAAATTCCTCTCCGGCGGCGAATACACAATGGAAATGAAAACCACCGCCGAGGGTATGGAAATGACAATGAAAAGTGCCTACAAGGGCGATATGATTTATTCCGAAAGTGAATATGCCGGACAAAAAAGCATTATGGTAATGAAAGACGGCTATCAGTACATCATCGACCACGGTTCAAAAACAGTGATGAAAATGCAGGTGGTAGATAACGGAGCCGTAATGGATATGTTCGCAGACGAAGCCGCAAATTATGAAACGGCAGTTGCATCGGGCGAAACGGAATATAACGGAAAAACTTACGATTACGAGGAATTTACCGTAGAGGGCGAAACAGTTCAGTATCTCTTTGACGGCAATGACCTCAAAATCATGAAAGCAAATGTAATGGGAACAGAGAGTATCGTTGAAATTATCTCCCTTGAAAAAGGAGCAGATAGCAAGCTCTTTGAAATCCCCGAAGATTATCAGATGATAGCATATTAAAGGAGATTTTTGAATATGAAGAAATTATTATCCTGTTTATTGGCGGTGGCTATGCTGCTGTCGGTTATGACATTTACGGTTAGTGCGGCGGAAAAAATTGATGCACCACTCAATCCTAAAGCAGCATTAGACAATGATGTTCCTGAAGCATACATTGACTATACAGACGAAATAATTATTTCATTCAATACCCCCGACACAGTTCGTTCTATGCTTGAGAATGGCGAAATCCATAATATAACATTACAAATGGATTGGTCTATCAATTCAGAAAATGATTGGAAATGCACAGGCACGAACGATTGGAAATTATCTTATAAAGATGATTATGGTGTTGAACACTACTACGGAAAAGAAATAACAAACATAACAAAAGACGAAATCATTGAACAAGTTGGTGTATTCCGTTCAAACTATTCTGCACCTAAACAGGGTGGGTATGAAAACATTTGTTATGGGATTACAGACAGTGGAGAAGGATTTTTGAACCTGACAGACAACGATATTTATTTAAAACTTCGCTATACGGTTAAATTTTCTGATGATACAGTTGCTTATTCCGATTGGACAGAAGTTTTCACAGTTGGCGACAAGGTTGATAATGAAATACAGGCATCTGATTGGGCAAAGGCAGAACTTGAAAAAGCAGAAGAAATGGGACTTATCCCCGAAATTCTTGACGGAGCTGATTTAACAGCCGACATCACAAGAGCTGAATTTGCGGCAGTTGCGGTTAAGGTTTATGAAGCACTTTCGGGAACAGTAGCACTTCCGAATACTGTAAATCCGTTTACGGATACATCCGATATTGAAGTGTTAAAAGCATATAATCTTGGGATTACAACAGGTGTATCGGCAACCACCTTTGAACCAAACACACTCTTAAACCGTGAACAAGCTGCAACAATGCTCACAAGAACATTCAAGAGAGCAACAATGAATGGCTGGACAATTCAGAATGATGCACAGTTTGCATTGACATACGATAAGCCTTCAGCTTTTGCCGATGATAAAGATATATCCGATTGGGCAAAAGACAGCGTGTACTTTATGGCGGCGAACAACATCATAAACGGCGTTGGTGACAACAAGTTCGCACCTAAAAATATTACATCCGAAGAAGAAGCATACGGCTACGCAAATGCAACAAGAGAACAGGCACTCATTATTGCGGTGAGAATGGTTGAGAATTTGAAGAAATAAGAAAATAAATCGTGTAGGGTTTGGCGTTTACGACAAACAGCTATTCCCTACATAAAGCCTTTTACAAAGGAGGTCGAAAATATGGCAAAGTTTTGTACCGGATGCGGCATGGAGCTTACTGACGGCTTGATGTTCTGCACAGGCTGCGGAACAAAAGTGCCGGAAGGTGCACCTGCCGAAGCTCCTGCGGTTAAGGAAGAAATACCTGCCGAGGAAAAGGTTGTGAAAGAGCCTGTAACGGTTCAGGCACAGCCGGAGCAGCAACAGCAGTACATACCGCCACAGCAGCAGCCACCACCACAGCAGACGGCATACACACCGCCGATGCAAGCCTTGCAACAAGCGGAAAATCATTCGGCAAGCACAGCACACTTTTTCTG
>JAZSCL010000125.1:0-26498 GCA_045602905.1 Acutalibacteraceae bacterium
TGGCGGTCAACATATTCAATCCCATTGTCATCAAGCCATTTCTTTGCTTTCTGACAAGTTGTGCATTTCGGATATTCTATAAATAAAACCATCAGAATTCCTCCTTTATTTTCTTTAATATTTCTTCATCCGCAGGGCAGAAACTAAATTTCTGGATTTCATCGGGACTTATGCTTTTTATATCATTATGCTCAAGCATCTGCGGAGTTCCTTCAACAATTTCTGCATTGAAAAGAGTTAAATGAATGTTGATATCAGGGTATTCGTGATCAACCTCCATGAAGATATCGCCAACCCTGACAGTCACCCCGATTTCTTCACGGCACTCACGGATTAATGCTTCTTCAAGAGTTTCTCCGGGCTCAGCTTTTCCGCCTATAAACTCCCATTGATATGCTCTCGTTTTTGTTGACGGACGCTGAAAAATCATGAATTTTTCTCCGTCACGGATTAATGCCGCAACAACCTGGACCATATTTTTCACCTTGATTTCAATATGAATATATTCACAATTTATAACATTTTTATGCAAAAGTCAACCGCAAAACAAACTTTTTTATTTGTGCAAATTATACACTTTTATTCACATAAATATATGCAATTTGTTTTATTAAACAATTTTATTATATACCAATTTAAATAATGTTTTAAAGGTTGACATCGGACAAGCATTTTATTATAATATAAAGAACTTTATAGTGCATAAGTATTTATTTATCGCAAATCCGCATGTTTCTTTTCGGAATATGCTGTTCAAAAGGAGAAATCAGTATGAAAAAAATCATGATTACAGACGCAACTCTCCGAGAGTGCGCACGCAGGGGTGACATTGCTCTCAGCTTCAAAGAAAAGCTTGAGATTGCAAAGCTTCTCGATAAGCTCAACATCGATGTTATCGAAGCAGCTCCCATTACCGACGAAAAAATCGATACACTTGTATTGCGCACTATAAGTCCCCTCCTAAAGAACAGCATTCTATCATGCCCTGTCGGAATAACAACAGATGAAGCAGACAGAGCAATGAAATCCATCTCAGGAGCAAAAAATCCCCGTCTTCTCGTTTCGCTCCCTGTCTCTGCAGTTCAGATGGAATATTTCTATCATAAAAAACCCGCTCAGATGCTTGAGCTTATAGGAAAGCTTACCGCACACTGTTCGTCAATCTGCAGCGATGTTGAATTTGCCGCAGTTGACGCAACAAGAGCTGATAAAGCATATCTTTTCGAAGCTGTTAAAACCGCAATCGTAAACGGTGCAAAAACCGTTACACTCTGCGATACCGCAGGTGCTCTTCTTCCCGATGAATTTGCATTGCTCATCAGCGAGCTTTACGAGGCTGTTCCCGATGCAAAGAACATTGTTCTCAGCACAGAATGCAGCGATGCTCTCGACATGGCAAATGCCTGCGTATTTTCCTGTATTTCCGCAGGTGCTTCGCAAATAAAAACCTGCATTGGCAGTGAAGCTCTCCCCGATCTTGAACACGTTATGAAAGCTCTTCAGGTAAAAGGCCACACGCTTGATGTAACATACGGCGTTAATTCGATGTCAATAAACCATTCCGCAAATCTTATTCTCGGAATGACAAGTGACAGCCACAAAGGCGCCGCATCATTCGGGAATTCATCATCTGCATCTTCAAGCAATGTTCTTCTCGATAATACCGCAGACATCGCTAAGGTAAGCAAAGCGATTGTTTCTCTCGGATACGAGCTTTCTGAAGACGACACCGCAAAGGTGTTTGACGCATTCAAGGAAATCGCCGGCAAAAAACAGGTTGGCACAAAAGAGCTTGATGCAATCATCGCAAACGTTGCTCATCAGGTACCTCCCACATACAGACTTCAGAGCTATGTGATCAACTCGGGCAACCTTATTTCATCAACTTCAAATATCGTGCTTGAAAAAGGCAGCAGAACTCTCAAAGCAGTCTGCATGGGTGACGGACCCATTGACGCCGCATTCCGTACGGTTGAACATATTATCGGACATCATTATGAACTTGATGATTTCCAGATTCAGTCCGTTACCGAAGGTCACGAAGCTATGGGTGAGGCTCTTGTAAAGCTTCGTTCAAACGGCAAGCTCTATTCAGGCAAAGGTATTTCAACAGATATAATCGGAGCAAGCATCATTGCTTATGTCAATGCAATCAACAAAATCGTATATGAGGAGAAAGCTGTATGAAACTGTCATTTTCAACCAACGGGTGGCAGGAGCTTTCATGGGCTGAATTTGTAAACACCGCAAACGACCTCGGTTTCAGCGGCATTGAAATTCACAACATAACAGATTCCAGATTCACAGGCTCAGACGCCCCCTTTAACAAAACAAACTCCGCAGCTACGGTGCACAAGCTGCTTGAAAATTCACTTTCAATCCCCTGCATAGATACATTCTGCAACATTGCGGATGACAAAACCGCAGATGACGGATTTGAAGAAATCGCAACAGCAATCGAAATTGCTTCGAGAATCAGATGCCCTTATGTAAGAATCCATGCATATGCAACAGGCGCAGAAAAGAAGGCGGAAGATTCAACGGTTATTTCGCTCATCGGCAGACTCATTGAAAAAGCCGAGCAGGATAATGTTACTCTTCTTGTTGAAACAGTCGGTATTTATGCCGACACTTCAAGACTTCGTGATCTTCTCAACATTTTCGCCTGCGATGCACTCGCTGCACTCTGGGACATCAACCATCCTTACAGAGATTTCGGCGAAGAACCCGACACAACGATAACAAATCTCGGCGCATATATTAAGCACGTTCATGTCAAAGACTCCGCAGTTGAAAACGGTGAAGTTAAATACAGACTAATCGGCGAAGGTGACCTTCCTCTCGGAACAATGATCCGTGCTCTTGAATCGGTCAACTACGACGGCTTCCTCTCTTATGAATGTCAACCCGAATCAATCGAGGATTTCGGCATTGCTGAAATCGTATTTCCCCACTTCGTTAATGCAATTACAAATTTTGACACCGAAAAGAGAAGTGAAGAGCTTCTTTACACCAACCGTGACGGAAGCGGTAAATTCGTCTGGGAAAAATACAAGCTTGTAAACAAGACCTTCTCACAGGTGCTTGACACAATGGTTGAAAAATTCCCCGACCAGATTGCATATAAATACACAACACTTGACTACACAAGAACATATTCACAGTTCAGAGACGATGTTGACAACTGCGCAAGAGCACTCATTGCACTCGGCGTAAAACCCGGTGACAAGGTTGCGGTATGGCTCACAAACCTGCCCCAGTGGTTCATCACCTTCTGGGCAACAACAAAAATCGGTGCCGTTCTTGTTACAGTCAACACCGCTTATAAAATCCACGAGATTGAGTATCTGCTTCGCCAGTCCGATACTCACACTCTTATCACTATCGAGTCTTGTCTTGACTCAAATTATGCGGAATCAATCGCAACTCTCTGCCCCGAGCTTGAGGTTGCCGTACCCGGCAAGCCACTCCACTGCCGCAAGCTTCCTTTCCTTCGCAATGTTATTACTGTAGGCTACCGTCAGAAAGGCTGTCTCACATGGGAAGAAGCTATGGATATGGCAGTCAGAGTTCCCATTGAAGAAGTTTACCGCAGAGCTGCCGCGGTTGACTGCCACGATGTTGCGAATATGCAGTATACATCAGGAACAACAGGTTTCCCCAAGGGTGTTATGCTCACTCACTACAATATCGTTAACAACGGCAAAATCATCGGCGACAGAATGGATTTATCCACAGCTGACAGAATGATGATTCAGGTTCCGATGTTCCATTGCTTCGGCATGGTGCTTTCAATGACATCAATGATGACTCACGGCGGAACAATGTCACCTCTTCCTTATTTCTCGGCAAAATCGTCACTTGCCTGCGTCAATCAAGAACATATCACCTGCTTCAACGGTGTTCCGACGATGTTCATCGCAATGTTCCAGCACGAAGATTTTGCAAAAACCGATTTTTCATACATGAGAACGGGTATCATGGCAGGAGCAAACTGTCCTCCTGACCTTATGAAGCGTGCCGCAGCCGAAATGAACATGAGAGAAATCATCAGCGTTTACGGTCAGACGGAAGCTTCTCCCGGATGCACGATGGGTGAGGTTAACGAATCACTTGAAGACAGAACCGAAACTGTCGGCAGTGCATTCCCCCACATAGAATGCAAGATTATTGACCCCGAAACAGGCGAAGACCTTCCCGACGGCGAGAACGGCGAATTCGTTGCAAGGGGATACAATATAATGAAGGGCTACTACAAAATGCCCAAAGCCACCGAGGCCGCAATTGACAAAGACGGCTGGCTTCACAGCGGTGATATCGCCTGCAGAAGACCCGACGGATATTATCTTATCACGGGCCGTCTCAAGGACATGATTATCCGCGGCGGCGAAAACATTTATCCTCGTGAAATCGAAGAATTCATCTTCACTCACGAAAAAGTTCAGGACGTTCAGGTTATCGGTGTTCCCGATAAGCGTTACGGCGAAGAAATCATGGCCTGCATAATTCTTAAAGAGGGCGAAACCATGACGGAGAAAGAAATGAGTGACTACATCATGTCACACATGGCACGTCACAAAGTTCCCCGTTATATCGAATTTGTAAGCGATTTCCCGAAGAATGCGGCAGGCAAGATTCTCAAATACAAAATGAGAGAAGAAGCCGCAAAAAAATACGGACTTGAAAAATAATGACAATATTACCGAAAGGGTGTTTTAAATGTTAAATATCAAAATCGAGAGAACAACCGCTCCCAAGCAGAAGCCTGATGAAAACAACCTCGGCTTCGGCAAAATTTTCACCGACCACATGTTTATCATGAACTACACCGAAGGTCAGGGCTGGCACGATCCCCGTATAGTTCCTTACGGAAATCTCACCCTCTCCCCCGCTTGCATGGTTTTCCACTATGGCCAGGAAATGTTTGAAGGTCTTAAGGCTTACAAGGGAGCTGACGGCGAAGTTCGTCTTTTCCGTCCCGAAATGAACGCAAAGAGAACAAACGACACAAACAAGCGTCTTTGCATCCCCGAGCTTCCCGTTGAAGATTTCGTTCAGGCTGTAAGTGAAATCGTAAGAGTAGACAAGGATTGGATTCCCTCAGCTCCCGGCACATCGCTCTATATCCGTCCCTTCATCATCGCAACAGATGATTTCCTCGGCGTTGCTCCTTCAAAAACATATCTCTTCATTGTTATTCTCTCCCCCTCAGGTGCTTACTACTCAAGCGGCCTTGCTCCCGTAGGCATCTGGATTGAAGACGACTATGTCAGGGCAGTAAGAGGCGGTATGGGCTTTGCAAAAACAGGCGGTAACTACGCAGCAAGCCTTGCAGCACAGGTTAAGGCACACGACGACGGCTATTCACAGGTTCTCTGGCTTGACGGCGTTGAAAGAAAATACATCGAAGAAGTAGGCGCAATGAACATCTTCTTCAAGATTAACGGAACAATCGTAACTCCCATGCTCAACGGCAGCATTCTTCCCGGTATCACAAGAAACTCAGTTATCGAGCTTTGCAAGAGCTGGGGTCTCCCTGTTGAAGAAAGAAAAATTTCTGTCGAAGAACTTCTTGAAGCTCAGAAAAACGGCACTCTCGAAGAATGCTTCGGCACAGGTACGGCAGCCGTTATTTCGCCCGTTGGTAAGCTTCGCTATAAGGACGATGTTATGACCATCAACGGCGGCGAAATCGGCGAAATCAGCCAGAAGCTTTATGATACCGTAACAGGTATTCAGGGCGGCACCTGCGAAGATAAGTTCGGCTGGGTAACGGTTCTTTAATCTATGGAAAGCAAAAGAATAACGCTTTTTGCAGGTCATTACGGAAGCGGAAAAACAAACATTGCCGTTAATTATGCACTGAAACTCCGTGAAGAACATGACAGGGTATGCATTGCCGATCTTGACATTGTTAACCCCTATTTCCGTTCGAAGGACAGCGAAAAATATCTTGAAGAAAAAGGTATTCACCTTATTTCTTCGGAATATGCGAACTCAAATGTTGATGTTCCCGCAATGCCTGCGGAAGCTTATGCAATAATCGACGATATGTCAATCAGGGCTGTTATTGATGTAGGCGGAGATGACAGAGGTGCTCTTGCCCTCGGAAGATACACCCCCGCCATCATTGAAGAGAATGATTACGAATTTCTGCTCGTAATCAATAAATACAGACCCCTTACTCCCGACTGCGCATCAACTCTTGAAGTTATGCGAGAAATCGAGACTGCCTGCAGAATGAATTTTACGGGTATAGTCAACAATTCCAACCTCGGAGATGAAACAGACGAAGAAACGGTTCTGAATTCGGTTGACTATGCAAACGGAATCTCAGCTGCAACGGGTCTGCCGGTCAGAATGACAACCGTCAGAGAAGAACTTTACGATAAACTTAAAGATAAAGTTATCAATTGCACCCCGATAAGGCTTTATGTCAAACAATCGTGGGCAAAAGGTAACCGCTAATTATCAGGAGGAAGATTTATGGCAAAAGTAACATTCAATGTTGACCGCTGTAAAGGATGCGGTCTTTGCGTAGGAGCCTGCCCCAAAAAGATTGTGGCTCTCCTCAAAGATGAAATCAATGCCAAGGGATATCATCCCGCAGGTATCACCGACCAGTCAGCTTGCATCGGCTGTGCATTCTGCGCAACCATGTGCCCCGACTGCGTAATCACTGTTGAGAAATAAGGAGAAAGAAAATGGCTGAAAAAGTTTTAATGAAGGGTAACGAAGCTCTTGCAGAAGCCGCCATCATGGCAGGCTGCCGCCATTACTTCGGCTATCCCATAACACCTCAAACAGAAATTGCCGCTTATATGGCAAAAAGAATGCCCGTTATCGGCGGAACATTTTTACAGGCAGAAAGCGAAATCGCCGCTATCAATATGATTTACGGTGCAGCTGCAACCGGCAAAAGAGCAATGACCTCAAGCTCAAGCCCCGGAATTGCGCTCAAGAGCGAAGGAATTTCTTACCTTGCAGGCTCAGACCTTCCCGCACTTATCATCAACGTTCAGAGAGGCGGCCCCGGTCTCGGCGGTATCCAGCCTTCACAGTCAGACTATTTCCAGGCAACAAAGAGTGCAGGTCATGGTGACTTCCATCTCATCGTTCTTGCTCCCGCATCCGTTCAGGAAATGGTTAACCTCACATTCAAAGGCTTTGACCTTGCAGAAAAATACAGAATGCCCGCTATGCTCCTTTCGGACGGCACAATGGGTCAGATGATGGAACCCGTTTCACTTGATATGGGCGAAATCACAGAGTATGACAAATCAGGCTGGGCTGCTTGCGGAACAAACTGTGAGCGTCCCCACAATGTTGTTAACTCACTTTTCATTCAGCCTGAAGAGCTTGAAAAATACAATATCGAACGCTACGAGCGTTATGCAAAAATCGAAGCTGAAGAAGTTATGTATGACGAATACCGCATGGAAGATGCCGAAATCTGCATCGTAGCATACGGTGTTGCAGCAAGAGTTTCGCAGAATGCAATCGATAAGGCACGCGAAAAGGGCATTAAGGTCGGCATGATTCGTCCAATCACTCTTTGGCCCTTCCCCAAGGCTGTTCTCAATGCCGCTGCGGATAAGGTTAAAGCATTCATCAGCGTTGAGCTTTCAATGGGTCAGATGATTGAGGATATCGAGCTCGCAACCCGTTGCAAGAAGCCTGTTCTTCTCTGCAACCGTGTGGGCGGTATGATTCCCACAACAGAAGATGTTCTTAATTCTATCGATAAAGCAAATTCCGTCGGAGGTGACAAATAATGATAGTTTTTGAAAAACCCAAGGCACTTGCCGATGTACCCCTTCATTATTGCCCCGGTTGCACACACGGTATCATTCACCGTCTTGTTGCCGAAGTTATTGACGAACTCGGCATTGAAGGCAAAACCGTTGGTGTTGCACCCGTTGGCTGTTCAGTTTTCGCATACAATTACTTCAACTGCGATATGATTGAGGCTGCTCACGGCAGAGCTCCCGCAGTTGCAACAGGTGTTAAGCGTTCATACCCCGAAAACATAGTTTTCACTTATCAGGGTGACGGCGACCTTGCCGCTATCGGTACTGCTGAAACAGTTCACTCCGCAGCAAGAGGCGAAAATATCACAATTATTTTTGTAAACAATGCAATCTACGGCATGACAGGCGGTCAGATGGCTCCCACCACTCTCCCCGGTCAGGTTACTCAGACTTCGCCCTACGGCAGAAATCCCGAACAGGTAGGTCTTCCCGTTAAGGTTTGCGAGCTTCTTTCAAACGTTGACGGTGCAACATATCTTGAAAGAGTTGCAGTTAACAATGTTAAGAATGTAAAAAATGCTAAAAAGGCTATCAAGAAGGCTTTCCAGAATCAGCTTGAAGGCAAGGGTTTCTCACTTGTTGAAGTTCTTTCAACCTGCCCCACAAACTGGGGTCTCAAGCCCGACAAGGCTCTTGAATGGCTTGAGGAAAACATGATTCCTTATTATCCCCTTGGTGTTTACAAGGATAAAACCGCTGAAAAGGAGGCTGAATAATCATGACACATGAAATTCTTCTTGCCGGTTTCGGCGGTCAGGGTATTCTTTTCTCAGGTAAATTCCTTGCATATGACGGTCTTCTTGAAGAAAGAGAAGTAAGCTGGCTTCCCTCTTATGGTCCTGAAATGAGAGGCGGTACATGCAACTGCTCAATCATTCTCAGTGACACAAAAATCGGTTCACCCATCGTTTCAAATCCCAACGTTCTTGTTGCGATGAACCTTCCCTCACTCGATAAGTTTGAAAGCACTGCAGTTCCCGGCGCAAAAATATTTGTTGACAGCTCACTCATTGACCGCAAGGTTGAAAGAGACGATGTTGATGTTTATTATATTCCCGCAACAAAGCTTGCTTCAGACGAAAACCTTCCCGGACTTGCAAACATGATTATGATTGGTCACGTTATCGCAAAAGCAGGAGTTATGCCCTATGAAAACGTTGAAATAACCATGAAAAAGCTTGTTCCCGCTAAGAAACAGAACCTTATTGAACTCAACATCAAAGCCGTTGAGCTTGGCTATAACTATTAATTATTTTCAGGAGGAACCCACATGCTTGAATTAAAAGAAATAGGCCTGCGAGTTGCTTCCCTTCGCGATACCTGCGGAATATCTTCCGCAGAAATGGCTGAAAAACTCGAAATTTCCGAGGAAAACTACATATCCTTTGAACACGGCGAATATGATTTTGCCATCAGCACGCTCAACAACATCGCTCTTATTCTTGGCGTTGATATTCTTGATATCATCAGCGGTGAATCGCCCCGTCTTTCCAACTGTACGGTTGTTAAAAGCGGAAAAGGCTTTGTTGTTAACAGAAATCCCGGATATGTTTTCTCACACCTTGCATACACATTCAGAAACAAAAAAGCCGAACCCTTCCTTGTTACAATCGACCCTACCGGCAATCCTCCCGTAATGGACGAACACGAAGGACAGGAATTCGACTATATTCTTTCCGGCAAACTCCATCTTTATATCGGTGATATCTGCTATGAATTGAATGAAGGCGACAGTGCATATTTTGATTCCACCATCCCCCACGCACATAAAAACGTGGGCGATACTCAGGCGCAGTTCATCGCACTTGTGTTAAAATAAAAATCAGGAGTCGAAATAATGGCAATTTACGAAAAATTCATAGGCAGAAGCAGAGAATCCTTCATTTCTCTCAAGGACTGCCGTGAAAACTTTAAAATAACTTACAATAACGACTTTAACTTCGCATATGATGTTATTGATGTTCTCGGAACTGAAAAACCCGATAAACTTGCTCTTCTTTATGTTTCAAACAAAAACGAAGAAAAAAGATTCACTTTCGGTGATATGAAGCGTCTTTCTGACAAAGCAGCCAACTACTTTGTTTCGGAAGGTGTAAAGAAAGGCGATCCCGTTCTTCTTATCCTTAAAAGAAGCTATCTTTTCTGGATTATCACTCTTGCTCTTAACAAAATCGGTGCAATTATGGTTCCCGCATCAAATATGCTTAAAGGTAAAGACTACGTTTACCGTTGCAACAAGGCGAAAATCAAATATGCCGTTATCACAGGCGATGATGACTGCACTTCAGATTTTGATTCCGTACTTGACCAATATGAAACAATCGAGAAGCGTTTTGTAACAAAGCATAAGCCCGTTGAAGGCTGGATTGACTTTGAAGAAGGCTTCGACAAGGCAAGCGAAGAATGGACAAGACCCACGGGTGATTCCGCAACAACCGTTGATGACACTATGATTATCAACTTCTCATCAGGTACAACAGGTTATCCCAAAATCATCACACACGATTTCAGATATCCCCTCGGTCACATCATGACCGGCGTTTTCTGGCATCATGTTGTTGACGGTGGAATTCATTTCACTGTTTCCGATTCGGGTTGGGCAAAATCACTCTGGGGTAAATACTACGGTCAGTGGATGGGCGAAACTGCAAACTTCGTTTACGATTTCGATAAATTTGACGGTGCTGACATACTTTCAAAGCTTGAAAAGTATAAAATCACAACCTTCTGCGTTCCTCCCACAATGTACCGACTTATGCTTCAGAACGATGTCAGCAAGTATGACCTTTCATCAATCACACATTGCTGCACTGCAGGCGAAGCGCTGAATGCAGATATCTTCAATAAGTGGAAAGAGGCAACGGGTCTTGAAATCCACGAAGGATTCGGCATGAGTGAAACTCCCGTAAGCATTTGCACCATTTATCCCTGGACAAAACCCGTCCCGGGTGCAATCGGATTCCCTGCTCCGGGTCTTGATGTTCACATTCTTGACGAAGAAGGCAACCACTGTCAGAGAGGTACAATCGGCGAAATCTGCATCAAATCGCCCTCACCCGAAGAGCATCCATGCGGCGTTCTTTCAGGCTACAACTTCAGCAAAGAAGAAACAGCAGATGCATACAGAGGCGGATTTTTCCATACCGGTGACCTTGCATACCGTGATGAACAGGGCCGTTTTGTTTACTTCGGCAGAAACGACGATGTAATCAAATCATCAGGATACAGAATCGGACCTTTTGAAATCGAAAGCGTTATGCTTGAGCATCCCGCTGTTCTTGAGGTTGCGGTTACAGGCGTTCCCGATCCCGTAAGAGGCTTTGTTGTTAAGGCAACGGTTGTTCTGCGTTCCGGCTATGAGGGTTCAGACGAGCTTGTAAAAGAACTTCAGAACTATGTTAAAACAAACACAGCTCCTTATAAATATCCCAGAATTGTTGAGTTTGTTGACGAGCTTCCCAAAACCTTCAGCGGTAAGGTAAGACGAGTTGCAATAAGACAAGCGGATAATAAATAAAAAAGCAATAATAAACGGAGGCACTTCAATAAAGAAGTCGCTTCCGTTTTTTGCTAAAAAAACACTTTCAATATCTGAAAGTGTCTGTTTAAAATATCTTTGCCCTGCGGTCAAGTTATATGAAAGTCTGACGAATTTAGTTATATTATATTTGAAACTGCCCGAAGGACATAAAACTGCGGCACCTTCATAAGAAAGGTGCCGCAACAGCATGGTTGATTTTATATACCGAAGAGTAATTCACCATAGGAAGGATAAGGCCAGAAATCTGCAGATGTTATCTTTTCTGCCGAATCAACATCTGCTCTGAGGCTTTCCATGACGGGAATAATTTCGTTTTTGAATTCGTCTGCCTGAACGGAAGCATTTTCTTTTTTGAGTGATTTAATCTTTGCTTCAAGGTCATTAACCTTTTCATAGATTGAAAGGGAAAGTGCCGAAAGCTTTTCTGCGGTTTTTTCTTCGTAAGTGCAGTCTGCAGATGCAAAAACAGATTTCTTTGCAGCCGCATTTGTGCAGATTTCACCTGAATAGCTGCTGATTGCAGGAAGAATATCTTTATTTACCATGTCAATCATTGTGCGTGCCTCAATGTTGAGGGTTTTGCAATAGTTTTCAAGGTAAATTTCCTGACGGGCTTCAAGCTCTTCTTTTGTGAACACCTTGTGATCTTCAAAAAGCTTTACGTTCTTATCGTCAGTCATGCGTGCAAGGGCATCAGGTGTTGTTTTAAGATTTGAAAGTCCCCTTTTCTCTGCTTCCTTTGTCCACTCATCACCGTAACCGTTGCCGTTAAAAATAATTCTCTTGTGGTCTTTTATGGTCTTACGGATAAGATTATGGAGCGCATCCTCAAAGTTATCAACATTTTCAAGTCTGTCGGCATAAGATTTAAGAGATTCCGCAACTGCTGTGTTGAGAACAATATTTGAGCTTGAAATCGAGCTTGCCGAGCCGAGCATTCTGAACTCAAATTTATTGCCCGTAAACGCAAATGGTGATGTTCTGTTTCTGTCGGTTGTATCCTTGGGGAATCTGGGAAGAACATGAACACCGACCCTCATCTGAACGGTTTCGTTGGCTTCATATGCAGTTCCGTTTTCGATTGATTCAAGAATTGCATTGAGCTCGTCACCGAGGAACATCGATACAATTGCAGGCGGTGCTTCCGCTGCACCGAGACGGTGGTCATTTCCTGCACTTGCAACCGAAATTCTGAGAAGATCCTGATAATTGTCAACGGCTTTGATAACTGCACAAAGGAACAAAAGGAACTGTGCATTGTCATAAGGTGTTTCACCGGGTTCAAGAAGATTAACACCGTCTTTGGTGGTGATTGACCAGTTGTTATGTTTACCGCTGCCGCTTACACCCTTGAAGGGTTTTTCATGAAGAAGACACACCATGTCATGCTTCTTTGCAACCTTCTGCATAATTTCCATTATGAGCTGATTGTGGTCAGTAGCAATGTTTGTTGTTGAGAAAATGGGAGCAAGCTCATGCTGCGCAGGAGCAGCCTCGTTATGCTCTGTTTTTGCAAGAACGCCGAGCTTCCAGAGTTCTTCATTGAGGTCTTTCATGAAAGCCGCAACACGGGGTTTGATTGAGCCGAAATAATGGTCATCAAGCTCCTGACCCTTGGGAGGTCTTGCTCCGAAAAGAGTTCTGCCCGTGAAGATAAGGTCTTTTCTCTTGTTATGAAGTTCTTTGTCTACAAGAAAATATTCCTGCTCTGCACCAACTGTTGTTTTAACGCTCTTGTGTTCCTGACCGAAAAGCTTAAGAATTCTTACAGCCTGCTTGCTGATTGCTTCCATTGAACGAAGGAGAGGAGTTTTCATATCGAGAGCTTCGCCGCCATAGGAACAGAAAGCTGTGGGAATGCAGAGCACACCCTCTTTTATAAATGCATACGAAGTGGGGTCCCATGCGGTGTAGCCTCTTGCTTCAAAGGTTGCACGAAGTCCGCCCGAAGGAAAACTTGATGCGTCGGATTCGCCCTTAACAAGCTCTTTACCCGAAAATTCCATAATAACCGTGCCGTCATTGCAGGGAGAAATAAAGCTGTCATGCTTTTCGGCGGTTATGCCAGTCATGGGCTGAAACCAGTGTGTGAAGTGGGTTGCGCCGTTTTCAACCGCCCAATCCTTCATAGCATTTGCAACAACATTTGCAACTGCAATATCAAGACGCTTTCCATCCTGAATTGCTTTTTTCATTGCCTTATATGTATCTTTGGGCAATCTTGATTTCATGGCTTTATCATCAAAAACCATACAACCGAAATATTCGGGAACGCTTTTCATACCTAACTCTCCTGTTCGTAAAAGGGTCTGCCATAACAGAATAAAGTATATATAATATACATTTTAAAGTCAACAATTTTACAGCAAAAAACGCATATTCTTGCAAAGTGTCGGATTTTCAGTTCAAACAAAAAGCTTTTTTGTAAAAAATTATCCCCCGATTTTCATCAGGGGATTCAGGCTTATTTTATTGCATCATAAAGTCTGTCACGGCAATTATTATCCTTATAAAGGAAGAAGCCGTTCATTCTTTCGCTGTAGGGTGACTGCGGTTTAAAGCCGTTTCTGATATATTCCTCAAGTCTGTCAAGAAGTTCATCGGCAGTCTGCGTAAACGGACCGAAGCCCTCTTCCATGGGCAAATCAAGCTTTCTGTAGCCGTGTGAAACGCCTGCAAGGAATTTATCATAGTCGGGCACAAAATATATTACAGGGCAATTCATATAAACAGAATCAAAAACAATGGAGGAATAATCGGTTATCATCAGTCTGTATTCATCCATATTAGTGTCAAATCCGTCAAGGCAGATTCTGTTACTCTTAACCTCAAAGAGATGGTTATAACACTTGAAGATGGGATGATTCTTGAAATCAAGATAAAGATCATTTTCCTCAAGCATTTTATGAAGCCGGTCGGAATTGAGGATTGCGTTAACCTGCTTATAAAATTCGGATTCAACAAATACCTCGGGCATTTCCTGACGGCTGTTGTTGACAAGCGGTCCTATAAGATTGCTTCTCCATGAAGGCGAAAAAACAATTCTGTTTTTCTTGGTTCCTTCCGCTTCGATGAAATCATATCTGGGCATACAGCTTTTGATTAGATCGTTTTCCGAATAGCCGTAATTCTCAACAAAATTCTTAACTTCAAACTCGCTCGAAACAACAACCTTATCGATTACGGAGCGTTCTTTTGCATACATATTTCTGAGACTTGCATGAAGGATTCCGTGCTGAAGATAAACAAGCTCATACTGTGCAAGGTCGGCATACCAACGCATCGCAGGCGCACCGAAGGGACAGATATTAGAAAGATTAGAGAACGATGTTATAAGCTTTTCGCAGGTAAAATAAAGCATTTTATGCTTCTTTGACTGAAATTTTACAACATATTTTCTTTCGTCAGGCTCAAATTTTTCTTCAAGCTTATCCCAATCGCATTCGTTGAGAATATAGTATCTTTTTATGCCGTCATTGATTTTTATATCATGTTTAAACTGATCATACGCATTGTCAAAAACTCCGTAGCGGTCAAGATAAATCCATGAACGCTCACTTTTGCGTTTTGCATTAACCCCGCATAATCTGTGATAAACAATTCTTGGATTAACTTTGAAATAATGTATGAAATTGATAACAAAGGTATAGAATCTGTAAAGCAGACTGTCATGCCATTTATCGGAATGAATGCTGAAAATACCGTTTTCCTCACGGTAACATCTGCCTGCGTTAAAGAAAACTTTTCTCTTTTTGCCTCTCTGCAGAGGAATGCTGTTACTGTAATAGTATGAGAATTTATAGTAATATCCGCTTATTTCAACCTCAAACTCAAACTGCTTTGTTTTTGTTACATCTATATCCAGTATAATACGCCAGAATTTTGCGGTTTTGATGCCAGCTTTATAATAATTATACAGAGATTCAGTTATTTCAATCTCTTTTCTTTCGCCGTCAGCGATAAGATAAACAGTCGGCTTATCGCTGTACATAAACACGGGCGACTTAAGGAACGCATCGAAATGAAGGTTGTTGCCCGTCACCTTGAATCTGTTAACAACGGCAGCAATTTTTGAGGTTTTGTAAACAATTTCTTCACCAAACATCAGGTTGACTTCTTTTTCACCGCAGACAAGGTCAACTGATTTGCTGCCTTTGAGCTTAAGAAGAAAATGCTTATGATAAATATCCATTGAAGGACGCTTGAGAATAACCCTGTCGTCGAGGCATTTAATCAAAGAAATCAGTCTGTTTTCCGCTTTTTCTCGCTCATTTTCAGGATAGTGATAAGGAATAAGAATGTCTCTCAAGCCCTTCCAATTCAGATCATTAATAAATAATGATTGAAGATACGGAGGAACATTTTCTTTATATTCCGCAAAAAGTGATTCCCACATTGACATTGTATCTTCAAATATATAATATGCATAGCTTTTTTTACCCGTTGTGCTGTCGGGATGGCGAAGATACATATACTGAGGCTCGGCACAAAAGCCGATAGTCATTTTTTCTTTGACTATATCATAGCAATATTTCTGGTCTTCATGGAATTTAAGAGAAGTATCGAAAAGAATATTTTTTTCACGATTATTTTTTACGCAGATGTTCATTGTTGTTTGCGCAATATAGCAGTAAACCTCATCGTTAAGGTCATAAACACCTGTGTCTTTGAGAAAATTATAACGATAATGCATTGCAAATCGCTTGTTTTCCCAATAGGGAATAATCTTGTATGTAACAAGGTCCGTTTCATCACAATGCTCTTCAAAGAAATCATAAATCACTTCAAGAGTGTTGTTTGAAAGAGTATCGTCGGCATCAAGAAAAAGAATGTACTTGCCTTCAGAAAGCTCAAGACCTTTGTTTCTTGCCGACGAAACACCGCCGTTTTCTTTTTCGAAATATGTAATATTGGAATGCTCTTTTGCAGCCTTTCTGCAGATTTCTCCGCCGTTATCAGATGAGCCGTCATTTACAAAAACAACCTGAAACTCATCTGCGGACATAGTTTGCTCAAAAAGGCTGTTAATACAGCTTTCAAGATATTCTTCGCAGTTATAAACAGGTATAACAACGGAAACCTTGTATTTAAAATCCGACATTCTCGCAAGTCCTTTACTATTATTCTACAATATTATATATTACAATGAAGATGAAAAAAAATCAATAGTAAATTAATTGCTAAAAGATTGTTCGTGTAATGAGAAAATAAAATCATTGACATTTTATATATTATAGAGTAAAATATTATGGATAAATAAAAGCTGTGAAAAGAAACAGTAAATGTTAACGGATTCCAAGAGAGAAAGCGGTTGGTGTAAGCTTTTGTTTCCGTACGTTGAACCCATCTTTGAGCTGCAGGAGACAATCCTTGCCGGTTTCCGCCGTTATCGGAATAAAGTGCAGATGCTCCGGCATCTGAATTCGGGTGGTACCGCAGACATATTGTTTGTCCCGAGCCTCAGGCTCAGGGGCATTTTTAATTTTACGGAGGTAAACAGAATGAAAATTGACAAACTCGCCGGTGAAAGATTTAAAGAAAAACCCTCTGACTGTGTGATTGACAGCCACGCTCTTATGCTCAGAGGCGGTTATATGAAGGGTGTTGCAAACGGAATTTATTCTTCCTTCATGCCTCTTCGCAGAATCACAAGAAAAATTGAAAACATAATCCGTGAAGAAATGGATGCAATCGATGGTCAGGAAGTTCAGTTCCCCGTTGTTATGCCTGCATCTCTTTGGGCAGAATCAGGCAGATATGAAAGCATCGGCAGCGAACTTATGCGTTTTAAAGACAGAAACGATGCTCCCATGGTTCTTGGTATGACTCACGAAGAAGCTGCTGTTCAGCTTGTTCGTGAATATGCAAACAGCTATACCAAATATCCTTTTATGATTTATCAGGTTCAGACCAAATTTCGTGACGAAGCAAGACCAAGAGGCGGTCTTATCCGCGTTCGTGAATTCACAATGAAGGATGCTTATTCATTTCACACATCTCAGGAAGACCTTGAAAGATATTATGATATTTGCTATAAGGCATATGAAAGAATTTTTGCAAGAGCAGGCATTCCCGAGGTTATCACCGTTGCTTCCGACTCAGGTATGATGGGAGGCAGCATTTCTCATGAATATATGCTCCTTTCCCCTATCGGCGAAGACTCAATAGCAGTTTGTTCAGCTTGCGATTACAGAGCAAATATGGAAGCTGCAGAAAGCATCATCAATAACGAAATCACAGGCGAATCAAAAGATCTTGAGCTTGTTTATACCCCCGATATACACACTATCGAGGATATCTGCAACTTCCTTAAAACACCTCTTGAGGAATCCTGCAAAGCTGTTGTTTATCAGAAGAATATGACAGACGAATATGTTGTTATCTTTGTCAGAGGAGACCTTGATATCAACGAAACAAAGCTCACAAATTACCTCGGCGAAGCAGTTCATCCCGCAGTAATCACTGATGATTGCGGACTTTTCGCAGGATTTATCGGTCCCGTTGGAATGGACAGAGAAAAGTTCACTGTTCTTTTTGATAAGTCACTTGAAAATACTCACAATCTTTCCTGCGGTGCAAATAAAGCAGACCATCATTATACCGGTCTTAAAATCAGCCGTGATGTCGGCGAAGTTGAATACATCGACCTTGCCAAAATCAAGGAGGGTGGAATCTGTCCAAAATGCGGTAAGCCCTCAATCACAATTTCAAGAGGCATTGAGGTTGGTAACATTTTCCAGCTCGGAACAAAATATACAAAGTCAATGGGTATGCAGTATCTTGACAGCGAAGGAAACCTTCAGTATCCCATCATGGGTTGTTACGGTATAGGAGTCGGCAGACTTGCAGCATCCGTATGCGAAGCTCACCACGACGAATACGGTCCTATATGGCCCATGTCAATTGCACCCTGGCATGTTCAGATTTGTTGCTTAAGAGCAGATGATGATGAATGCAGAGGTGTTTCTGATGACCTTTATCAGAAGATGCTTGATGACAGAATGGAAGTTATCTATGATGACAGAAATATCCGTCCCGGTGCTATGTTCTCGGATGCCGACCTTCTCGGTGTGCCCGTAAGAGTTATCGTTAGTCCCAGAAACCTCAAGGAAGGCGTTTGCGAAATCGTTACAAGAGACAAAACCGTCAGCATGAAGGTCGAACTCGATAAGGTAATCGATACAGTTAAAGAAATGATTGACGAAAGACTCAAATAATAATTCTGTCCCCGAAATAAAAATCTCGGGGACTTTTTCTGTATTAAGGAGATTTTATAATGAAGAAAATCGGAAGAGAAGTTCTTTTTATCGGCACATCGGAAAATAACCTCCGAAACGGAGAAGGTTCATTTATAAGGTTAAATAACGGTTCAATCATGTTCGGTTACACTGAATTTATCAGTAATGACTGGGATGATGATTCTGTTGCACGCATTTCTTATAAAATTTCTGACGATAACGGAGAAACCTGGTCCGACAGCGCGGTTCTTTTTGAAAAGCCTGATGATTCGGTTAACATAATGTCACTTTCGTTTCTTCGAATGAACAACGGTGACATCGGGGCTTTTTATATAATCAAGAATAAAGACAGAACAGATAAAATCGTTTTCACCCGTTCAGATGATGAATGTAAAACATGGAGCGAACCCTTAAATTGCTTTGACTGTCTTGATGAACAAGACTATTATGTTATAAATAACGATCGGGTTTTAAAACTGTCAGACGGCAGGATAATCTTTGCCGTTGCAAGACACACTGTTCTTAATACCAATAAAGATTTCACTCCGGGAGTAATATGCTTTTTTATTTCCGACGACGACGGCGCAACATGGCATAAAACCGAAACGGAATTCAGGTGTCCGTTCACAGGTAATGAAGACGGATACGAAGAACCCGGACTCTATGAATTTCCCGATGGCACACTTTGGTGCTATATCAGAACAAGCCTTGGTTTTCAGTATGAATGTTTTTCATACGATTCGGGCATATCATGGACAACACCCGAGCCCAATATGTTTTTCTCGTCACCATGCTCCCCTATGCTCGTTAAAGATTGCGGCAACTATACCGTTGCAGTTTTCAATCCCATTCCTGAGCATATTCTCCGCAGTAATTCCGAGCCCTGGGGAAGAACTCCCTATGTTATCGCAATAAGCACTGATAAAGGTAAAACATTCTGCAAAGAAAATATGTTTTTTATTGAAGATGACCTTGATAACGGATATTGTTATCCCGCAATATACGATGGTGATGATTACATTCTTATTGCATATTACCACAGCAATAACACAGAAATCTGCCTCAACAGTACAAAAATCACTAAAATTATGTATGAAGAAATAACAGAAGCTTAAGATTTTTATTCTATTTTAAAATAATAATGTTAAGTAAAATTACATTCTCTTTTTTGTGCTGATTTTTATTCTTCTGATAATTCAGTGTATCTTCTTCGAAGAATGCTCCCGTCATTTATTAAAATGCCATATATTCTTCTGCCAGTCCATCTGTCAAGGTCATCCATCCAAGGCTGATGGTTACGGCATATGAATATATGGCTTTTGCTATTAATTCTTTGTTTTATCCATTATAAAGCTCTGCTGTTTTTATAAATTTCTCATTGCTTCATCACAATATTTTTCGACGCACTCATCACATACTTCAGCTCCGAGAAATAATATATTTTTTTCTTTCCTCCGACAGAATGCTGAATAATCATTTTGAACCCCCGTTGATTCAGTTCATTAAGGAATCAAAAATTTAAGTTTCCCCATTGGTTGCTATATCAGACATAAAGATTTATAATTAAATTAAAAATATTTTTAAAAATATTTGTTACATTTTGAATATTAATTGACTACATAATGAAGACTGATGAAAGGAGTGAAGATAATGAGCGAAAAGAAGCGTGCAAATGCATTGCTGCAGGAATGCTACAACGATTACCGCGTCAAGCTTTTCAACTATTGTCTTTCACGCCTTGACGGTTCACGGGAAGCTGCAGACGACTGTGTGCAGGAAGCTTTCATAGTTTTCTATAACAAGCTTCTCAACGGAGAAGAGTTTGAAAACCCGAGAGCATTTCTTTATAGGACAGCTGATAATTTCGTCAAACGTCAAAAACAAAAAGATGCAACGGAATCACGGCGTCAGATACCGCTTGACGATGCGGCTGAAGTCGGAGTTACCGATGAATATTTATCACGACTCGACCGGATTGACTATGAGGAGTGTGCAAAAATTCTTCTGAATCTTCTGACTGATGAAGAAAAACAAATCTATGATTTACGGTACATACAAAAAATCGGCGTTGAGGAAATTGCAGACAAGCTCGGAATTTCAAGACCCGCCGCCTCGATGCGGTTAATGCGATTACGAAGCAAGATTAAAGATATGGTTTATTCTTTTGATATTGAAAAGAAAGGAGGCTGACGGAATGATGACAGTAAGCAGAGAAATACTTATGCACCACGATTTTATAACCAATCTCGCTGATGAGCTTTGCGAAATGCTTGAAGCTCTTATTGATGCGGAATTCGATAAGGGCGATGACACGGATTTTGATTTTATCGACGAATGTGCAGATGCAATAAACGCAATCCGCTCGTGTGATGATGCGCAGATTCTTCCCCTTATTTCACATAAGGATTTCTTAAAGAAAATCGGTATTAAGACTGAGCGCAAATTCAAGGTTATTGTTGCTGCTTGTGCAGCAATCGCACTCCTTTTCACTGCAGGCACTCAGGTTGAAGTTGAAGAAAATGTTTCAATCGTTCAGGCGCTTTCAGGCATCGTTTCGGATTTCTTCACAGACGCAAAACAGGTTGAAGAGGTAACAACTCAGCCAACAACCGCAACCTCAACCACTTCCACCCCCACAACAGAAAAAGAAGCAAGCTTAATTGATATCAGCGTTGAAACAACCCCGGATTTCAAAACTGAATATTATGTTGGAGAAAAGTTCAGCAACAAGGGAATCAAGGTTTTCGGTGAATATGACAACGGCGAAAGACGGCTTGTTTGTATTGACGATTACAATGTTGAAGTTTCCGACAGCTTCGGCACACATCCTAAGTATGAAACGGTTAAAATCACAGTCGGTGATTTCATACAGACACTTGAAGTAAGAATTATCGAAACTCTTGAAACGAAAAAACTGACATCGATTTATGCTTTATTCCCTGATGATTTCACTTTCACGGCGAATGATTTGAATAACATCGACCTTTCAGAAATGCAGGTTTATGCGGTTTACAGCAACGGCGACGAAACAGAGCTGATCTCCGACAAATACACACTGGAAACGGAATATGAAAAAACATTGTTTGAAGAAACTGTTATGATAACAATCAGCTATGATGGATGTTCTTGCTCGTTTATGGTGTTCAAAGAGTAGCATCACTCTTAATTCACCATAAATAAAAGGAGGTAACCAGATGAAAAAACTTACAAGAAAAATATTGATATTGACCGTTATTGCAGCGATAGTTGTTACCGCTCTGACATTTACAGGAATAAATTTCGGTAATCTTTTCAAGGTCGAAGCGGCAACAACCGAATACATCGTCAGCGGTGACTATGTTTATTATATGTACGGTAATTCCGACGAGGAAATCGTGATTGCAAAATACATGGGCGAAGATACGG
Source organism: Acutalibacteraceae bacterium (assembly GCA_045602905.1). Lineage (GTDB taxonomy): Bacteria > Bacillota > Clostridia > Oscillospirales > Acutalibacteraceae > CAG-177. The sequence goes on from JAZSCL010000125.1 coordinate 21,996, forward strand.
ATGTTGTTGTACCCGAAACAATTGACGGCTATACCGTTTATGCAATAGGTACGGAGGCTTTTACCGACAGCGCAGAAAACAGCACCGTAAATTTAAGATGGAAAAACGATAATCTTAAGGATATTGAAAGCGTCGTTTTGCCTGATACAGTAAGTTACATCTATCAAAGTGCGTTCGAAAACTGCACAAAGCTTTCAAGCATAAAATTACCCGAAGAGCTTTACCGTATCAGCGAAAGAGCCTTTTACGGTACGGCACTGACCGAAATCAATCTGCCCGAAAATCTGATGAGCATTGATGAATATGCTTTTACCAAAACCCAAATCACGGAGCTTATCATTCCCGAAAATGTTGAGTATCTGTTTGATTGCTCGCTATACTGCGAAACACTTGAAAAAGTTTTCTTTGAGGGATATCTTAAATCCGCATCATCCAAAACTTTTTCAAAAATAATAACTGTTAACAATAAAAATGAATATATTAATCACTACCCCGAAGAAATAAGCTTCCGTCATTCTCAGGCTTATAATATTATCGACTATCTTTTTAACGATATGGAAAAAAATGAAGAAACGGGATTTTGGGAGCCTGTTTTTTATGAAGGGGATTATTACAAGGAATATAATGAATCAGATGTGATATCAGACAGCAACTACGATTATGTCATCACTCCAGAAAATGAGGTTATTATTCTGGCGTATATCCCGGATTACAGAGGCAGTGTTACGGTTGATAAAATCAACACTCACCTCGGTGAACTTCCGGTTGTTGAAATTGCTCCCTATGCGTTTTACGGATGCGAACTCAAAAGTGTTATTATTTCATCTTCGGTTAAAAGAATCGGCTATGCAGCATTTAAAGATTCAAAAAATCTTACTTCCGTTACCCTGCCCGACAGTCTCAGAACCATTGAAAGCTCAACCTTCTACGGCTGCAGCAAGCTTTATCTCGGCAATACGGGAATTCCCCAAACCGTAACGGAAATCTGTTCATATGCATTCTATAAATGCAGTGTAGGTTATGTTCACGGTGCTGAGAATGTTGAAAAAATGGGTACACATGCATTCTATAATAACAGCATTTATGACTATAACTTTGACAGTCTTAAGGAAATTCCGCCCTATGCATTCTATTGCTCAACCTTCGGTAACATAACATTTCCCGACGGTGTTACTGAAATCGGAGAATATGCTTTCTATAATTCATATCTTGATTCAGCAACCTTACCCGATTCATTGAAAAGCATTGATGATTATGCATTTACGGGATGCGGATTAACTGAAGTTAGCTTTCCTGAAAATATTGAATATCTCGGAGCTCACTCTTTTGAGAATACGAGGTTGACATCCGTTGATATCCCTACCACGATATCGGAACTCAATCCCGGAGTTTTCTATAAATGTCCTCTTGAAAGCGTTTATGTTCCGTCAAATATTAAAGTTATTCATGCCGGAGCATTCTGGAATTCAACAGGCACACTCAGAGAAATCATCATATCCGAAGGTGTTGAAGAAATCGGCAGAATTGCATTCTCAGGAGCAAATGTTGAGGAATTTACCATTCCGTCAACAATAAAGAAACTGGATGTTGAAATATTGTCGGGAATGTATATAGACGTTCTGAACTACAACGCCATTGATGCCGAAATCAATTCCTCCGGCGATTCCTCGTTCTTGGGCGGAGTTTACAGTTCATTATCTGCCCTGAACATTGCAGACGGAATAAAAAAGATTCCTGATAATTTTGCCTGCAAATCATATGTTCAGTCCGTCAATTTGCCCGACAGCGTTGAATATATCGGCGACAATGCGTTCAAAAACTGCAAATATCTGACCTCCATTGATATGCCCGCCAATCTGAAAGAAATCGGCGATTATGCATTCCGTGAATGTCCTTTTACTGAAATTAATCTGCCTGACGGTCTTGAAAAAATAGGTGATTATTCTTTTGTGGGCTGTAAAAATCTTACAAGCCTTGAATTTCCCGATTCACTTAAAACAATAGGCGATACAGCTTTCGGAGGCTGTGAAAAAGTTACGGAAATAACCCTGCCTGCAAATGCGGAATCAATCGGTCAGTTTGCGTTCCACTCCTGTAAAGGTATAAAGCATGTTACAATCCCGACAAATGTTCAAAGCATAGGAGAAGCAACATTTTTTCAATGCTACAATATAGAAACAGTTGATATTTACGCAATCAGCTGTGATGTTGTTCCTGTCAGAGAGCTTGACAGCGATGCGTTGCCCGAATCACCGTTTTATGATTCCGAAATTCTTGAAAGCATTGTTATACACGACGGTGTAAAAGAACTTCCGCCTTTCTTATACAGCGGGTTGAAGATTATTGATAAAATATCACTTCCCGATTCTGTAACCGATATCGGAATGGGCGCATTCGCAAACAGCAGTATATCGGGAGTTGAAAGCTTTGCCAACATCGAAAGTATTGAAGAATATGCGTTCAAGAATTGCATATATCTTGATGAAATAATACTCGAAGATAAGCTTCTGCTTATCGGCATGGAAGCTTTTATGGGCTGTGATTGGCTGGAAAGCGTTTTTATTCCCGATACCGTTTCAAACATAGAAACATCTGTTTTTGAAGGGTGTATGAAGCTTAAATCTGTCAGAATGTCACCGAATGTTGACTATATTCCCCGTCAGGCATTCCACAACTGCACTTCTCTTTCCGAATTCATTTGGGAATCTGACAGAAAGCTTATCGGAAGATATGCATTCGGCAATTGCGTTAAGCTTTTAGATTTTGATTTTGTTAATGTTGAAAAGCTTTATAAAAACAGCTTTACGGGCAGCGGTGTATCTGTTGCGCAGCTCGGCGAATCACAAAACGATGCAGCTGCAACGCTTGAAACAATTGAAGTTCAGAGCTTCAAAGATTGCGAAAACCTCGCAACCCTCGGTATCGGCGGTGATGTTTCAATCGTTAAATCTCAGGCATTTGCAGACTGTGCAAATCTTGAAACCGCAGTAATCGCAGACAGCGTAACCGAAATTGCCGCAGACGCTTTCGATGGCTGTGACAAACTGACGATATACTGTTCCGAAAACTCCTATGCATATTCTTATGCTCAAACACAAGGTATTAAAGTCAGCACTTTCGTTATTGCACCTATTCCCAATCAGACATATACAGGACATGAAATAAAACCCAAAATATCTGTTTCTGCTTCAGGCGATAGGCTTGCTGAAAACGTTGATTTCGGCGTAACTTATGCCAATAACATCAATGTAGGCAATGCTGATGTTACAGTTAAAGGCAAAGGCGATTTCAGAATGTTTGCAAGCAAAGCAAAGTTCACAATCGTCACAAAAAGCATCTCTGCTGCAACAATTGCACCCATAGCAGACTATCCCTACACAGGTTCAGCCGTTACTCCCGATATTACGGTTACAGACGGTATAAAAATTCTCAGTAAAGGTACGGATTATACCGTAACCTATGCAAATAACGTTAACGAAGGCACGGCAACTGCAAAGATAACGGGTATCGGCAACTATTCAGGCACCGCAACAACCAATTTCCGAATCTCTAAAGAAGCAGAAGAACCCGTAGAACCGAGCTTCTTTGAAAAAGTTTTTTCATCAATAACTTCATTCTTCGAAAAAATAATTGAATTCCTTGTTTCAATATTTATGTAATCAATCGATTATGAAAGTTTAAAAAGCAGGCAACAGTATATATGATGTTGCCTGCTGACTTTTTATCCGATATAAAGTAAACTATAATCTTTTCGTGGAAAAGTTATACAAAACAAAAACGTGTAAAAGTAGACAAGTTGAAACTCTAAAATCTCTTTTATAAGACATGAAATGAATATCAGAAATAAAGCAATAATCCGAACCGATTCTGTGAAAAGAAGAGGTTCGGATTATCATGCTTTGGCGCCTCAAACAGGACTCGAACCTGTGACACCATCGGTCAGAAACAAAGTCGTCTCACTCGCTTGGAGCGCATCGTGATACTCCTTGTTTCTTCCTGCTCAGTCACCGCCTGAATCTGCCACCGGCAGCGGCGGCACCTGAGCCAATTAACAGCCGCAGTTACGGTTTTAATGTTACAGTGTCGCAGCTTTGAAAGCTGATTTTAGAGTAAACAAAAAAGACCATCCGAATGGATGGTCTCTTTTGCTGGCGCCTCAAACAGGACTCGAACCTGTGACACCGCGGTTAACAGCCGCGTGCTCTACCGACTGAGCTATTAAGGCAAAATTAAAAAGTGTCGGCGTCGACCTATCTTCCCGGGCCGCTTCCAAAGTCGGATCGTAGCCATGTCGTTCTGTGAGCCAAGGAGTTGAATCTATCAATTGTCTTCCTAAGACCGCTTGGCCTCCGACTTAAACAAATATGCCTTAATAGCTCAGTCGGTAGAGCACGCGGCTGTTAACCGCGGTGTCACAGGTTCGAGTCCTGTTTGAGGCGCCAAAATGAAGAAGCTACCCATTAGGGTGGCTTCTTCATTTTTACATTTCAGCAAGTGCTTTAA
>JAZSCL010000126.1:0-6336 GCA_045602905.1 Acutalibacteraceae bacterium
TTTCATATATTCAAAGGCTTCACCGCGGTTTGAACAAATTACAAAATCGGGTTTATCGGAAATTTCAACCTTAAATCTCTTGGATAGAATGCGAGTGAAAAGATTGTCATCTTTCTTGAAGCTTCCCCAGAAGCCGACAAAATCAATTTTTACAGTTTTCATTTTGGTTCACCTGTATTATTACTTTTCAGTTTTTTCAAAAAGTCTGAGGTCGGAATAGATATCTATTCTTTCCGATGCTTCTTTTGCTACTTTTTTGGGGCGGATTCTGGGGCGTTTGCCGAAAATGGAGCGGATTATATATCTGCCGCCGAAGAAAATCCAGCCGAAGGGAAGCAGAATTTTGAGTTTTCTTGCCGCCTTCCAGTTTTTATATACAATGCTGTTGGCAGAGATGAAAAACTGCCTTATCATGGGAACTTCTTTTTCGTTTTTGCTTGAAATCAGAAGATGCTCGTGGCTTCTGTCGGCATTTTTCTGTCCGAAGTTTCCTCCGATGATAATATCAATGAGGATATAATCTGCAAGCTTTTTGTCGGCGTCCTTTGCCCAATTCATGCCCGTCAGACCGAGATATTCGCAGGAGATAAAGGTCATAATCTTCGCAAATTCCCAAAGTCCGATATCCTTAAGCACTTTTTCAAACATTTCAAGGAATTTTTCTTCACCGATTGAGTTAATGAAAACCGCCCAGTCACAGAGATGGCGGAGTCCAAGTCCGTCACCCGTCAGATGATGGCACATGTGGAGCAGGATAATCAGTCCGTGATGGAAAGCTGACGGCACGGTTACTTCGCCGAGCTCAGTCTGAATTGTTTCGGAGCAGGGGAGCAAATCGGAAAGATATTTTCTCACTTTTACTCCTGCCTTGCCCTGCGGTATACCTGACGGCTGAAAATGCATTTCGCATCTGCAGACCTTACCCATGTAAACATCGTGGACATCGTGATTTTTTTCTGTAGGATTATATCCGTTTTCTTTCAGAGTTTTGTCTGCATTTTCAAAATTATCGGTATCAACAAGAAAATCCACGTCGCCCATTGAACGCATCAGCGGGTCGGGGTAGTAGAGTGCGGAAGCATAACCTTTGAGAACGGTGTAAGGTATGTTCGCTTCTTTCATAATGCCGTTGATTCTGACATGCTCAAAATCAATTTTGGCGTTATCTGCGAGAGTCTGATTCAGTTTGTTTTTTATATATGAGCATTTCTTGTTTTGCCAGATTTCATCATTTGTGTTGTGGAATGCCATGAGTGTAACCGCCTGAACGTATGCTTCGCACCAGACCGCATTCAGATTGCCTTCATTAAGGTCAACCTTGCGCCCTGCATTGAAAAGATTATTGGCAAGAATATCCAGCAGAACTTTTTCATGTTCGCGGAGTCTGGCGGTTTTGATACCCATTTTATATCACACAACTTCAAAAAATGTATCGGGTTTATTTGGGTCAAACTGCTCGTTTGCCCACATGAGAGTTACGAGATTTTCCGTTTCGGAAAGGTTGATTATATTGTGAGTGAATCCGGGGAGCATATGCACTGCTTCGGGTTTATCGCCCGAAACACGGAATTCAAGCACCTTATCTGAAGCGATTTCTCTTTGCTGAATAAGGGCTGTGCCCGAAACAACAATGAAAAATTCCCATTTTGTATTGTGCCAGTGCTGACCCTTTGTTATACCGGGTTTGCTGACATTAACGGAAAACTGACCGCAGTTAACAGTCTTTAATATTTCAGTGAAGCTTCCTCTGTCATCGCAATTCATTCTGAGAGGAATGCTTACTTTTTCCTCAGGAAGATAGGAAAGATATGTTGAATAGAGCTTCTTTGCGAATGAATTATACGGGATTTCGGGCACAACAAGAGTCTGACTCTGTGCCTTGAAGCTTTCAAGAAGTTCAACGATTTCGCCGAGGGTTACTTTATGGGTTACGGGGAAAAAGCAGAAATTACCGTTTCTGTTTTCCTTGCCATCAAGAGCATTGAGCATTTCGTCAACAAAGTCATCAATGTAGAGAAGTTCAAGCTCAACGGCGGGGTCGTTTACGGTTATGGGCAAATCCTTTGCCATGTTGTTGCAGAAGGTTGCAACAGCTGAATTATAGTTGGGTCTGCACCATTTTCCGAAAAGGTTGGGCAGACGGTAAACAAATACATTTGTACCCGTTTCCTCACCGTATCCGAAAAGCATATTTTCAGCTTCAAGTTTGCTTTTACCGTATTCCGAGCCTGCAAATCTTCCTTCAAGAGTTGCCTGCACCGACGATGAAAGCATAACGGGAGCTTTGTTCTGACATGATTTCAATTCATCAAGTACTTTACCGAGAATACCGTAGTTGCCCGAAAATTCGCTTGTATCCTTGGGTCTGTTGACTCCTGCAAGGTGGAAAACGAAATCTGCTTTTGAGCAATACTCACGAAGTTCATCGGCTGTTGAATCGATGTCATATTCAAAAATATTATCAATCTTGATTTCGGGGCGTGTTCTGTTTTTTCCGTCTTTTATAGTGTAAAGATTTGCAACAAGGTTTCTGCCTGCAAATCCCTTAGCACCTGTGATAAGAATGTTCATTAAAACTTTCTCCAAACCATTTTGTTAACAATTCCCGTGTAGCTCTGAATGAGCCTTACAATTTTATCGGAAACGTTTTTGTCTGTATAATCGGGAACGGGAGTTGCGAATTCTTCGTTGCCCGTGATTGAAACTGCAGTTTCAACTGCCTGAAGCAGACCGTTTTCGTCAATACCTGCAAGAACAAAGCAACCCTTGTCCAGCGCTTCGGGACGCTCCGTTGATGTTCTTATGCAGACTGCGGGGAAGGGTCTGCCGATGCTGAGATAAAAACTGCTTTCTTCGGGGAGAGTTCCGCTGTCTGAAACGACTGCAAATGCACCCATCTGAAGGCGGTTGTAGTCCGAAAATCCGAGAGGCTCGTGCATGATGATTCTTTCATCGAGCACGATGTCTGAATTTTCAAGCCTTTTTCTTGAACGGGGATGGCATGAATAGAGAATAGGCATATCGTATTTTTCCGCAAGTGTGTTCAGTGCGTTGAACAGCGAGCGGAAATTTTTGTCTGTATCAATATTTTCTTCTCTGTGTGCCGAAAGAAGAATGTATTTCTTTTCTTCAAGACCGAGCTTTGAGAGAATATCGCTCTTGAGAATTTTATCAAGATTTGCATTCAGCACCTCTGCCATTGGTGAACCCGAAACATAGGTGCGTTCCTTGGGCAGACCGCATTCGGCAAGGTATCTTCTTGCGTGTTCGGAATATGCGATGTTGACATCGGAAATGATGTCAACGATGCGTCTGTTTGTTTCTTCGGGCAGACATTCATCTTTACAGCGGTTGCCTGCTTCCATGTGGAAAATGGGAATATGAAGCCTCTTTGCACCTATTGCCGAAAGACAGCTGTTGGTGTCGCCGAGAATTAAAAGCGCATCGGGCTTGATTTCTTCCATGAGTTCATAGGAAGATGCAATGATGTTACCTACGGTCTGACCGAGATTTTCGCCGACGCAATTGAGATAAACATCGGGAACGTCAAGGCTTAAATCCTCAAAGAAAATTCCGTTGAGGGTGTAGTCATAATTCTGACCCGTGTGAGCAAGCACGGTATCGAAATATTTACGGCACTTTTTGATAACCTCGGAAAGTCGGATGATTTCGGGTCTTGTGCCGACGATTATGAGCAACTTAAGTTTGCCGTTATTTTTGAATTTAATATCGTATTTCATTATGCATTGAACTCCTCAAGTCTTTCTCTGATATAGGAAAGCTCCATTAGTTTTTCTTTAACTTCTTCAACATTGAGAATTCTGGTGTTGTTGCTGTTGAATTCGGTGAGTTCAGCACGTTTTACGTCGCCGTCGGAGAAATATTTATCGTAGTTAAGGCTTCTGTTGTCGGCATGAACACGGAAGAAGTCACCCATATCTTCAGCTTTTGCACACTCCTCGTTGGTGAGCAGAGTTTCGTACATCTTTTCACCGTGACGGATACCGATAATCTTGATATCTTCTTTCTTTCCGCCGAAAAGCTCGCATACGGCTTCCGCCTGAGTCTGAATTGTGCAGGCAGGTGCTTTGCGCACAAAGATATCACCGCTTTCGCATTCCTTGAATGCAAAAAGAACAAGGTCAACGGCTTCTTCAAGCGACATGATGAATCTTGTCATATCAGGATTTGTGATTGTAATGGGTTGGCCGTTTTTGATCTGGTCAATCCAGAGGGGAACAACGGAGCCGCGGCTGCAAAGCACGTTACCGTAGCGTGTGCAGCAGATTTTTGTTTTGTCGGGGTCAACGTTTCTTGCCTTTGCGGTTGCAACTCTTTCTTCAAGAGCCTTGGTGATGCCCATTGCATTGATGGGATATGCAGCCTTGTCTGTTGAAAGGCAGATAATTGATTTAACACCCGCATCAACGGCAGCTGTCAGCACATTGTCTGTGCCGATAACATTGGTTTTAACGGCTTCCATGGGGAAGAATTCGCATGAGGGCACCTGCTTGAGAGCAGCTGCATGGAAAACGTAGTCAACGCCGACCATAGCGCCTCTGAGTGAGTCAATGTTGCGCACGTCACCTATGTAGAACTTGATTTTGTCGGCAACTTCGGGCATCTTTGCCTGGAATTCGTGACGCATATCGTCCTGCTTTTTCTCGTCACGGGAAAAAACACGGATTTCCTTTATATCTGTTTTGAGAAAGCGGTTGAGTACGGCATTGCCGAAAGAACCCGTACCGCCTGTTATAAGTAAGGTTTCACCTTTGAATTCATACATTTTTATCATCTCCGTTGATTTGTTCTATGCATGGTAAGACTGCGTTACCCCAATCTTTGAACCAGTGTTTGAGGTGAAGTGATTTTTCGCTGTGCTCAACGCTGAATCTTAATGCAGTTGCTCTGTCGTAGAACATAACTGTTCCGGCTTTGTCCTCGTCATAAAGTATAACATCAACTGTATACTTGGCAGGGACAAGATATGATGTGTCAAACTCGAACTCTGCACTGTTAAGTTCATCAGGATGCTTAAGTTCGCCACCGAAAATAACACCCACAGGAGTTGTGTCTATACCGTTGATAATCATTTTCATAAGAAGTCTTTCATTGGTGTTCTGGCTTTTCCATGTAATTCTGAAGCGGAATTTGTCACCAAATTCGAAGACGTTTGTTTTTGCATCAATTAATTCAAGATTTTGAAGCAGGTGTCTTTGATTGCATTTCGGATGTCTCGGATTCTCAGATGTGTCAAAAAATGTTGCATCATCATAGTCACTGTTTTGCATATAAACAGCAATTGCTTCTTCGGTTGAACCTTCAAAGGCAAGCTGTCCGCGAGAAAGAACAATACATCGCTGGCAAAGACTTTTTACAGTTGCCATGTTATGGCTGACGTAAAGAATTGTTCTTCCTTCCTCTTCTGCAACCTTTTTCATGCGATCGATGCACTTGTTTTGAAAGTTAACATCGCCTACGGCAAGAACTTCGTCCATAATCATTATTTCACTGTCAAGGTGTGATGCAACGGCAAAGGCAAGTTTTACCTTCATACCGCTTGAATATCTTTTAACGGGTGTGTCAATAAATTGACCAACCTCAGAAAATTCAACAATTTCGTCAAATTTCTTTTCAATTTCGCCTTTGCTCATGCCGAGAATAGCTCCGTTGAGAAAAACATTTTCTCTGCCTGTAAGTTCAGGGTGGAAACCTGTTCCGACTTCAAGCATACTTGTTATTCTGCCATTAAGATAAATATTACCTTTGGTGGGAGCAGTGACACGGCAGATAAGCTTTAAAATGGTGGATTTGCCAGCACCGTTTCTGCCGATAATGCCAACTGTTTCACCTTTTTTGATATCAAAGGATAAATCGTTGAGAGCAAGGAATCTTTCATTTTTATCATGAGCCTTTTCACCGATTTTTAAGTTAGGGTCTTCCTTATGAAAAAGCTTTGCAAGTTTAGATTGAATTTCACCCTTAAGGGTTGCACCGCCTATAGCACCGAGGCGGTATTCCTTTGAAACGTTTTCAACTCTTATTGCTAATTCTTCCATATCGCACCTCACACCGTATCCATGAATGTTTTTTCGGATTTACTGAACATCAGAGCACCGATTACTGCAACAATTGCTGTTGTAATCCAGCTGATACCGTAAAACAACCAGTCAATTTCACCGGTTCCGAGAAATCCATAGCGAAAAATATTGATTGCCGGTGTTACGGGGTTAAGCATATATACATTATAGAAAATACTTCCCGGAGCAAGCTGTGATCGGCTGAACATATCATAGGCAACAGGGGAGCAATATGACCAGAGGCTGACACCAAAAC
>JAZSCL010000127.1:0-3419 GCA_045602905.1 Acutalibacteraceae bacterium
TTACAGAACTAAGCTGAAAACTTATGAGGATGCTCGCATCCTCATAAGCGAATACATACATTTCTACAACAACGAAAGAATCCAATTAAAAACAAAACTGACTCCGCTTGAAAAACGAAGTCAGTATGTCGCTTAATTAAATATTTCTGCCATAGGGTCTTTTTTGTACTGTCCGCACAATTTGGGGCAGTTCAATGTTCAAGCCTTTAATTTATTTATCAGAATACGTCTTCGTTGATAACGCTGTCGAGGAGTGCGGGCAGCATTACAAAGAACTTGGGAAGCCATTCGCCGATAGCGTATGTTGCAAGACCGAGGAAGCTGGGCACAACGCCGAGATAATACTCGATTTCGCTTGTTGTGTTGTCGCCTGTGAAGGTGATTTTGTTCTGACCTACCGCCTTTTCGAGGGTGAAGGAGTCAGACTTTGTGATTGTTTCTCTGGGAGTATCCATGGAAGCTTCGTCGGGTCTGTCCTTAAGGATATAGGAATCAAAAGTGAGTTTACCGCCGTCGATTGAAATTGTGTTGAAGCAGCCGCCCCAGTAATCTTCGTTGGTCTGATCCCAGTCCTGACCGTCCCAGTAGTTGCCGTAGCCGTTCTTATGGATAACAAGAGCATCGATGAGGTCGGTATCGAGGAAGTGGTTTGCGAGGAATGAACGAACCTCATATCTCTTTGCGCCTGCCGTACCTGCAAGAACATAAACGGTTCCGTCTTCGTTTGCCTTGCCGTTCTTGATAGCCTTTGTGCGGAGATACTGATGGTCGTGACCGCTCATAACAAGGTCAACACCGCAATCGTCGAGAACGCTTGTGAGAGATCTCTGGAGATAGAGAGCATCGGGCCACTTTGCGTCCTTACCGAGTGAGTAGGGAGACTTGTGCATGAGAACGATTTTCCAGTCCTTATCGGTGCCGTTCATATCGTTTTTGAGCCATGTGAGCTGAGCGATTGAAATTGAAAGAAGGTCGTTTGTGTTGAGAACTGCGAAATGAGCGTTGCCGTAATCGAATGAATAGTTAACGCCGTTGAGAACCTGAACGCTTTCGCTTGTATCGAGGTTGAACATATTGTTGAACCAGTCCCATACGCCAAGACCGTCATGGTTGCCTGCGATGGGAACAAGGGTTGAATTGAGGTTTACATCAGCCATTGCTGTATCGTAGTAATCCCATTCTTCGTTGGTGCTGTCGTCGGTGAAGTCGCCGAGGTTAATCATGAATTCTGCATCGGGCATAACTTTGTATGCTGCAGCTGCGGTTTCCGCACCCTTGATGAAGTTTTCGAGGTTGCCTGCCTGAATGTCTGCGATTGCAACGAAGTTAACCTTATCGTCGCCGTTATCGGTTACGAATGTACCCCAGTTGCTGAAAAGAACGCCGTTACCTACACGGTACTTATAAACAGTACCTGCTGCAAGACCTGTTACGGTTGCCTTGTGAACGAAGTTGCCTTCCCATTCCATAACATCTGTATAAGCGATGTTTGCGGAAACCTTTGCACCGTCAACAGTTGTGATTTCAACAACGCTTGAGGTGTTTGCGGTTGTGTACCATGTGATACCCTTTGCTGATTTTGTATCGCCGTTAACAACAACGGAAATTCTTCTGGGAGTAACGTCTGAAGGAGTAACAACGGGAGCATCGGTTTCGGGTTCTGTTGTGGGTTCTGTTGCAGGAACGGTTGTTGTTTCTGTTGCGGGAGCTTCAGTTGTTGTTTCTTCAGCAACAGTTGTTGACTCCGAAACTTCGGTTGTTGTGATTTCTTCATCGGTAATGAGCATGATTCCTTCATCAGCTGATGCTGACGATGCCACTATACCGAGAAGAAGCGAAACGCTGAGAACAAGTGCAATGAGTTTTTTAATGTTAAGCATTTTCATGTTCCTTTCGTTGATTATTTAAGTGTAATCTTTGAATCCCACTTTGTGAGCCATTCGCCTGTACGGCAGTTTCTTGCTCTGAAGAGGATTTCATCTTCGTAAACTTCAACGATGTATGTAAGACCTGAGCCGTTGCCGCCTTCTTCACCGTCTTTGTTTTCGATTGAGAATGCGGGTACGTTGAGTGAATAGAAGCCTTCAATTTCCTGGAAGCTGTACTGGCTGAAACCTGCATGAAGGTGTCCCGTGATAAGAACAACGGTGCTGTCAGCAGCGTGCTTTGCAAGAACTGCCTTGATTGCGTCGTTCTGCTTACCTACTGAGCCTGCTTCCTTGTTTGTGCCGTTACCCCATGTTGTGGGGAGATTGTGAGTGAGCTTGAGAGGCTGATGAAGAACAACGAATACGGGCTTGCCTTTTTCTGCAGCAAGCTCGCTGTCAAGCCATTCAAGCTGTGCATCGCTGATATGAGCTTCTTCGAATTCTGTTCTGTCTGAACCCATAACGATAACTTTATAGCCGTTAATAACTTCCGAATATGCAAGCTTTCCTTCTGCATAAACTCTGTCTGCCATGGTTTCTTCGCCGTTGAGAGCATCTGTGAATGCATAGAAACGGCTTGTGGTCTGGCTGTAAAGACGGAGTCTGATATCGTGGTTGCCTGTTGCCATGATGAAACGTGTGTCAAGCTTTGAAAGCTCATCGTAAACAAGCTGATATTCCTCTGCAAGACCGTTTTCAGCGATATCGCCGACACCTACAACAGCATCAAGTCTTTCAGCATTTTCAAGGTCGATGGTTGCTTCCTGGAAAGCCTGATATCTGTCAAACATATAATTTGAAACCTGAGGGTCTGCAAGGGTTGCAAAAACAAGCTTTGCATCAGGTTTTGCGGCTTTGATTACGTCAGCCGTTGAGGGCGCAACAACGCCGCCGTTAAAGGAATAAACGAGCGAAATGATGAGAGTAAAGAGTTTGAAAAAGATTTGCTGAACGGAATTAAGTGCCATAAATATGACCTCCACATATAAAAATACATATATAAAGATACCACTAAATCCCGAAAAAGTCAATAAAAACAATTCGTTCGTGCTCGGAGCAAATGATAACGGCCTGAGTCGGAATCAGTTCCTCTCAAGCCGTTTTCTGTCATATCATAACTTATTCTTCCATCTGTTTTCCAAGAAAATTTGCCGCAATCTGAGCGAGTTTGGTTTCAGTCTGTGTGGGGCAGGAGCCGTTTTCGTTAAGAAGCATAACAATCGCTCCCGAAACATCGCCGCCGCCTACGATGGGAAACGCAACAGCCGCCTCTTTGTCAAGCCCCTCAACGGGTTTCATGCGTTCGCTGTCAACACAGCAAACATAGTTTTCGCGGCGTTCCATAATGCTTTCAAGGCTCTGACTGACCCTGCGGTCAAGAACTTCTTTCTTTGAAATTCCCGCACAGGCGATAACGCTGTCACGGTCGGTGATTATTACCGCAAGCCCCGTGCCGCGAGCAAGCACGTCGGCATACTGAGCCGTAACAGA
>JAZSCL010000128.1:0-13134 GCA_045602905.1 Acutalibacteraceae bacterium
AATTTCGGAGGTAATTTTATGGTAGGAATTATCGGTGCGATGCACATTGAAGTTGAAACAATCAAATCTCTTATGGAAAACAAAACCGTTGAAACCGTCAGCGGCGTTGACTATATCAAAGGTACGCTTCACGGCAAGGAAATTGTTATCGCAGTTTGCGGAATCGGTAAGGTTGCGGCGGCGATGTGCGCACAGACAATGATTCTGAAGTATGCTCCCGAATGCATTATCAATACGGGTGTCGGCGGAAGCCTCAGCACAAAGCTTGCCATCGGCGATATCGCTGTTGCGGAAAGCCTTGTTCAGCACGATATGGACACATCTCCTCTCGGTGACCCCATAGGTCTTATTTCGGGAATAAACATTGTTAATATTCCCGCCGACGAAAAGGTTATCGACTTGCTTTCAAAAGGCATTGAAACCCTTGAAAACGTTAAGGGTATGAGAGGAATAATCGCATCGGGCGACCAATTCATCGCAAGCAACGAAAAGAAGAAGTTCATAACCGACAATTTCGGCGCAATCGTATGCGAAATGGAGGGTGCGAGCATAGCTCAGGTATGCTATACAAACGGCGTACCCTTCGGAGTTGTGCGCGCGGTTTCCGACTGTGCAGACGGTTCGTCACACATGGATTACGGCGAATTCCTTCCCATTGCGGCGGCAAATGCTGCGAAGCTGATTGAATATTTTGTTGCAAATTTCTGATATGAAAAAGAAAAAAGATAAAAATGCAGTTAAAAAGTTTTTTCCTTTTGCGTTTTATCGCATAGATGCTCTTGCGGATTATCTGACTGAAATGCGTCGGAAGGGTTTTATGTTTGAAAGCATGAATTCGTTCAATGTGCTGAAATTCAGACCCGTTAAACCCCGTGATGATTTGAGATATGTTGTTCTGAATTATTATTTTCCGAATACGGGCAATGCTTGGAAGATAAGAGATTGGGATATCTTATTCATGAAACAGCGTTTTCCGCAGTTCAACAGAGAATTTCATGAACAGTATGTATCTTCTCCGAGAGATGTTTTTAAATTTGTGGTATATTGCACATCCGTTATTTCCGATGAAGATATAGAAGCTTTGAATCAGTTCAGAAAGAAAAGACTCAGAAAAATAAACGCTTTCAAAATATCGATACATCTGTTTAACATAATATTTTTTGCGGTTTTGATTGCTTTGGCGTTAATTCAAATGCGGTAACTTCGGTTGCCGCTTTTTTTATCGTAAAAATACACATCAAATCGTTAAATTCTCTTATCAGAATTTGTTGACAATTGACAATGAATCTGTTAATATATTATTGACTATTTTTATAATCAAAGGAGGAAACCAAAATGATTGATCAGAAAACTCTGGCATATATCAATCTTTACGGCGTTCTGGGCACTCTCGAAAACCTTTGCGAGCTCGCTCCCGAAGCAGGCAGCATTCTCACAAACAAAAAGCCTGTTTCAATCGGCTTTGAAGTTAAGGGCGGTCCCAGCGCAACAATCACCTTCAAAAACGGAAAGTGCAGAATGGAGCAGGGATGCGCAAAATGCGATGTAAAGCTTCCCTTCAGCTCATGCGAAAAATTCAACGGTCTTATCGACGGAACAACAACCCCCATCCCCTCAAAGGGATTCCACCACATCGGCTTCCTTCTTAAAGACTTTACAAAACTTACCGACCTTCTCAACAAGTATATGCGTCCCGAACCCGCTGACCTTGAAGACGAAGATTTCTTCAGAATCAGCACAACTCTTATGATGTACACAATTTCAGTTGCCATCGCACAGATTGGTAACAATGACGAAATCGGCAAGTTCTCTGCAAGCAATATGGTTGACGGCGAAATTGCTTTCAGCATAAAAGACGGTCCTTCGGCAACCGTAAGAGTTAAAAACCACAGACTTCTTGCAATCAAGAAGCCCAGCGAGGCTCCCAGAGCTGTTATGGAATTCAGCTCAATCAAGCTTGCAAGAGATTTGTTTGACGGCAAGGTTAACGCAATTGCCTGCGTAGGTTCGGGCGATATCGTTATGAAGGGCATGATTTCAATGCTCGACAATCTTAACAGAATTCTTGACAGAGTTGCTCTGTATCTTGCATAAGGAGGTTTCTGAAATGAGTATAAAAATCAACACACACGCTAAAAGTGCCGAGCTCTTTCAGAGAGCCGCAAAGGTAATCCCTTCGGGTCTTTACGGACATCAGGGTCCCGCAGAAGGCTGCTGTATCCCCGTTTCTGCTTATCCTCTTTTCAGCCAGAAGGCTCAGGGTACATATTTCTGGGATGTTGACGGAAACAAATACATAGACTATATGTGTGCATACGGTCCCAACGTTCTCGGATACAATGACCCCGACGTTGACAAGGCTGTTATGGAACAGATGAAGATAGAAAACTGCGTAACTGCTCCCTCAACAAAGATTATTGAGTTTGCAGAGCTTATGGTTGATACCGTTGCTTCGGCAGACTGGGCATTCTTTGCAAAGAACGGCGGCGACACAACAACAGCAGCTATTATGACCGCAAGAGCAGCAACCCACAGAAAGAAGATTATCTTCGTTAAGGGTTATTATCACGGCGTTGCTCCCTGGTGCCAGAAGATTGACTATCCCGGCGTTATCCCTGAGGATGTTTCAAACAATCTTTATGTTGACTGGAATGACTTTGACCAGCTCGAAAAAATCGTTGAAGAAAACGAAGGCGAAATCGCAGCTTTCATTTCAACTCCCTATATGCACGGCAACTTTGTTGATAACATTCTTCCTGCAGAAGGTTATTGGCAGAAGGTACGCAAGCTCTGCACAGACAAGGGTATTGTTCTTATCGTAGATGATGTTCGCTGCGGTTTCAGACTTGACCTTGCAGGCTCAGACCATCACTACGGCTTTGAAGCTGACCTTATCTGCTTCTGTAAAGCACTTGCAAACGGCTGGAATGTTTCCGCACTTTGCGGCAAAGATTGGCTCAAGAGCTCAATCAGCGGTCTTTCATACACAGGCAGCTACTGGATGAGTGCAGTTCCCTTTGCGGCTGCAATCGCTTGTATCAACAAGATGAAGGAAATCGACCTTCCCAAGCTCTGCCTCGAAAAGGGCACAATGCTCACCGACGGCCTTAAGGCTGCTGCCGCAAACAACGGCTTTAATCTCAGCGTTACCGGTGAACCCGCACTTTTCTATCTCATGCTTAAAGACGACGATTCACTCATGCTTCATCAGGAATGGATTGCAGAGGTTGTCAAGAGAGGCGTTTATATGACCAATCACCACAACCACTTCATTAATGCATCACTTTCCGATGATGATATCAAGCACACAATCGAGGTTGCGGAAGATGCATTCAAGGCAGTCCGCAAGAATCATCCCGAACTCGGTTAATTTATACATATAATTAAAGGAGGAATTTCCAATGGCATTAACCAAACAGGAATGGCTTGAGCTTGAAAAGCAGGCTCACGAACTCCGCAAGCTTTGCCTTGACACAACTTATTGGGCAGGCAGTGCACATATCGGCGGCGGCATGAGCGTTATGGATATGCTCACCATTCTTTACTACAAGTACATGAAATACGATGTTGCAAATCCTCAGTGGGAAGA
Organism: Acutalibacteraceae bacterium; assembly: GCA_045602905.1. Lineage (GTDB taxonomy): Bacteria > Bacillota > Clostridia > Oscillospirales > Acutalibacteraceae > CAG-177. The sequence goes on from JAZSCL010000128.1 coordinate 3,590, forward strand.
CAGAGACCGCTTCATTCTCAGTAAGGGTCATGCAGGCGTTGCTCTTGCAAGCCTTGTTTGCCATGTTGGTTTCGATGATAAAGAAAAACTCAAGACCTTCAACCTCAGCAACTCAACAATGGGTATCCACCTTGACTCAAATAAGGTTAAGGGCGTTGATGCTTCAACCGGTTCACTCGGTCACGGTCTTTCAATCGCTCTCGGAACAGCTCTTGCAGCAAAGGTTCTCGGCAAGGACTACAAGACCTTCTGTATCCTCGGCGACGGCGAATGCGACGAAGGCTCAAACTGGGAAGCAGGTATGTCAGCAGCTCACTTCAAGGCAGACAACCTCATTTCTTTCGTTGACCGCAATAAGTGCATGATCGACGGCAGAACAGAAGATGTTATGAAGCTTGAACCTCTTGCAGACAAGTGGCGTTCATTCGGCTTCATCGTTAAGGAAGTTGACGGTCATAACTTCAACGAGCTTGCAGATGCAATTGACTTTGCTCTTGAAAACAAGGGTGCTCCCGTTATGATTATCGCAGACACAATCAAGGGCTGCGGCGTTGATTACATGGAAGACGACTATAAGTGGCACTACGGCGCACTTAACGAAGAAAAATATGAGCAGGCTAAGGCAAGCCTTGAAAAATACTATGCAAAACGCGTTGCTCGCGCAGAAAAGGAGGGCATCTGATTATGGCAGGCGGATTAACCTATACAGCAACCGAATCAACAGCGTTCTCAACCGCTGAAATTTACGGTAAGGCTCTCTGCGAGCTTGGCGAAAAGCATCCCGAGGTTGTTGCTCTTACAGCAGACCTTGGTAAATCAACAAAAATCGGTATGTTCGGCGAAAAATTCCCCGACAGATACTTCAACGTAGGTATTGCTGAGCAGAATATGTTCGGTATGGCAGCAGGTATGGCAAGAGCAGGACTTGTTCCCTTCCTTTCAACCTTCTCGGTTTTCGCTTCTCTCAGAAGTGCTGACCAGCTCCACACAGACATCTGCTATCAGAACGTTAACGCAAAAATCATCGCTACCCATGCAGGCACATCATTCGGTCAGGCAGGTTCAACTCACCATGCTATCTGTGACATGGCAGTTGCACGTTCAATCCCCAACCTTACCGTTATCTGCCCTGCAGATGGTCTTGAAACATACAATGCAGTTCACGCTGCATACGATAATTTCGGACCCTATTACATCCGTATCAACAGAGGTTTTGACCGTGTTCTTTACGATTCAACAGACTACGGCTTTGAAGTCGGTAAGGCTGTAACAATCAATGAAGGTTCGGATATCACAATCATTGCCTGCGGTTCATGCGTATTCCAGGCATATCAGGCTGCAAAGTTCCTTGAAACCAATGACGGTCTCAAGGTAAGAGTTCTCAATATGCACACAATCAAACCCATCGACAGAGAAGCTATTGTCAAGGCTGTTATGGATACCCGCCGTATTATCACGGTTGAAGACCACAACATCGTTGGCGGTCTCGGATCTGCAGTTGCAGAGGTTATCGTTGAAGCAGGTAAGGGTTGTGCATTCAAGCAGCTCGGTATCCCCGATAAGTTTGCACCCATCGGTCTCCACGAGGACATCATGTCCAGCCTCGGCATCGACCAGAACGGTATTATTGCTGCTGTTCGTGAGGTTATGGGTAAGGACTTCGAGCTCGACGACGACTGGGACGACGAAGTTTAATTTGAGTTCTTTTCACTTTCTCGTTCGGTCGTGTATCGCATACACTTCCCTCAGTGCGAAAGCGAAAACAATCTCAAATCAACAGACTTATTTAACCGAAAGGAATGATTATTATGGCTTCGAGAGAAGATATTTTAACTAATAAAATTTTCCTTTGTGCGGTTCTTCCCCTTATCAAAACAATCGCTTCCGATGACCCCAAGCTTGCAAAGAAGTTTGAGCACGCTCATGCGGTTATTCAGGTAAGTGCCAAAGACCCCGATGCCCCCGAAGGTAAGTTTGCAACTCATTTTGTTGTTAACTGCGGCGAATGGGAGTGCCATACAGATAAGGTAACAGACAATGCTCACATCGAGCTTCAGTTCAAGAGCATTGAAACCATGAACGCATTCTTCAAAGGAAAAATCGGTCCTGCAACCCTTCCCGCAATGAAGGGCGTAACAAAGAAACCTGCTGTTTTTGCAGCATTCATGATGACACTTCTCAAAATGTCATCTCTTCTTACCGCAACAGAAGCTCCCACCGACGAAGAAACAAAGAAATTGCTTGTTAAATGCTATTTCTATCTTCTTTCAACAGGTATCAGCACTCTCAACAAGCAGGGTCATGAAGAAATCCACAAGTGGACTCTTTCAAGCCCCGACAGAGTTTACGCATGGGCTGTTGACGGATATCCCGAAATTTCGGCTTATATCCGCATAAAGGCAGGTAAGTCAAAGGCGGGCAGAGGCGTTTATAAGCGTGCTCTTCCCTTCTTCACCATGAGATTTGATTGCCTTGACAGCGCACTGGGAATTCTTATGGGTACCGCAGATATGCTTGAATTTACAAAGGAAAGCAAGCTTATCATGGACGGTGCTCCCGAATTCGGCGCACAGATCGGCGACTATATGCTTAAGGTTGGCGACTACGCAAGATAAATTCTGATTGTGATAAATGCGACGGAGCATAAACATAAATCGAATATAAAAAATGCAAGGATTGATGTTTTGTCAATCCTTGTTTTTTATGTGCAATTTTCAGATTAAACGGTGCGTAAAAGAATTAAAATTGTATATATTTTTACTTGCTTTTGGTAATAAATAGGAATAGAATAAAGGAAAAAGACAGAGTAAAAAAAGAGGGTGCGTTTATGGAAGAAAAAAAGACCGTGCTTGCCGAAGAAGGCGATAATCTGGGCTCGGTTATCAAGCATCTGATAGATTTCGATGCTCAGCAAAGAGCCGTTATCTCTGCTGCACTTGACGAAAGAGAAACAAAACGCAAAGAGCTTGACAGAGAAAAAGAAGAAATCAACCAAAAGTATATGCTCCGTGCGGACAGAGCGTTGGAATCTCTGCAAATCAAAGAAAACGAAAAGGCAGAGAAAGAAATAAATGCATTGCGCAATGCATCGCAGAAAAACATTGCCGAGCTTGAAAAAAAGGCAGTGGAAAACAGTGATTTCTGGATTGAGGAAATATTCAAACGGGTAATTTCGGATTAAATATGAAAGGAGGGCAGCCGTATGAATTCAAAAGCATCAAATTCCGTTATGACCAGGGTGAGAGCCAAGTACGGCTGTCGCCTTGAGACGGAAGATTATGAGACTCTTGCAGGGGCGCAGAATATAAAAGAAGTTGTTAACTTCCTTAAAAGCCGAAAAGGATATGCAGAGCATTTTGCAAATCTTGCATCCGATACCGATTTGCACAGACTGAAGGTTGAACGTGTTTTGCAGTCTGCTTTTGAAACAGAGGCAAGGCGTCTTTGCGGATTTGAGAAAAATGTGGGATATCCCTTTCTCAGATATATGGAGATTGACCGTGAAACCGAACTGATTCTCGACTATATCGTCAATCTTTCGTTCGGAACACCGCATAAAATGATTCTCAGAATTCCGCCGAAATCAAACAGCGGAACAAAAATCGATTTTTCAAAGCTGTTCCAGATTGCAAATGTTGCGGAGCTTTCAAAATATATTTCAAAAACCAAATATGCAAAGCTTGTTTCCGTTTTACCGAAAAACGATGGAGAGGTTTTTGATATTTCTTTGATAGAAGCCACACTCGGCAAAATAAAATACGGAATGGTTTTTTCCGAAATCAATAAAACATTTTCGCCCGAAACTGCGAAGTTTTTATCTTCGGGTCTGCTTATGAGAAGCGAGCTTTCCGACCTTGATATGATTTACAGAGCAAAAAAATATTATAATCTTTCACCGAGCTATATCCGCACAAACCTTGTCGGTTACCGTTATCTTCTTTCTGCGGCGGTTTTTGACAGGCTGATTGAAGCAGAAAATGCCGATGAATTTATGAATATATTCAGAAAATCGAGATATTCATCAAGAATTCAGCGAATCGGTATTGAGGATGTTGAGCTTTTCCGAAAAAAAGCGGTGGTTGAAAACGAGATAAGGCAGATTCATTTTTCGTCAGATCCTGCTGTTGTTCTTTCCGCTTATCTGCGTTTTCTTGAAACAGAATGCGAAAATATAATAAAAATCATTGAGGGCATAACCTACAAAGTGCCCAAGGAAGATATTCTTAAAAATCTGATTGTTATGAAAGGAGAGTGAGTGAATGGCTGTTGAAAAAATGAGGCTTCTGAGCATATTCGGCAACTACGATGACCTTGACAAGGCAATAAAAATCTGCATTGACAGCGGGAATTTTCAGCCTGAAAACGCATCGTCGCTGATTGGCGGCTCAGAGGGATTTTCTTATATCAGCGAAGAGAATCCGTATTCCTTCAGGCTTATGAAAATCCGTGAGATTTTTGAAAGCTTTGAGCGTGAGCCCGAATTTATCGAAGATTGTTCCGAAGTTGATATCGACGAAGCAAACCGCAGAGTTGACGAGCTTTATGACACCATAAAGAGCATAAAAAGCCACGATTCTGTTGTTAATTCCAGAATTGAAGAAACAAAGCGCGTTATCGAGCAGCTTTCTCACTTTGAACATCTGGATATAAATCTTGAAGATGCCGTCAACTGCGATTACATCCGTGTGCGATTCGGCAGACTTCCTTTTGAAGGCTTTGAAAAGCTGAAGAAATACAACAAAGAAATCAACTCGATTTTTTATCCCGACTCAAGTGACGATGTGGGATACTGGGGAATGTATGTTACTCCGATTGACAAAGCGGCGGAAACAGACAGAGTGTATGCATCTCTTTTCTTTGAAAGAATGTGGATAAGAGGTTTTGGCGGCGGTACGCCCGCATCAAACCTTGCAAGGCTCAAAAAAGAGCTTGCGGAGCTTGAAGAAAACAAGAAAACAATCGATGAAAGCGACGATGTTTATTTTGAGGAGCACACAAAGCTTTTTGACCTTTACTATTCAAAAATAAGAACGCTGCATGACAGCTTTGAGGTCAGAAAATACGCGGCGAAATATCACGGGAGCTTTTTCCTCGGAGGCTGGGTGCCCAAAAAAGAAGAAAAAGCAATAGTGAAGGCTCTTAAAGAGATTGACGGCGTTGAGGTTGAGGCGGCTGATCCCAAGGAATTCAAAAAGCTGACTCCGCCAACAAAAATCAAAAGTTCCTTCCTCACAAGGGCATATCAGTTCTATACCGAAATTTACGGTGTACCGTCATATAACGAGGTTGACCCGACGGGACTTGTTGCGGTTGTTTACACCTTGCTTTACGGCATAATGTTTGCAGACCTCGGACAGGGAATTGTTCTTTCAATAGTCGGTTGGTTCATGCATAAATTCATGAACATGAGGCTTGGCAAAATTCTTGTTCCCTGCGGAATAAGCGCCGCAATATTCGGAACGGTGTTCGGAAGTGTTTTCGGAAACGAAGAGCTTCTCAATCCTATGTTCCATGCTCTCGGATTCGAAGAAAAACCCATTGAAATAATGGATTCCGCATTGATGTTTATTATAGTTTCAATCGTTCTCGGCGTCGGAATCATAGTTGTTTCCATGCTGTTCAATGTTGTTTCAAGCATCAAAAAACGGGATATGAGTTCGGCAATTTTCGGGCATAACGGAATTGCAGGCATAGTTCTTTATGCATCGCTCATTCTTCTGCTTATCAATATGTTTGTGGGCCTCGGAATCAGCACAAAGGCTCTTGCAATCGGCGGAATTCTTGTTCCCGTTGTGCTCATATTCCTCAAACATCCTTTGGGTGAGCTTGTTACGGGCAAAAAACCGAAGATTGAAAGCGTTTCGGATTTTGTGATTGAGAATTTCTTTGAGCTTTTTGAGGTTATTCTCAGCTATATGTCAAATACTCTGAGTTTCCTGCGTGTCGGTGCGTTTGTGCTTATCCATGCCTGCATGATGTCAACCTTTGCAGCTCTTGCGGGAATCACGGGCGGCGGCGTTGCGGCGGTAATCATAATGATTTTCGGCAATATTTTCGTTATTGCACTTGAAGGTCTGCTTGTAGGAATTCAGGTTTTGCGACTTAACTTTTACGAAATATTCAGCAGATTTTATGACGGTGACGGCATTCCGTTTGCACCCATAAAAATCGGAGAATAAAATATAAAGGAGAAATAATCATGTCATCAATTACAATCGCTCTTTGCGTTATACTTCCCATCCTTGCCCTTGTTATTTCGGTATGGGCATCAATCCGCTGCATGGATAAAACCAAAAGCGGTAAAAAGGCATTCGGACGTCAGCTTCTTGTGCTTGGCGTAGCTCTTACCGTTGCGTTTTCATGCATGGGTGTTGCCTATGCAGCCGAAGACGGTGAACCCGTTTCCGAAACAGCTGTTACGGAAGTTGCAGAAGAAACACAGTCAGACGGCGGAATTGCACAGGGTCTGAGCTTTATCGGTGCGGCTCTTGCAATCGGTCTTGCGGCTATCGGTGCAGGTATCGCTCTTGCATCGGGCGCACCTGCAGCTATCGGTGCGGTTGCGGAAGACCCCAAATCCTTCGGTAAGGCAATGATTTTCGTTGCTCTCGGCGAAGCTGTTGCTATTTACGGCTTCATCATCGCTTTCCTTATGATTCTTCCCACTCTTCAGTAATATGAAGTATATGCTTGTAAGTGACAGCCACGATGCACTCACGGGATTGCGTCTTGCAGGAATAGAAGGCGTGTTTGTCAGCGGTGCGGATGAGGCTGAAAGAGAAATAAACAGGTGCATTGACGATGAAGAAATCGGCATTGTGCTTGTGACTGAGCGTCTTGCGGAAAGCTGCAGAGAGCTTATCGATGATGTTAAGCTTACGAAAAGCAGACCTCTTATCGTAACGATTCCGCGCTCAAAGCGTTCGCAGGTTGACGATAATATTATGCGATATGTCCGTGAGGCAATAGGAATTAAAATTTAAGGTGAAGGTATTATGATTCAGCAAAGCAAAATCAACAGCTTCATAAATTCAATAACCGATGCCGCAGCTGAAAAAAGGTCAAAGGTCAGCACGGAAACGCAGGAGATTCTTGATGCCGAAAGAGCCGTAATCGAGGCGAAGGCAAAGAAAACCGCCGAGGATTATTTCAGGGCAAAAACTGCAGAAATAAGACTTGAAGCAGGCAAAAGAATTTCGGCAAGTGCGGCGGAATGCAGAAAAGAGGTTTTCGGACGCAGAAACGAAATTTCGCTCAGAATCCGTTCTGCAGTTGCGGAAAAGCTCAGCGGATTCACGGCATCTTCCGAGTATGCGGAATTTCTGAGAAAAAGCGTTTGCAGAGTTATCGATTTTTTTGGCGAAGGAAATATAACTCTGCTTTTCAGACCCGAGGATATCGGCATGGGTAAAGAAATCTGCAAGGATTATTATAATGTTACCGTGTCCGAGGATTCGTCAATAAAAATCGGCGGAATAAAAGGAATAAATTCAGTTGTTACCGTGCTTGTTGACGATACTCTTGACAGCCGTCTTGAGGAATGCAAAAAATGGTTTGAAGAAAATTCGGGTCTTTACATCAGCATGAGGTGAAAATTATGCCTGACAATAAAATTTTCGGAACAAACGGACCTGTTGTTACCGTTGCGGATACAAAGGATTTTTCTATGCAGGAAATGGTGTATGTCGGCAACGAAAAACTGGTTGGTGAGGTTATCGGAATTGACGAAAAATTCACAACCATTCAGGTTTACGAGGTAACAACGGGGCTTACTCCCGGTGAACCGGTTGAAGGTACGGGCGATGCAATGTCGGTTACTCTCGGACCGGGTATAATCAAAAATATATATGACGGAATTCAACGACCTCTGCGTGAAATAGCCGAAAAAAGCGGTGCTTTCATTGCAAGGGGCTGCTCTGCCGACGGCATTGACGGCGAAACATTATGGGATGTTACCGTAACAGTAAATGTCGGCGATGAGCTTTGCGGCGGTCAGATTTATGCAACCTGCCCCGAAACTCCGTCAATCGTTCATAAAGTGATGGTGCCTCCCGATTTGAGCGGTAAGGTTACCTTTGCTTCGCCGAACGGAAAATATACAGTAAATCAGAAAATAATAGAATTAACCGATAAAAACGGCAGGGTGCATGAGCTTACTCTTTGCCAGAAATGGGCAATCAGAACTCCGAGACCTATAAAGAAGCGTCTGCCTTGCACCGTTCCTCTTATCACGGGTCAGAGAGTAATCGATACTCTTATGCCCATCGCAAAGGGCGGTACTGCGGCTATCCCCGGCGGTTTCGGCACAGGCAAAACCATGACTCAGCATCAGCTTGCAAAGTGGTGCGATGCGGATATCATCGTTTATGTCGGCTGCGGAGAAAGAGGCAACGAGATGACTCAGGTTCTTGATGAATTCGGAGAGCTTATCGACCCCAGAACGGGCAGAAAGCTGACCGACAGAACCGTGCTTATCGCAAACACCTCCAATATGCCGGTTGCGGCAAGAGAAGCTTCGATTTATACGGGCATCACTCTTGCGGAATACTACCGTGATATGGGATATGCCGTTGCTATGATGGCAGACTCAACATCAAGGTGGGCAGAGGCTCTGCGTGAAATTTCGGGCAGACTTGAAGAAATGCCTGCCGAGGAAGGTTTTCCTGCATATCTTCCGTCGAGGCTTGCAACTTTCTATGAAAGAGCGGGCAGAGTTGAGCCTCTTTGCGGAGGAGAAGGGTCGGTTACGGTTATCGGCGCAGTTTCTCCTCAGGGCTCTGATTTTTCCGAACCCGTAACGCAGAACACAAAGCGATTCACCAGAGTTTTCTGGGCGCTTGACAAATCACTTGCCTATGCAAGGCATTATCCCGCAATCAACTGGACAGACAGCTACAGCGAATATGACGGCGACCTTGCCGTTTACTATAACACAAACGTTAATCAGTATTTCATGGAATACCGCAGACAGATTCTTTCTCTTCTTCACGAGGAAAGCAAGCTCATGGAAATAGTCAAGCTTATCGGTGCAGATGTTCTTCCCGATGACCAGAGGCTTGTTATCGATGTTGCAAGGGTTATCAGAGTGGGATTCCTTCAGCAAAACGCCTATCATAAAGACGATACCTATGTGCCCCTCAGCAAGCAATTCCTTATGATGAAAACAATTCTTCATCTCTATGAGAAAGGAAAAGCGCTTGTTGCGGTGGGTAAACCCGTTGCGGGAATTGCGAAGTCGGGTGTTCTTGAAAAGCTTATCAAGATGAAATATGATATCCCCAATGATAAACCCGAGATGTTTGATGATTATATGGCAGAAACGGATTCGGTTATAAGCTCGCTTATGTCGAAATAGAGGATTTTTTATGATTAAAGAATACATTGGTTTAAATCGAATAGAAGGATCTCTTGTTGTGCTTGACGGAGTGAAGAATCCCGCCTACGAGGAAGTTGTGGAATTCAATGTTGCGGGCGAAGGCAAACGCAAGGGCAGAATTATTCAGATTGAGGGCGAAAGGGTAATTGTTCAGGTTTTTGAGGGAACA
>JAZSCL010000129.1:0-2036 GCA_045602905.1 Acutalibacteraceae bacterium
CTTAATGCTGTTATATAATTGTATCGGTGTCGTAATGTCCTCTTTTGTCTGGGCTATGGCTTTATCTACAAAGGCCTGCATATATTCTTTCTGACGAATCGTTCTTAATCTTGCACTTTCAAACAGGGTAGTATCACGATACCTCAAATAAAGAATCGCCTCCTCACTGTGCAAAAGAACTTTGTCTCCCACCGTCCAGCCGGTATCACCGATTACATCCTCAGTAACCGTCACCTCCACGCCGCCAACCGCATCATTTAATTGCGGCAACGCACTGTAACCCACAGCAAGATATCCGTTCACCGGAATATTATAAAATGCTTCGCATACTGTTTGCTTTGTTAATTCACAACTACTTTCCCGACCGTCGCCAAAACCGTACTGAAGGGCGATTTGTGCCGTTACATATTTATCAGCACCATCCTCTCCCAGACCGGGCAATAAGATATCTGTCATATAATTTCGGTCAATCGCTATAACACTTATGCTTTCCGTTGTAGGGTTCATAATTACAAAGAAAAGCGCATCACTTTGTCCGCCGGCAGCAACCTCATCCGTTGCCTCCAGTTCACCTTCTTTATCAATTCCCATCACAAGGAATGTCAAAATGTCTTCGTTATACTTATAGACTTCATCTTGATATATAATATCACCATTTCTCCAAAGAACATCTCCCAATTCGTCTGCAGACAATTCAGTAATATCGACTGCTTCGATCGCTTCCCTTCCATTCCCCGCAGAATATAAGTTCCACTTTCCGATTCCGCTTATTACAAGAACGGCAACCAGAAAAAGTATAACGATACCGCCTAATATACTTAGCGTAATTATATTTTTTCTTTTATAGTTTTGTTTATTTTCTTTTTTCACTACAAAATGCATCCCGTACAAATAAATTATATCAGTGTCACATACAAATATTTTTTATTTATTATGCAAAATACTTCTTAGAAAAGAATACTGCACCGCCCAAGCAAGAAATAGCAAGAACTGCTACCCATGCGAGGTTTGCATCTGCAGTTTTGGGAGCAGTTGCGTTAACCACAACAGCTACCGGTGAATATGAACTCATAGTAAATGTTACAGAGCCGTTATTTACAGCAGTAGGAGTAATTACTTCAATATCTGTAGCAGATTTCAAGTGGAGAATCACTACAGACTGACCAGCAACCAATCCGGGTACATTTAAGGTAAAGCTTTCTGTACCTGTTCCGTCGGGTACCTGAATATCTACCATTGTAAGAATGTTTGCATTCGCTCCAACAACAGCGTTTGCCTTGTCTACCATACATACTGCAGCCTGAGGTCCTACGTTAGAAAGAGTAGCTCCGGCTACATCAGTTGTTAATGTTGTTGCTGCTAAATCAGCATACAAAGATGCTTCTGAAATTGCTTCTCCGGAACCGGTTGTAACAACAGTTTCGGTTGAAGGTACGTATTTGGGTGCTTCGGGTTCGGGTTCGGGCTCCGGTTCAACTTCAGCGCCATCTCCGCCAACAAGATCACCTGCTTCGGGGCTGGGTGCTGCCATAACAGTCATACTCATTCCCAAAGTCAATACCAAAACAAGTACCATAGCTAAAATTCTTTTTTTCATAATGATTGTCTTTCCTTTCTCTTATATTTGTATGTGACACTTTTATATCAAACGATTATTTCGTTTAATACCTTATTCTGCGGCTCTTCCGTCTGCAACAAGCACTGCCGCCACCAGATATCTTTTATCCGGCTTATTTCCGATACAGGTAGTCAATGTTAACAAACAATCATCAGGAGTTACCTGCACATCGTAATTATAATGATTATTGCCACCCTCTGTTGCATATATATTGTCAATATATACCTGTCTTACTTCCGGCGAAGACAAATCAAATCCCATCAGCAAATGTATGTCACTGAATTCATATGCCGCAAAGATCTGATAAACCAAAACCCCCGCTTCCGTATACACATAAATATATGGATGCTCAGCAAAAAAACTTTCCTCGCCAAACAGATGTAAATCACGAAACATAGTTCCGTTTTTCATATTGTGA
>JAZSCL010000130.1:0-4212 GCA_045602905.1 Acutalibacteraceae bacterium
TCTCCATGCCGCCGTTATTTTGAAATTGCATATTCAATTCATTGTTGGTTTTATGCTTTGTTTTTTACAGATTATTTAGCTTTAAGTTTCTTTTCATAATGGTGGCGTTTTCCAGTAAGTCTTTACATAAGAAAAACCATCTTTAACTTTATTGATTAAAGTCATATTTTCACTCTCCGAATCTAATATTTTAAGATTATATCATTTTAAAGAAAATAAATCAATATTCGTATAACTATTCTTCTTTTCCAAAGTGCAGGCTGACAAATGTGTTATGAATAAATCATTAAGATTACAACAGCTTTTGGACTTGTAACCAAAAAAGACTTATGTTATACTTAGTTTGTTATATTTACACGGAGATTTTCAGTATATGGAAAGCGAAGTTAAAACACGCGTTTTAGTTAAAGCGAAGGACACAATCCGCAACAATCTTTTTGAGGTGGTTACGCTTTCTTTAATCTTATTCCGTTCTGCTTCTATGGCCTTACCGAAAACAAGCACAAAGCATATGTTGATGTGCTTAAAATCCGAGCCATGTTTGAAAACTATTCTCTCGGTGTTCTTGAAGACGGCGAGCTTGAAGAAGCTATGGAGATTATCCGCGAGGCAAATGATAATTTCGGCAAAGAGAAAGTTAAGGCAGATAAAACCGCATCAAAAGCAGAAAAGAAGGCAATAAAAGAAACCGACCTTGCCATAGAGAGAGCCGCTATTATTATGCAGGATCTCAACAAATTTTCGGGGGAAGCGGGCATTGCAAGATTAACGCAGGCAAGAACAGACTACGCAAACGGAAATCTTTATTTCTATGAAAATGCTCACGAAGAAATGAGACTTGCAAGAAGTCTGCCGAAATCAACGGAAGCAGAAAAGGAAATCCGTTCCGACGCAATCAAGAATGCAAGAACAAAGAAGGAAGCCGCTTCTCTTATTAAAAAATGCGGAATTGATAATATTGTTGCTCCTGATGAATCTGTAAAAGAGGGACTTCAGAACAGAGAAACAAACAGCTTTGCTGAAAGCATAAAGGTAAGAAAAGAGCTCAGAGCAGATCTTAAGGCGGTTTCAATCTACGAAAGAGCCGTGAAGCCGTATACCGATGCGAAAATTCTTATCGAACAGGCTGAAAATTATACTCATTATGAAGAAATTGAAGCGAGATATGCGGCAATTTCGGCAGAATAATAAGGAAAGGAATAAGCGATATGGCAATTCTTATTAAGCAAACAGTTTCTTTTTTAACATCAATTGCACTTGTTGTTGCAAATTTTTTTGGCATAACCTCACTTCCTTTCATTGAAAAGGTTGACGATTTTAAGGTTACAACATATATCAGAGGCGAATATGTTCAGTCCGAAGACAGTCTTTATCCTGAAGACTTTGATATTGTAACCGATGTCATTCTTTTTGAATGCGCTTCATTTAACAATAAGGGTGAGGTTATCTGCAATGAGCCCGTTCTTGAAACCGCACTTGCCAATATCCGCAAGGCAATCGGCGACAGAGATATCAGCATCACTCTCAATTTTCTCGGACCGTGTGGTGTAACCGATTCGGATGTATGGGAAGAACAGATGGAAGCGCAAAGCAATGAACATAACAAGGCTTTCACAAGCGGTGTTCTTGAAGACAATATCATTGCCGTGCTTGACAAATATGATTTTGACGGAGTTCATTTTGACTATGAATATCCGCTTTCAGACAATGCGTGGAAGTATTATAACGACTTCCTTGTTTCTCTTGATAAGAAGCTCGGTGACTACACTCTCGGAGTAGCAGGCAACTACTGGAACATTTATTTTACCCGTGAAGCTCTCAACGCTATTGATACTTTTGAGCTTATGATTTACGACATGGTAGACGGTGAAGGCAGACACGCCACTTATGAGGACACGGTAGCAGCTGTTCAGAGACTCGGATTTCAGGGCATGATTTTTGAAAAGGTCAATATCGGACTTCCATTCTATTCACGACCCACAGATATGTCAGCCTATTGGTACGGATATAACGGCTGTTATGAAGAGATAGATGAAAACGGCTGGTATCATTGTGACAACACAAACAAAGATTTCTGGTTCAACACTCCCGAAGTTATAGAAGCAAAAACAGAGTATGCAATCAATAACGGTTTCGGCGGAGTTATGATATGGCATTATAACTGTGACCTGCCTTCAACTCACGAAGATTCACTTCTCAGAGCGGTCGGCAGTGCGATGAAAAAGTGTAAATAATAAATCTCTTATCGAAAGGGAATGAAAAGTAGTGGAATTTAAAACTGTTTTCGGTCCGGGTACAGGCGGACCTTCGGATTATTACAGAATACCCTCGATGATTACAACAAAAAACGGTGTGGTTGTAGCCTGCGCAGATGCCAGATTTTTTACCGGTGCCGATAATCCCAACAGAATTGACAAGGTCGTCAGAAGAAGTATGGATTCAGGTGAAACCTGGGAGAATTATCAGACTGTTGTTGGAGAATACGGCGAAGAAAAAAATCTTTCTTCTGCAGCCATTGACCCGATTCTTACATATTCAAGCGATACCGGACGAATTTTTATGCACTATTGTCACACTCCTGCAGGTGTGGGCATACTTAACTGCAATTCCTGCGTAGGCGAAGATGCCGAAGGCAACAAAATCATCAGCCGTGGACTCAGAAATTACATTTTGAAAAACGGAGTGCTCTATACAAAAAGCGGTAAAAAGACCGTATATGCTGTATCTGTAGACGGTAAAGTCAGCGATGGAAAAACAGATTTCGGAAGCATATATACGGGCGGTAAGTTCAAAGAAGCTCATACTTCAACGCTTATGATGTGCTACAGCGATGACGACGGTTTAACCTGGTCAAAGCCCGTTTCCCTCAATTCTCAGATAAAAAAGAAATATATGAGCTTTATTGGTCCCGGACCCGGATGCGGAATCGTTATCAAACACGGAAAATACAGCGGCAGAATTATTGTTCCCATTTATTACGGTGTAAGAAAATTTCCCTTAGGTTTATCCTGTTGTGTAATATACAGCGACGATAACGGCAAAACCTGGTCAATGGGAGAAACACCGAACAACACAAGGAAAATTCACGGCTTCAAGGCAAATCATCACTTTATTATTGAACAAAATATGCTCACGGAATCGCAGGTTATCGAGCAGGAAGACGGTACACTGAAATACTTCATGAGAAACCACGACCCCAAACGCTGTGTTGCGGTTGCATACAGTAAAAACGGCGGGGAAAGCTGGGAAAATTTCACTCACGATGAAAATCTCCCTCAGCCTATATGCCAGAGCTCGGTTATTAAAATCGAAAATGCCGAAAAGCCGTATGTGGTTTTCCTGAATGCTGCAGACAAAAAAGCAAGACAGTGCGGAACGGTAAGACTTTCGGAGGACGATGGAGAAACCTTCCCCTACAGCCGTGTGCTGAAAGAAGACTCTTTCGTATACAGTTCTATGACGCAGCTTCCTGACGGCAATATAGGAGTGTTGTTTGAACCTGATTTAGAGTGTCAGAATATCTGGTTTACTAAATTTTCTTTGGATTGGATAAAAAACAAAGAACAGTGATAACAATTAAGGGATACAGACTGAAACGGCACGGTAAAAAAGCAAAAAGAACTGCAATCTTACCGAAAGGTTTGGTTGCAGTCTTTTTATGTAAATATTATATTTGTCAAAGGAGAATCGTATGAAGCACACATTAATTTCTAAAGATAAAAACCAATACGTTGCAAACCTGCATTGCCACACCACACTCTCTGACGGAAGAAAATCCCCCGAAGAAATCCGTGACGCATATAAAGCGCAGGGATACAGTATTGTTGCATTTTCAGACCACGATAATTATTTTGATCACAGCGATTTCTGCACGGATGATTTTATCCCCATAAACTCCTTTGAGGCGGATATCAGCGACAATATTGTAAGCAGCAGTCAGTTTCGCAGATGCTATCATCTTAACGCATTCAATATCAATGGTGACAAAGAGGTTACACTGCCTGCAACACCCGATTACAGAGATATGAAGGCGGTAAACGAATACATACATAAGCTCAGGGATTTGGGGTTCATCGTTGCCTATAACCACCCTTACTGGTCAATGCAATGCCTTGACGATTACCGTGATTTAGAGGGCTGCAGCATAGTTGAAATATATAACAACTCCGTTTTTATTGAGGGCGGTGATGACGGTCAGGAGCAGGTTTATGA
>JAZSCL010000131.1:0-3700 GCA_045602905.1 Acutalibacteraceae bacterium
ATATACGGGGATGAAAGGATTTCGACGGGGAATCTGAGCCCGGATAAGCGAGTAGCGGGGCGGGACCGCTATAAAATCCGCAATTTCTAAATTTAAACGACAACAATAAAGTTGCACTTGCTGCTTAACTAAGCAGCCGTCTCTGTGCGGAGGACTGCGGCCGCATAAGAGGCGTCGATGAGCAGTGAACGTGAACGGGTAACGGCGGATAGCCCGTCATGAATAATCTGTCTACCAAGTGCTGAAGCCTGCCTTTCGGCGTCAGCATAAGGGAATGTCAAAAGAACGGCTACACTCGTAGAAAGTCCCTGCAAGGGTTTTTCGGACGCGGTTTCGATTACCGCCATCTCCACCAAAAATCAAGGCTGCCACGCAGCCGTTACATAGAAAAAGGAGGAATAACAGTGAAGAAAAACGTTAACCTGCCCGTTATCGCAGTTGCGATATGTGCCGTATGTCTTATTGCGGTTGTGGGAACGCTTGCATTCCGTGCAACAAGCAATTCCCCCGCTATAGAAACGGTTCCGTCTTCGGATTATATTTATAATAATCCTTATGAAAACTCACCTTCATCAACTCTTCAGGCAATTCTGAACACAACTTCAGATGTTTATTCGAACACCTTTGTGCCTTCAACGGCAACAACAGCAGTTACCGAACCCTCAACAACTGCGCCCGTTCCTTCAACAACAAAACCCACCACCACTAAGCCTACAACCACGGTTCCCGTTGAAGAACTTACCGAAGAAATGACCGTTCCCGAAAATCCCGAGGAAATCACTCAGCATGCCAGCGGAAATCAGGCTCAGGCAGTCAAGCCCACCGGCAACCTTCCTGACGATATGTCTTTTGCAGGTCTTTCGCTTATGGGATACAATGTTATCGGTTTCAAGGACTACATATACAATGACGATAAAGACCCTGCCTGCTTCCAGAAGAATTTCGGCTACAACCGTCTTTATGACCTCGGTGCAAACCTTATCGACTTCAGCATCGAAACAACAAGAATCGATTTTAAATATGACAATAAAGACTACAGAATCCAGTTCTGGAAGGGTCAGTATATTTCCGGCGAAATCGGAACGGTAGGCGGTGAAATCGGCGTTTACACAAGACCCAAGGGTTCTGTTTCCATGGTTGAACACTACAACTGTGCCGCTCAGGATGATTGGCTTAAAATGGAAATGACCGTTTACTGGGACGAATTTGATAACGGTGAATACCTTCCTCAGCTTACAAGAAACTACAACGACTTCTGGTGGGCAACAGGTTTTGTTGACGGTCAGCTCAAAAACCGCAGAGACTCCAATTCAATGAGAGTTCTCGGAAGAATCACCTTCGAAACCGTTGAACAGGCTGAAGCTTTTGACGAAGCGATGTCAAAGAAAGGTTTCACCAGGGTCGATAACTTCTCACCCTATGAAATTGACACCTACAAGCGTTTTGAAAAAGACGTTATTTTCCTTTGGCAGAATATCAGATAAGGCAATAAACTCCGTGTGAGTTAATATAGAATCAGAAAATATTTTTACGGGACAGACCCGAAGAAAGGAATTTTCAATGAATAAGAAGAAGATTATCATTCTCGCAGTCAGCGCCGCAGTTGTTATTGCAGGTGCAATCGCAGCAGTAGTTCTTCTCAGAGACTTCAATGTTAAAGAAGACACATCAACCACTGCAACCACTGCTCAGCAGTATATCGAGCAGACATATTTTGTAGATGTTCCCGAATATGTTACAAACGAGCAGAGCGAAACCGTAACAGACCCTTCAGGCAACGCTCTCACAACAATCAAGAAGGTTGTTAAAACAACCAAGGTTGCCGTTAAAACAACCAAGAAGCCTACCGTAACAACAAAGGCTCCCGCAAAGGTAACAACAACCACAACAACAGCCCCCACAACAAAGCCCGGCAACACAGGTCTTGTTCCCAATGCTATCACAGATAAGGCTCTCGCAGGCTACAGATACAATCCCGAGGGCAACTTCTATTACACAGACGATAAAAACTGCTGGCAGGAGAATGCAGGTTATAACGAAATTTACGATAACATGGCTCCCATGGCTGGTATGTTCATCGATCAGATCCGTATCCGCTTTACATACGGCGGCAAGGACTGGATGGTTCAGTTCTGGAAGGGTCAGTACGGCTTCCTTCTTGTTGGTGCTGAAATCGGTCTTTATACCGCTCCCTCAGGCAAATACACAGGTCAGGTAGGTGACGTTAACCACTACGACTGTGCATCACAGTCAGACTGGCTTTATATGCAGCTTGACTGCTACTTCGCAAAGAATAACAGCGGCAAGTACGAAAAGATTTTCACCAGACCCTATGATAAATACTGGTGGCCCACAGGCTTCGTTAAAGGCCAGCTTACCGACTACATGAATCCCCTTTCAGAGCTTAAGGTTAAGGGCAGAATCACCTTCAAAGACAAGGAAATGGCAGACCTCTTTGTTCTCGGTCTCAAGGAATGCGGCTTTGCAAGAGCATCAAGCAGCACAACCCTCGGCAACGATACCTTCTTCCAGGACGGCGCTGATGTATGGGTTCTCTGGCATACCTGCTACCACGACTGTTTCGTAGGCTATGAAGGCAGATATACAACAACCACTACCACCACAACCAAGCCTACAACAACACAGCCCACAACAACCACAACAACAGCTCCCGTAACAACAACCACCACAACAGTTCCCACAACAAAGGAAACTACAACCACAACAAAGGCAACAACCACCACAACAAAGGCTGACGATACCACTAAAGCCGACGATAACAAGTCTGCAGAAGGCGAAAATGCCGATGCAAAAAAGGATAACGAAAATTCTGCAGCATAATTTCATCGGGGATGTCACCAACGGCATCCCCTTTATAATGTAATCAAATATATTTTCATTACCGAATAATTGTCTTTTCGTCAAAATAAATACAATAGTGTTAACCGTGGGGACAAAAATTATTCATTTTTCGCTGTGAAAATAGTTGACAAAACGGTAACAATATGTTACTATAAGGTAACAATTGTTGCTCTTGCAATAAAATTTGAAAGGAATGGTTCACAATGAAAAAAGCACTCGCAATTGTAATGGCACTTGTTATTGCTCTCTCAATGAGCGCTATGGCATTTGCTGAAACACCCAACAAGTGTGGTAAGTGTGGCTCAACATTCACAGACAACGAAGCGTTCGCTGAACACGTAAGAGAATGTGAAGGCACAACAGCTGCTCCCACAGAGCCTGCTGCTCCCGCAAACAAAGTAGTATGCGACCTTTGCGGCAACAAATTTGAAAACGAAGTAGCATTCAACGATCATCTCGATGTTTGCTGCAAGACTCACAATGTTTGCCCCAAGTGTTATCAGAACTTTGCAGACGAAAACGCTTACAACGATCACATCGCTATCTGCACATACGGTGATGAAAAGGATTACATCGACCTTACTCTTAAGGATATCCTTACAATGATCATCGACCTTGTTAAGGTTAATGCAGGTCAGTGGGATGCAATCGAAAGCGTTGTTATCCGTCTTGTTGACTTCATCGAAAACATCGGCAGCGGCCTTGTTGCACAGGCTGATGTTGAAGGCGCTGTAGCAGATCTCGAAGCTTCACTTGCTGACTTCGAAATCCCCGGCATCAACGATCTCCTCAACACTCTTAAGTCAAAGATTAAGAACATGTATGCAGGCGAAAAGGC
>JAZSCL010000132.1:0-6970 GCA_045602905.1 Acutalibacteraceae bacterium
CGCCAAAAGATTTTACCGAAATTTGTTCGTTAAGCATTTTAACACAACCGCCTTTCAGCTTTGTTTTTTACATTATATCACAGATTACTGTCCAAAAAAACTCTCTTTGACACGATTTTTGATGATTTTTTATATTTTTGTCAAAGTCCTTTTTATGGTACACATCAAATATTACAATTAAATCATCAATTAAAATATCTCCTCATTTACCACTCTCTTTCACTTAAATGAAGCCGCAGGAAACGACATAACCTGCGGCTTCAAATCTCTAATTATTGACCTGGTTTTTAGGGTTTATTTGTTGAAAAATCCAAAACAGTATGATAATACATTAAACACTGTAATGAATACGGCATTTTTAATCAAATAGAAAGATCTTCTGACATATTCGAATCAGGGAGGTTTTATAATGTCAAATATAATAGCAGTTGTATGGGACTTTGATAAAACACTAATCGGAAGTTATATGCAAGACCCGATTTTTAAAAAGTTTAGTGTTGACGGCACGACCTTTTGGAAAGAGGTTAATGAGTTACCTCAGAAGTATCAGACAGAACAAGGCGTAAGGGTTAATCGTGACACTATATATTTGAATCACTTTATTAATTATGTTAAATGGGGTAGATTTCCCGGATTAAGTAATAATATGCTTACCGAACTTGGCGAAGAACTTGTGTTTTATAATGGTTTACCTGCGTTAATGAAAAAAACAAAAGAAATGATCGAAAGTGATCCCAAATACACTGAATATGACATCAAAGTCGAACATTATATAGTAAGCACAGGATTTACCGCAATGATAAAAGGGTCAGCCGTTTATCCATATGTTTCTGGTGTATGGGGGTGCGAATTGATTGAAGCTCCAGATGAAAACGGAAACATGGTTATCAGTGAGATCGGATATACTATTGATAACACAACAAAAACAAGAGCTCTATTTGAGATAAACAAAGGCGTTGGTGTTCTTGAAAACGTTGAGGTTAATACAAGATTGCCCGAAGAAATGCGTAGAGTAAGATTTGAAAATATGATATACATTGCAGATGGTCCGAGCGATGTCCCCGCATTTTCTACGCTAAATATAAACGGAGGAGCAACCTTTGCCATATATCCTCATAATGACAAAAAGGCTTTCAAACAAGTTGAGCAATTGAGAAAAGACGGTCGAATCAACATGTACGCCGAAGCAGATTATTCAGAAGGAACTACCGCATATATGTGGATAACGGGTAAAATTACAGAATTTGCTGATAGAATAAGGAACAATGAACGCAGCAAACTCCAGGGTTCGATATCTGAAGGTCCCAGACATTTGACTGATTAAAGGAATATATATTTTTTAAAAATCTAACTAAATATGAGTAAATCCGTTCCAGACTTTCCGGGACGGATTTAACTTTTATACATTTATATTACTTTGGTCACAGAGTCTGAAAGTGAAGTTATTAACAATAGCAGACTTGTTTTTGTCTTTTCCGAGACCTTTGACGGTCTGCAGATAATCAACGATAACACCGAAAAGAGCTTTGAAATCTATGGCGTTACACTCATTGCAGGTTTGCTCATAAATGCGGTGGATTTCTGCTTTTCCTTCTTTGATTTCAATAAGCTTGGGGTTGAAAAGCAGATAGATAAACTCGATGTTTTGCGATTTGATTTCTGTATCATCGATTTTTCCTTTCAGATATGCGGTTGCAATGCCGAGCAGATGGCAAATCATCTGTTTCATATCAAAACACTGAATTTCCGTGTTTCCTGCTATGAAGATAACTTCCATATTTTTATCAGTATCTGAATCGGGAATTCGGCAAACAAGATTTGTTTTTGATGACTCAGAAATAAATTCATACAGCGGTTTGTATTTTGTGCTGACAAGCGATTCTTTTGAGGTGTAAGGTTCTCTGCATTTAGCCTCAACAAAGATGCATTTATCATCTGTCATCATAAATCCGTCTAGGTTTGCTTTTCCGCCGACGGTTGTGGGAAGCTTCTGCTCAAAAAGAAATCCGTCTTTTTCTTTCTCTTTAAGCAGGTTAAAAATCATTCTGCTTGATGAACCGAAGGATGCCATTTTCGGGGGACAGATGTATTTGCCGATTTTACGCTCGTCAAGCTCTTTGCCTCCGCCTTTGCCGTACATTTCATAGGCAACGGGATTGCTTTTTTTCATTTCTTTTTTGAATTCATTCCAGCAGTTGTTTTCAATGTAGTTGGGATACGGCTCGGCTTTGCCCTGCACCGTATAGCCTGATTTGAGAGCGGAATTATTAGCTGTTTCATTCGCCATAATGGCAAGATCCAGAAGTTTATTGAGGTCTTTCTGCATAGTCTGCGGTCCTTTTTCTGTTACAAAATATTTGCTGTTTTCGGTTGATATATAATAAGGTTTGCTGTAGAGAAGTTCCATAACCTTTTTAAGCCACGGTCTTTCTTCTCTCATTTCGTTATATTGCTTTTTACCTCTGAAAACCAACGGACAGGCAACAGCTTTGGTGTCTTTGGGCAAATCAAAATTCGAAATCAGTTTTTCTTCGTCAACTGTTTTCAGATATGTAAATCCTTCAAGCACACAGCGGAGCATAGTTTCCGTGCTGTCGGGTTTCTTAAGTTCAAGGATATAAAGTGTTTTACCGTTATAAGAAAGCAAGTCGATTTTGCCTGCACCTTCATCCTCACTGCTGTTTTTCAAAGGTGTCTGATAATCAATCATTTCACCGATGAAATCAAAACGTTTCTGATTGAAAAGTTTAACGGCAATCTGTTCTTCTTCTCTTGAATTGCTCGGCATTCGCTCTCCCGTATGACTTGCAGTTTTGTAGGTTTCTTCTCTTGTGATTTTTCTGATACCGCCAACGAATTCCGTTAAGTGATTGCAAATAAATTCTGCTACGATTTCGTTATAGAGTTCATTTGTATCGGTTGTTTTGCCGTGGTAATTAATAAAAGGTGCCTTATAAAATGTTGACGGATTCGCCATCTCATCTTCACATCTTTTAATAATTTCCTGTCTTGTGTAGCCCATTTGAGTCACCTCATATTTAATATAGCACAGTTTGAATTTTTTTCAATTATTTTTCGTGCAACAATATTAAAACATAACAGATGCACCGAAAACGACCCATATAATATTGCATAATGGTGTCAACGATGGTAGAATAAACACGAGGTGACAGTTATGGACTCAATGCAGCCTAAAAAATTACTCATAATTAACATTCTTGATATTCTCAAAAAGTATACTGACGAGGACCACCGTCTGAGCCAGAAAGAAATTGCGGAGATTCTTGAAACGGAATATGATATGAAGGCTGACCGCAAGGCAATCAAGCGCAATCTGATGAATCTGATTGAATTCGGTTATGAAATCGAATACAGCGAGGCTCTGCGAATGGTCAAAAACTCAAAGGGCGAGCTTGAAGAAAGCTATATTCTTTCCGATTTTTATCTTGTGCGTGATTTTACGGATGCAGAGCTCCGTCTGCTGATTGACAGTCTGCTTTTCTCAAAGCATATTCCCTATTCGCAGTGCAAGGAGCTTATTGAGAAAATCGAGGGTCTTTCAAATAAATATTTTCTCTCAAAGGTAAAGCATATCTGTAATATGCCAGAGAATATGCCTCAGAACAAGGAGCTTTTCCTGACTATTGAAATTCTTGATGAGGCAATAAGCAAGGGTAAACAGGTTGCTTTCAAGTATAACGATATGGGAACGGATAAAAAACAGCATCCCCGCAAAAACAGCGAGGGAAATGTGAGGGAATATATCGTCAATCCCTATCAGATGGTTGCCACAAACGGCAGATATTATCTTGTCTGTAATTATGACAAGTACAATAATGTATCAAATTACCGCCTTGACAGAATAACGGATATCTGCTTGCTCGAAACTCCCGTAAAGCCGATGAAAAAGGTCAGCGGACTTGAGAACGGACTTGATTTGCCGAAGCACATGGCGGAGCATATTTATATGTTTGCCGATAAGACCGAAAAGGTCACATTCAGAGCAAAGAAATACATTGTTTCAGAAATCATAGACTGGTTCGGCAAGGATGTCAAATTCAGCAATGAAACCGAAGACGAGGTTACGGCAGAGGTCAGAGTCAGCAGAATGGCAATGAAATTCTGGGCGATGCAGTACGGCGAGCATATCACAGTTACCGCCCCCGAAAGTCTTGTGAATGATATAAAAACCGCACTGCAGAAAGCAGTGGAAAAGTACGGAGAGTGAGGATAATACTATGCTTAATGACAAATACAGTGAAGAAAGAAATTTTGTTTTATCAACAGCAGATATTTTCGAAGAATGGGAAAGCAAATACAGCGACAGATGTTTTGTGTTCGATGGTATTGTTGATGAAAATGAATGGGATAAACAAGAAACAAAAATTTGTTTCTTACTTAAAGAAGCATATACCAAAGACAAAACAAACCATTTCAAATGGAGCTTATCAAAATGGTTAAGTGAAGATAAAAAAAGCGTCATTAACACATGGAATACTGTTGCTCTTTGGACATACGGCATTTTACATACAACAAAAACAGCTATTCCTGAATTTCCTGATACAAAAGATTTTGATAAAGCCAAAAAGCATTGTTTACTTAAAAGAATCTCTGCTATAAATATCAAAAAAGTAGATGGACAAGAAACATCGAATTGGTATGATTTAAAAGACTACGCTATCAGTGACAAGTTGTTGTTAAAAAAACAAATAGAAAGAATTGACCCTGATATAGTTGTTTGCGGCAGCACATTTGATTTGCTGCGTATTATCTATGGTGCTTCGTATAACGAAAAAAAGAAATGTGTGGATGACAACGGAGAAATTAAAATCACTAATAAAGGATATACAATTATTACCAATTCAAAAGGAAAAAAAACAATTATTATAAATTACTATCATCCGGCAAATCGGTATCCGTCTTTATTAAACTATTATGCAATTTGCGGTATCTATCAGCAAGCATTGAAAACAAACAATTTTTGAGGATAATTTATATGAAAGTTATATTATCTTGTAAAGGCTTTGACAGCGGCAACAGCGGTTATCCGAGTCCTATTCTGTCCGACGGCACCATGCTTTCTTTACCCATACCGTCAGAATAATGTATATTGTTAAAGTTTGATATGCACCAAAAAAAGCCCACCTTTTTTGCTATTGTTATTACAGCAAAATAAAAGGTGGGTTTATTATGTCTGCAAAAATCATCAAAACAATCCGTGTTGATATCAAATCCTGTAAGGATTACTATATAACTGAAAGAACGCTTTGCATCATCTGCCGTGACGGTAAATTCGGCGTTGCCGAAAAGCACGAAAACGGAAAACTGACCGTTATAATCGACTGCGAATATGATTACATCGACACCTTCTGCGCAGAAAACGGTTTCACGAATATGATTGCTGTTCTGCGTGGAGACAAGTGGGGACTGTATGCTTTCAGATGGACTGTCAGCTCAAAAAGCAACAAAATCAACTGCGAAATGATTGCCGATTGCGAGTACGATACAATAACGATTCAACAGAAACAGAAAGTCGCTTTTCTGATGAATGAAACGGGAAACAGATATTACAATCTGTGGTCAGGCAAGCTGTCAGGATATTGCGGATGCAGTATTTCGGAGGATGGCAGTTTGTTAGAATGCGTTTCTGACGGTATGCAAAGATGGATTGATATTGTAACAGATACGGACATATATGCCAGACCGACAAGCCGTTATGTTGAAGGGGAAAGAATCTGTCATAATATATATAAATTTTCTGTTTATTATGATAAAGATGCCGAAAGAGGCGATCCTGCTTGGCACGAAACTTCTGATATCGTTTATTTTGACCGTGATTCAAAAACATCATACGTTGCATTTGATACATATTGCGTAAGCCTTCAGACCGAAGGATTTGCAGGTTATTGCAAGCGGTATGACGTGCATTTCAAGAAAGAAAACGAATCCTTTTATATCAGCGATTCGGATTATGAATGGGATTTCGGCAAGTTCTTTGAAATCGCGGAAGAGATAGAATACAGGTAAAAACATTTGTGACTAAAACAATACAAAAGGGAGTTTTGAACATGTCAGAATCAAAAAGAAACGATTTCGGAACAGGTATTCCTGAAAGTGCTATGGAAGCTTTAGCTCGAGCACTATTGCCTGAAATCAGAAAATTCTATGAATGTGAAGAAAACCAAGCTTCTTTTGAAAAATGGAAAACAGAACAAGAAAAAACGAGTTAAAACAAACAGCCGTCCGAGATGATATCGGGCGGCTTAATGTTTGATGTAATGATTTGATGTTTGAAAGCGTTGATATATATGGGCGTTTTTGTGGATTTTTTGAATCTGAATATTAGATGACCTTGAAGGCTAAAAACGAGGTTTATGCATTACACAGCCTTAAAAATCAAACATAGAGCAGTTCGGAGAAAGCGATTTCTTCGGCTTGAGCTTTGCAGGTGTTCATCAGACCGACCCATTTCATCTGATCGGTTTCTTTTAATTTTTCGGTTACTCCTGCGGATTCGGCAATCTGTGGAATAAGAACATCAAGACGGTTTTGGATTGCTTCGTTGACTTCTGCACAGTGTTCCTGAAGTTGTTCACGGAGTACCAAACGGTTATAGAGTGCAGGCCTGTGGTCACGAAGATAATCACGTCGCATTCTGCCGTATTTACCCAAAGGCGGTGACGGTTTGATTGTCAGGTTCGGAATATAATAATCCCCGACTTTGGTGTAGGTGAGCTTGTTTTCCATAAAGTCAATCCTTTCGTTACATTATTTTGATTGCAAAACAATATTATATTGTAATTACGGATTTGTCGAGGATGTTAGATATAAGAAAAAGCCGCCCGAAGGCGGCTTTATGTTTTATCCTATTCTGATTATATCAGCAATATCATAGTCAATGAATATATTTCCATTTTCATTGTAAAGATAAAGTTCACTGTAATATGTTTCCACATTGTATTTCATCAAC
>JAZSCL010000133.1:0-2050 GCA_045602905.1 Acutalibacteraceae bacterium
TTGAAAACACGCTCTTTTAAAGGTGATTTCTGAATAATGTATCCGTTATGGGTAGAGAGAATGTCATATCCCGTACCTTTGAGCACGGTTATATCCTGAACAATAATCTGTCTTGATACACCGAATTCTTCGGAAAGTTTACCGCCCGATATTGCTTCGTTTGATGATAAGAGCAAATTAACAATTGCTTTTCTTCTGTCAGCGGCTTTCATTGATTCACCCCTTTATACAGCGTGCAAATTTTTAAGCGAGAGATCTAAAATAGGAGAAGAATGTGTAAGAGCTCCGCTCGAAATATAGTTTACACCAATATCGGTGAGTTTTGCAACATTTTCTTTTGTTACATTTCCGCTGCACTCTGTTTCAGCTTTACCTGCACAGAGTTCAACCGCTTTTGTCATATCCTCGATGCTCATATTGTCAAGCATAATTATATCCGCGCCCGCTTCAAGTGCTTCGTTGAGCATTTCAAGATTCTCAACTTCAATTTCAATTTTACGGACAAAGGGCGCATATTCCTTTGCCATTGCAACAGCTTCTTTTACGCCGCCTGCGGCACCGATGTGATTATCCTTGAGAAGAATGCCGTCACTCAGATTAAAGCGGTGATTGTAACCGCCTCCAACCTTAACTGCGTACTTTTCAAACACACGCATACCGGGGGTAGTTTTACGGGTGTCGAGAAGTTTTGTGTTTGTTCCTTCAAGCATATCAGCAATGGTTCGTGTGTATGTAGCTATACCGCTCATACGCTGTAAGTAGTTGAGTGCAGTTCTTTCACCCGAAAGCAGAACACGGATATCGCCCTGAACAACACCTAATTTCTGTCCGTTTTTAACCTTGTCACCGTCTTTAACGGAAAACTCAACCTTTGTATCAGCATCAAGAAGCTCAAAAACTCTTTTGAATACTTCAAGACCTGCGATAACCCCGTCTTCTTTGCAAATCAATTCAACTTCGCCGAGCTGATACTGACGCATAACAGAGTTTGTGGAAATATCCTCGCTTGTAATGTCTTCTTTAAGAGCATTTAATATAATATCATCTGCGTTTAATTTCATGGTAATATTATTCATGGCTGTTTTTCTCCTTTTCAATAGCAGCTAAAACTGCTTCCTTATATTTTTCTGCATAGCCGTCGTATTGTGCGGAATCTATGATAACTTCGCTTTGAGGTTCTGTTTCTGTATAATTATCTGTAATATGATTTGCTGCTCTTTTCGCAAAAACAAGACTTTCAAGCAGCGAATTACTCGCCAGTCTGTTTTTGCCGTGAACACCGTTGCAAGCTGTTTCTCCGACTGCATATAATCGTTCCATAGAAGTTTTGCTGTATCGGTCAACATCAATGCCGCCCAAAAAATAATGCTGGGACGGAACAACGGGTATAGGCTCTTTTGTTACATCATATCCCTCATCAAGGCAATGATGATAAATATTCGGAAAATGACTTTTAATTTCTTCTTCAGGAATAGGAGCCATAGAAAGCCAGACGTGTTCGCTGCCTTCTTTTTTCATTTCATCAAATATTGCTTTTGCAACAACATCACGGGGAAGAAGCTCATTGACAAATCTTTCACCTTTAGAATTAAGCAGAATTGCTCCCTCACCTCGTACCGACTCAGAAATCAAAAACTCACGACCGTGCTTTTTCGTGTAAAGCGTGGTGGGATGAATCTGTATGTAATCGATATGCTGAAGTCTGATATCATATTTAAGTGCCAGCGCAAGTGCATCGCCTGTCAAATGACGGTAATTTGTGGAATGTTTGAACAAGCCTCCGATACCGCCCGTTGCGAGAACGGTATAATTAGCGGTAATGCCGAAATACTCGCCGTTCTTATCGTGACCGATGATACCGTAGCAGATATTGCCGTCACATATCAGATCAACCATTGTGAAGTTTTCAATGAGCGTTATATTGGGTCTGTTTCTTGCAGTTTCAAGCAGATGAGAGGTGATTTCTTTGCCCGTTTCATCCTCGTGAAAAAGTATTCTCGGTTTTGAATGTGCACCCTCACGGGTATAAGTAAAAGCTTCGCCGTCCTTT
>JAZSCL010000134.1:0-3759 GCA_045602905.1 Acutalibacteraceae bacterium
GGAACAGTCCGAGTTATCAAGCGGAAAATAAAACGGCTCACATACTATGATTTTTATATCACCGAGCTCATTTCTTGTTTTTTCAAGAATTGCACGGAGGTTCGTTTCATAACGCTGTGCCGTTTCGTCGGAAGTGAGGTCTGTGCAATAACCGTGTCCGCCGTCATTTGCTCCCACAAGAATGCTTAAAACGGTCGGCTTGTTATCGATGACATCCGTCTGCCATTTTCTGAGAAGATCCTCTGATCTCTCGCCCGAATAGCCCTTGTTTATGAATTTGGGCATATTTTCTGCATTTTCAAGTGCAAGCTGTGATGCAACGATGTACTGATAGCCGTGACCCATAATGTGGTTGCAGTCCATACACCTGCCTCGGTTTCCGTCGGTTATGGAGTCGCCTGAAAACAGAACAACATCATTTTTGTTAAGCTTCATAAATGGAGTCTCCCCTTCTTTCTGCGTTGTCAGAAGTGCATTGCGGATAAAAAACAAGATAATTTATTTTACCTCGGAATTATTACCTGCAATTATTAATTTAAATTTTAGCATTTTATACACCAAAAATAAAGGTCATTATTAGAGCGAAAAGTGTCCTTATTTGCAACAAAACAGTTGAAACATAATCCGGAATAAGTTATACTGTTTGTAAAAGGCGGTGATTGTTATGAGAAATGACCTGATAGAGAAGCTTATCATCCATACCTATGAAACCCCTTCATTTTTGCTCAGCAACAAAAATGATGACGAGAGAATCATCATTGAAGGCTCCAAATTAATGAAAAAAGAAAAGCTTATTGCGGTAAGAGCCGATACAAATACCAATCATTTTCCTGAACACAGCCACGATTACGTTGAGATTATTTATATGTATCAGGGAACAAAAACCAATATTATCAACAACGAAACCGTTGTACTTAACGAGGGAGATATCCTTTTTATGACACAGAATTGCAGACAGGAAAATCTCCCCTCAACAGATCGGGATATAGCAGTCAATTTCGTTGTTTTGCCTCATTTCTTTGAGAAATCTCTCGAAATGCTGAATAGCGAAGAATCGTTATTGCACAGTTTTTTAATCCAATGCTTAAGAGGCGATAACGGTAAGTCAAGCTATCTTCATTTCAAGGTTTCAGATGTTCTGCCTGTGCAGAATCTTATTGAAAACCTTATCTGGAATTTGCTTGACGACAGTCAGGAGAAAAGAAACATAAATGAAACAACAATGGGTCTTATTTTGCTTCAGCTTCTCGATCACATTGACGGCCTTAATTATAACGGTGACGACAGCAGCCTTATATTCCACGTACTGAAATATATTGAGGCACATTTTGCGGGCGGCAGCCTGACAGAGCTTTCACAGATGCTTTTTTACGATTTCAATGCGCTGTCAAAGCAGATTAAAAAGCTGACAGGCAAAACCTATACGGAGCTTGTGCAGGAAAAGAGAATGTCTCACGCCTGTTTTCTTCTTGAAAGCACAAACCTCGTAGTTTCGGAAATTTCGCAGCTTACAGGTTATGAAAACATCAGCTATTTTCACCGTGTTTTTCGTAAGTTCTACGGTATGTCGCCAAAAAAATACAGAGATAAAACGGTTACTAAATAAGAAATTGCGGGTGTAATATAGAAGAATATCGTGTAAAGTAAGCATTATAACCGATAAAGCTATAAATCGTTGAGCGTTTACTGCTTTATGCTTTGAGTATGATGATTCAACTGTACATTTTTGTTGTGATTGCGGTATATTTCAATTCAGCAAATAAGGACACTATTTTAACTAAAATGTGTTATTTACTTCTCTGCATCATAATGCTAAAATCAAGATGGCTATTGGTAAAAATACACAGAAATATGCTGAAAAGAAAAAATGATATGGCAGAATTTGCAAAAATCTTTTATGTTTTTGCAAAAAAATTTTGTTGATATCCTGCGATATTTTTACCATATAGTTAATCCGACAAATATGCAACGGAGGCCGATATGAAAAGATTTATTTCAATTTTTCTTGTAATGGTTATGATGTTTGCATGTGCAGCACCGGCATTTGCCGTTCAGGCAGAGCCTGAGAAAACAGCTGTATCTTCCGCAAAGGAAGAAAACGGTGACAATGCATTCATCGCTTTCTTCGATAGACTGTTTGCAAAAATCAGGGCATTTTTTAACGGTATCAAGTATTATTTTGCAGTAAAAAAAGAGGATGTCCCCAACACTATGAACAAAAACGCTATTCATATGCTCAAATCGGGTGAAGATGCTATAGGCGACAGCTTTATTATCACAACCGAGGACGGCAAGGTTATTGTAATTGACGGCGGTTATAATTTTGAAACCGATTACTTCATTCAGTACCTCAAGGCTGTCACGGGGCAGGTTGTACCGAAAATTGACGTTTGGTTTCTGACCCATCCCCACGCAGACCACGTTCAGGTTTTTAACGAAGTGGCTGAGAATCGCACAAATCAGGTAAAATTTGACAAGGTTATTCACCACTATGCACCTTATGAATACTATGCCGCTATAGATTCGTCCGACGCGGCGGAAGGCGCAGAAATGATAGCCGAGTTTGACAGAATAAGCAAGGCTTTCCCTGAAAAGGTTCAGGTTGTTAACGAAGGCGATGTTTTCGATATCGGTGCGGCAAAAATAACCGTGCTTTACACCTTTGACCCTGCTTACTCAATAGTCAATGATTCCTCTCTGATATTCCGTATGGAGCTTGGCGAAAAGAGCATATTGTTTACAGGAGATGCCGCTGTAAGCTCAGGGAACAAGGTGCTTGCAAACCCCGAATACAAGGAGCTGCTGGATTGCGATATATGCAAAATGTCACACCACGGTCAGGCAGGTGTATCGAAAGAATTTTACGAAGCTGCCGACCCCGAAATCTGCCTGTGGCCTACGCCTTCATGGGTGTGGAATAACTCCCACGAATCTCTTGTGCTTCAGACGCCTGAAGTCCGTGCATGGATTGAAGAAATCGGTGTAGAGAAGAACTATCTTTCCTGGCAGGGCTCGCAGGTTATATATCCGGATTAATCCGATGATAAAACAAGTGCTCACATAAGATTGCTTGTGTTGCCTCAAATCAAGAATTCAACCGAAGGTATTGTTATAAAACCGATCAGATGAATACTGGCAGTACTTTCTGAATTTCTTACGGGGCATATCCCGTTGCCTGTAACGGCAGCTTCCCGAATTATGAGCTTACAAAAAAACTATTAAAAAGGGTGATTGCTTTGAAAAAAATTTTTTCCATTATTCTTTCATTTATATTCCTGTTTCCCTCATATCTTTGCAGTTTTCTGCCATCAAAAGCAGATACGAATTTTGCAATTGAGGCGATTGAGGCTGTGTCCGTAAGCGGAATTGAAAACGGTATTATATCAGAAAAGGCCGAGCTTGAATTCGGCGATGCCGATTTCGGCTGGTTCAATTATTACGGCATCAGCTATAAGTCCGACGCATATATGAAAGGTGTAATTACATATATGCACAAGGGTGAACAGCATTCCGAGGAATTTTTCCTTGAACCCTCGGACGGCACAAAGCCTTTTTACAGCTTTATTGACGGTGTGCTTGACAAAACAAAATCAAACACTCTTTGCAAAATAACGCTCGAGCCTCTTGATAAGGATACGGCGGTGTTTGAGCTTGTCGGCGTTGACGTATTCAACCGTGAAGTGCCTGATAAAAATATTTTTCTTCAGAACAGCGAATATAAAATCGGTATCAATCTTCTCTGGGGCGGTGCGCTGGATT
>JAZSCL010000135.1:0-4029 GCA_045602905.1 Acutalibacteraceae bacterium
CTGCCTTATCGCTGTTGAGCAGGATGCAACGGGCGATGCGTGGGATATAGGTCTTGCTTATGCACTCGGTATCGGCGGTGCAAGGGCAGGAGTGCTTGAAACCAATTTCAGAACTGAAACCGAAACAGACCTTTTCGGCGAACAGGCAGTTCTGTGCGGCGGCGTCTGCGCTCTTATGCAGGCAGGTTTTGAAACCCTTGTTGAAGCTGGCTATGACCCCCGAAACGCATATTTTGAATGCATCCACGAAATGAAGCTTATCGTTGACCTTATCTATCAGAGCGGCTTTGCGGGCATGAGATATTCAATTTCGAACACCGCAGAATACGGCGACTACGTAACAGGTCCGAAAATCATTACCGAAGAAACTAAGAAAACAATGAAGAAAATCCTCAAGGATATACAAGACGGCACGTTTGCAAAAGAGTTCCTGCTTGATATGTCCGATGCAGGCAGTCAGGTTCATTTCAATGCAATGCGTAAAATCGCAAGTGAGCATCCGTCTGAAATCGTCGGCGAGGATATAAGAAAGCTTTACAGCTGGAACGGTGAAGATAAACTCATCAATAACTGAGAAGGATTGATTTTATGAAAAGTGATTCTCTTAAATTCGGAACACATAATGCACCGCACAGAGCGTTATATCATGCTCTCGGTCTGACTGACGAAGAAATGGAAAGACCGCTTGTCGGCATAGTCAGCTCATATAACGAAATCGTGCCCGGACATATTAACATAGATAAAATCGTCGATGCCGTCAAGCTCGGCGTTGCAATGGCAGGCGGAACTCCGATTGTTTTCCCTGCAATAGCGGTCTGCGACGGCATAGCAATGGGTCACACGGGCATGAAATATTCGCTCGTCACCCGTGATCTGATAGCCGATTCAACCGAAGCAATGGCTCTTGCCCACGGCTTTGACGCTCTTGTTATGGTGCCAAACTGCGATAAGAACGTACCCGGTCTGCTTATGGCGGCGGCAAGGCTGAATATACCAACCGTTTTTGTCAGCGGCGGTCCGATGCTTGCAGGCAGAGTGAACGGCGCAAAAACAAGCCTTTCGTCAATCTTTGAAGCCGTCGGCGAATACGGTGCAGGCAAAATCACCGAAGATAAACTGCGTGAATATGAATGCAAAACCTGTCCTACCTGTGGCTCGTGCTCGGGAATGTATACCGCAAATTCAATGAACTGCCTCACCGAAGCCCTCGGTATGGGACTCAGAGGCAACGGAACGATTCCTGCGGTTTATTCCGCAAGAATCGAGCTTGCAAAGCACGCAGGTATGGCGGTTATGGATATGGTCAAGAAGAACATCCGTCCCCGTGACATAATGACAGAAGAAGCATTTATGAACGCTCTGACGGTTGATATGGCTCTCGGCTGTTCAACAAACAGTATGCTTCATCTTCCTGCTATTGCCCACGAATGCTCAATCGAAATCAATCTTGATATTGCAAACAAGATAAGTGAGAAAACTCCGAATCTCTGTCACCTTGCACCCGCAGGCAGAACTTATATCGAAGAGCTTGACGAAGCAGGCGGTGTTTATGCCGTTATGAACGAGCTTTCAAAGAAAAATCTTCTTAACCTCGATTGCATAACCGTAACGGGCAAAACAGTTGGTGAAAACATAAAAGGATGTATAAATCTTGACCACGATGTAATCAGACCCGTTGATAATCCGCACAGCGAAACAGGCGGCATTGCCGTTCTTCGAGGTAATCTTGCCCCCGACGGCAGCGTTGTCAAGCGTTCTGCGGTGCTCCCTGAAATGCTTGTTCACGAAGGCCCTGCAAGAGTTTTTGACTGCGAAGAAGATGCTCAGGCGGCAATCAATGCAGGCAAAATCAAATCGGGTGATGTTGTTGTTATACGTTACGAAGGGCCCAAAGGCGGACCGGGTATGAGAGAGATGCTCAACCCCACGTCAGCTATTATGGGAATGGGTCTCGGCAGCAGCGTTGCACTTGTCACAGACGGCAGATTCAGCGGCGCAACGAGAGGCGCCTGCATCGGTCACGTTTCACCCGAAGCGGCAAGCGGCGGCATGATAGGCATTGTTGAAGAAGGCGATATCATCAGCATCAATATCCCCGAAAACAAGCTTGAACTTAAGGTTGATGAGAGTATTCTTGCCGAAAGAATGAAAAACTTTGTTCCCAAGAAAAAAGAGCTTTCGGGTTACCTCAAGAGATACGCAGCCCTTGTTTCAAGCGGAGCGGAGGGTGCAATTCTGAAATGAAGAACGAAAGATTAAATGAATTATATTTAAAACTTAATTCACTTTGCATTTTCAGAGCGTTGCTTTCAGATTCGGTAATCAGCAGACTTATGAAATATCTTGAATGCATTGAAAATGCAGAAATATCTGAAAAAATCAGCCGCTATTCCGATTTTGTTTCAGCTTTGTATGCAAACAACAAAGTCAGCCTTGCAAGACACATTCACACAGTTGTCAGCAACAATGAAAATGTTTACGTCAAGATTCTCGGTAGTGGAAAATCGGGTTCGCCGACTATGAAAAAATGTGTTGACGCTGAGCTTGAAATTCTGCAAGACGTTTCGGATTTAACTCCTGCTGAGCTTCAAGGTACGATAGATTGGAACGGATTCCTGCCCGTTTTTAAGGCTGAAAAAGTTGATCTTGCAAACGACTATGCAAAGAGGACAAGGAATATCGGTAAATACGGTTACGGCATCTATGCTAAAAATCACATGTTCCGAATTGACAGCGAAAAAATTGTTCCTGTTTTGCATCCCGATGAAATCACGCTTTCCGACCTTATCGGCTACGAGCGTGAAAAGAAAATTATTCTCGATAACACAAAAGCTCTGCTTGAAGGCAAAGCGGCGGCGAATATTCTGCTCACGGGCGATGCAGGCACGGGCAAATCCTCAACGGTAAAAGCCGTTGTTAATGAACTGTATAAAGAAGGTTTGAGGATAATCGAGGTGCGTAAAGAGCAGCTTCGTGAAATCCCCGTCATTCTCGACGAGCTTTCGGATAATCCGCTGAAATTTATTTTGTTTATTGATGACTTGTCTTTCCGTAAGAATGGCGATAATTTCAGCGCACTCAAAGCGATTCTGGAAGGTTCTGTATCTGCTAAGTCAAAAAATGTTGTGATTTATGCAACGAGCAACCGCCGTCACCTTGTCAAAGAAAAATTCAGCGACCGTGAGGGTGACGACGTGCATTTCAACGATACCGTTCAGGAAATTATCTCACTTTCCGACAGATTCGGAATTCATATCACTTTCAATAAGCCGAACAAAGAAACGTATCTCGATATAGTTCGCAGCCTTGCAAATAAGAAGGGTATTAAATGCGATACGGATGAGCTTGAAAGAAAAGCTGAACAGTTTGCTCTCGAAAAAGGCTCACGCTCCGCAAGGACGGCAAAGCAATTTGTTGAAAATATGATATAAAATTAAAGCAGGCAACAACCGTTTCAGGATGTCGCCTGCTGATTTTTATCTGCAAAACAAGCAAAAAAATCCCCGTGCAGTGTGAAGCCGCACGGGGAAAAACAATGGAATTACAATGGTTTATCGTCTTTATTTGCCTATGTTTATCTGTGTTTCTGTTGCAAGCCTCAGCATATCCTCGTTATCGCTTTCAACGGCATCGGACATAAGCTTGCGGCGTTCAAGAAGCTCTGCATACATCTTTTCCTTTTTATCATTGTTAAGGTCATAGAAAAGCATGGGGATTATTCCGAGAGAGCCCGTTACGGCAGGAATAATTGTAAACATTGCAAAAAGGAAGAATTTGACCTTATCCGTCTGTTCTGCACCCGTTCTGAATGCGTTTGCTTCATAGCCTATCATCTTTTTGATAGCTGTTGTGACAACTGCGCTTGTGCTTGATGAAACCTTGGCGGCGATACCCTTGGCAACGGAAGCCATAGCTTCTGTGCGGTAGCCGTTTTTCCATTCGCAGTAGTCCATCGCCTCGTTATACATTTCTGTTCCGATAACGGCTATAAGGCCGACGAAAAGAGTCCAGACAATTTCCCACAGTGCC
>JAZSCL010000136.1:0-3649 GCA_045602905.1 Acutalibacteraceae bacterium
GGCAGCGTGAACAAAGTCTGAAACGCACTTTTGAACGCAGACCTGATATGCTTAAGAATGTGGAGCTTTCAAAAAAAGACAAAGAATTTCTTGATAAACTTAAAACCACCGAAGTCTTATGACCTCGGTGGTTTTCTTTATACCGTTCAGGCTGTTTTAATTTTTTCTTTCTTCTCCCCTATTTTTTGGAGAATAAACACAAGCACAATAAGTGCAAGTCCGATTGCATCGGTTACAATGCCGGGGATAACCATACAAAGTCCGCCCGCGAGAGCAAGTATTCTCTCCCACCAAGGCATATGCTTATACATATAGCCTTCCATGCCGGCGGAAATAATGTAAATACCGCAAAGAGCAGTTACAACAAGAAGTACAATTTCATACCAAGGCTTGTCAGAACCGATAATAAGCATTTCAGGGCTGAATGCGAAGATATAGGGAACTATGAATGCTGTGATAGCAAGTCTGGTTGCGGTTACTCCTGTTTTCATCGGATTTGATTTTGCAATTGCCGAGCCTGCGTATGCCGCAAGAGCAACGGGAGGAGTGATATCGGCAACGATTCCGAAGTAGAACACAAACATATGCGCCGCAAGAACAGGGATGTTCAGGCTTCTCATAAGAATAGGCGCAACCATTGACGCCATGATAACATAGTTTGCTGTTGTGGGAACACCCATACCGAGAACAATGCACATAAGCATTGTAAGTGCCAGTGCAAAAATCGGATGAATCTGTGATGCAGACTGAACAAGTGACGAAAGAACATTTGCAAGTCCCGTCTGCTGAACCATAGCGGAAATACAGCCTGCAACGGCACAAGCAAGAGCTACGCCGATTGCATTCTTTGTTCCGTTTGCGAGTGACTGAAGATAGAGATTGAAATCAAACTCAAATTTCTTGTGAACGATGGACTTAACCGCACCCTCAACAAGCTTAACGACGATTGCAACAAGAATTGCAAGAATAGCCGCCTTTGCAGGCGAGAAATGGTTCATTGCAATAACAAGAGCAACAACGGGAAGCAGGAGATATCCTTTTGTTAAAATAAGCTTGAAGAAATTGGGGATTGATTCTTTGGGAAGACCCTTAAGACCAAGCTTCTTTGCTTCAAAGTGAATCATCATAAAGATGCCCGTGAAGTAAAGAACTGCAGGAAGAATTGCAGCAATTGCAATCTTTGAGTACGGAAGTCCCGTATATTCTGTCATAAGGAATGCAGCTGCGCCCATAATGGGAGGCATAATCTGTCCGCCGGTTGATGCCGCTGCCTCAACCGCTGCCGCAAATTCAGGCTTATAGCCGCAACGCTTCATGGTGGGGATTGTAACCGAGCCGCTGCCTACGGTATTGGCAACGGATGAGCCTGAATACATACCCTCCATTGCACTTGAAATAACGGCAACCTTTGCCGGTCCGCCTGTTGCCTTGCCTGCAATCGAGTTTGCAAGGTCAACGAAGAATGCACCGATTCCCGACTGCTCGAGGAATGAAGCAAAAATAATAAAAAGAACAATGAATGATGCACAGACATTAAGAGGAGTGCCTGCAATACCTTCCGTTGTATAGAAAAGCTTATACATTATTATTCTTAAAGGATTGCGGTCAACAACGATAAATGCATATGCAATGAACGCTGCCGAAACGCAAACAATGGGAAGACCGACAACTCTGCGGCACGCTTCAAACAACAGCACTGTACCGATAACAGCAACAGCAATATCGATTTCATTGATTCTTGATGCTCTGTCAACGATTGCCTGGCAGTTTATTGCGTAGTAGAAAAACGAACCCGAACCAACAATGGCAAAAATCCAGTCATAAAACGGAACATGATTCAGCTTTTTCTCTTCTTTTTTACGAACAGGATAAATAATGAAAGCTATGAAAACAATTATGCCGATAAACAGTGACATTTTCTGTCTTTCTTCCATTGTGCCTGTCCAACCGTCGACCATAACATAAAGGGAGAAAATTATCATTAAAGCTTTGATTATTTTCTGAAATATGCCTGAAAAATGGCGTGTGTTGGACTCTTTATCAAACTCCGCCATAATTTTTTCGACATCTACAGCCTCTTCATCTGCCTCCATGCCGATTGGTTTTGTGTTTACATCTGACATTAATTACAACAATCCTTTCGTCAGAAATTCGAAGGGGGTAACGATTTCAAAAACAACCCTTGCATTTCTGCCGCACATATTGCGAAGGCTGATTTCTTCACCGCCAATTTCAAGAATATGGTCGGAAACCGTTCCGACTATATATCTTAACGGGTCGTATGTAATATCAAAACCCGTTATAACCATATTTCCTTGATCGTCATAGGTCATTTTCTGACCGTCTTCAAGAGCAGTCTGAACTCCCGCACCGAATGAACGGTATGTTGTTGAAAAAGCCCTTATTTCTCCGTTTTCGATTATGTAGGTATCTTTTACCGGAGTCTGATTAACGGAGTGAACAAACTCTACGGAAAACATAAGTCCGTTTTCAGCCTTTTGTGTTATGTGCCTTTTCCCGGTATCCGAATCATACAGCACTAAAAAAAGCGGAAAGCAATGACTTATAAGAAAAGCAGCCGCTGTAATGACTGTCATTAAAACGGCTGCTGCGATTAACCTTTTCTTAGACTTAGCCGAAAGCTTGCCGCTCATCAGCTGATTGCGCCAACCTCTTTATAATATCTTTCTGCACCGGGATGGAAGGGAACGGAGATGCTGGAAACTGCATATTCAAGGCTCATTTCTGCAGCCTTTTCGTGTGAATATTCATCCTTGTTTTCGTAGATAGCTTTTGTGAGCTGATATACTGTTTCTTCATCAAGGTCATTGCTTACGATGAATGTAGCCTTAACAGCAACTGTTGTTATATCTGCATTCACGCCTTTGTATGTTCCTGCGGGAACTGTGTATGCAGCATAGAAACCGTAGTCAGCCTGAAGCTTTGCAAGGTGTTCTGCATCGATTTCAACAAGAACGATGCCTGTTGTTGTTGAAAGGTCAGTGATAGCAACCGTGGGAGCGCCTGCTGTGCAGAAGAAAGCATCAATCTTGCCATCCTTAAGAGCATCTGCAGATGCCTGGAAGGAAAGGTTCTGCTTGTCGATATCTTCAAATGCGATGTCATAAGCACCAAGAATCTGCTGAGCATTGAATTCAACACCGCTGCCACTGTCACCAACGGAAACCTTCTTGCCCTTGAGGTCTGCAACTGTCTTTATGCCTGAATCAGCCTTTGCAACTATCTGACAAACTTCAGCGTATGCTGCACCGAGAGTTGAGAAGCTTTTGATAGAACCTACATCAGCGAAGAGTGATGTGCCGTTGTAAGCATAGTCCATAACATCGTTCTGAACAATAGCCATATCTACAATACCGTCTTCGATATCAAGAATGTTAGCCTTTGATGCACCTGAAGACTGGATTTTAAGGTCTAAGCCTGCTTTTTCTTTGAGTGTGCTGGAAATAACATTGCAGAAACCGTAGTATGTTCCTGTTGAGCCGCCTGTACCAACATTAATTGAGTTGTTTTCACCGCATGCAGTCATAAAGAGCATAGCGAAAACGAGTAACATTGAGAGAACCACAGCTAATTTTTTCTTCATAATTTACCTCCTGCTTTTCTTCCGCATCTGAAAGATTCAACCTGC
>JAZSCL010000137.1:0-35454 GCA_045602905.1 Acutalibacteraceae bacterium
AGGAAAAAAGTGCTGCAAGAGTGCTTGCGGATAACGGATTTTCCGTTGCTTCCGTAAGCTGCATCAACCCTCCGTCGGGCGCAATGAAGCTGACCTGCATTGTTGAGGATATCCCCGTTTCAACCTCTCTTTCACGGCTGACCGATGAGCTTTCCCGTGAGCTTGAGGTGCAGTTTCTTACACCGAAAATCCGTGAGCATAAAAACGGAAAAGAGCTTGTTTTTACAAGGAAAGAGCTGTTCAGAATCCGGATCGGGTCCGCCGCGGCAAGCTGCGGAAATCAGAAGCTCTGCGGCGATTATTTTGAATGCTTTCAAACAGAATCCAAGGCATATATCATCCTCTCCGACGGAATGGGCACGGGCGGAAGGGCAGCTATCGATTCAGCCATGACGGTTGAGCTTTTTTCTCGGCTTATCCGAGCGGGAGTGAGCCTCGATACTGCTCTGAATATAACAAATTCGGCTCTTTCCATCAAATCCGACGATGAATCTCTTTCCACTCTCGACGTTGCGGAAATCGACCTTTTTGACGGCTCAACGGTCATTTACAAAGCCGGCGCCGCACCTTCTTTTTACACCGCATCGGGCAGAATACGGGAAATCGAAATCCCCTCAACTCCCCTCGGAATTCTGCCGAAAGTGTCGTTCAACCGATACACTCTTAAGCTCCGCGGCGGCGACACCCTTGTTATGGTCAGTGACGGCGTGCTGGGATGCGGCAACATCTGGCTCAAGGATGAGCTGAAAACCTTCGGCGGCGGCCCCGATGCAACGGAGTTTTCGGAAAATGTTCTTGAATGCGCTCAGAGAAGATGCGGCAAAAAATTCGACGATATGACCGTCATCACCGCCGTTGCGGAAGAGATTTAGTTTTCATCGATGAGAATATCCCGTCAAATATCTATTATTTATTATCTGTTCAATATTCTCTATTATCTGTTCTTTGCACTAAAAAAGGCACCATCCATTACGGACGGTGCCTTCTATTATTATATTACATTATATATTACTTGTAGTACTCAACTGCTGATTCGAAGAGCTTGAGGTCATATTCGCCGGGAACGTTCTTATAAAGACCGAAGCCTGTTCTTTCTGCGTGACCCATCTTGCCGAGAACTCTGCCGTCGGGTGAAACAATACCTTCGATTGCAAAGTCGGAGTTGTTGGGGTTGAAAGCGATATCATTTGTTGCGTTGCCGTCAAAGTCAACATACTGAGTGATAATCTGACCGTTTGCGGCAAGCTTTCTGATGAGAGCTTCGTCAGCAATGAATCTGCCTTCACCGTGTGAGATGGGAACGCTGTAGATTTCGCCCTGCTTTGCTTTTGAGAGCCAGGGTGAATTGTTGGAAACAAGCTTTGTGCGGACAATCTTGGACTGATGTCTGCTGATTGTGTTGTAGGTAAGAGTGGGGCAGGTTTCATCGGTATCGATAATCTTGCCGTAGGGAACAAGACCGAGCTTGATGAGTGCCTGGAAGCCGTTACAGATACCGAGCATAAGACCGTCACGCTTTTCGAGAAGCTCTGTTACAGCCTGCTTGATTTCTGCGTTGCGGAAGAATGCGGTAATGAACTTACCTGAACCGTCGGGTTCGTCACCGCCCGAGAAGCCGCCGGGAACAAAGATAATCTGGCTGTCTGCAACCTTCTTTGCGAAATCTTCAACGGATTTTGCAATGCTTGAAGCGGAAAGGTTGTTGATAACAAAGATTTCTGCCTCTGCGCCTGCTCTTTCAGCATATTTTGCGGAATCATATTCGCAGTTTGTGCCGGGGAATACGGGAATCAGAACCTTGGGTCCGGCTGTTCTGATTGCGGGCTTTGCGAAGGTTGTTGCCTTATAATCGAAGGTTTCAATCTTCTTTTCGGGCATTGCGATGTTGCAGGAATAGATTTCTTCAAGCTTATCTTCATAGACGGGAAGAAGCTTTGCAAAATCAACTGTTTCTGCACCGTATGTGATTGCAGCCTTGTCGGTTGTGTAACCGAGGAGAGTGCCGCAGTCTGTATCATCGTTAAGCTCGATGATGAATGAGCCGTAGGAATAGCCGAAGATGTCATCAAGCGAAACATCAGCAAAATCAAAGCCGATTCCGTTACCCATTGCCATCTTGAGAACTGCTTCTGCTGCACCGCCCATACCGGGAGTGTAGATTGCGGCAGCCTTGCCTGCGGTAACAAGAGCATAAACTTCTTCGTAAACCTTAAGAAGTGATGCTGTTTCGGGAAGATTGTCTGCTGTGTATTCGGGCTTGAGCATAACAACCTTGTGACCTGCCGACTTGAATTCGGGAGATACGATATTCTTGATGTTTTCGGTTGTTACTGCGAATGAAACGAGTGTGGGAGGTACATCGATATCCTCAAACGAACCGCTCATTGAGTCCTTGCCGCCGATAGCCGCAATCTTGAGGTCCATCTGAGCCTTGAATGCACCGAGAAGAGCTGCAAGGGGTTTGCCCCAACGCTTGCCGTCTTTGAGAGGTTTCTCAAAGTATTCCTGGAATGTGAGATATACTTCGCTGAAGTCTGCACCTGCGGCAATGAGCTTTGAAACTGACTCGATTACTGCAAGGTATGCGCCGTGATAGGGGCTCTTTTCTGTGATAAAGGGATTGTAACCCCATGACATGAGTGAGCAGGTTTCGGTATCCTGCTTCTCAACGGCAATCTTATGTACCATTGCCTGGATGGGGGTAAGCTGATTCTTGCCGCCGAAGGGCATAAGAACTGTGTTTGCGCCGATTGTTGAGTCGAAACGCTCTGAAAGACCTCTCTTTGAGCAGATATTGAGGTCGCCTGCAAGAGCAGTGTAGTTATCTGTGAACGAACCGCTGATTTCCTTGCGGTAGTCTTCAACCTTTGCGGGAGCGATGTCAATGTGTTTCTCAGCACCGTTTGAATTGAGGAATTCACGGCTGATATTACAGATTGCCTTGCCGTTCCAATACATTACAAGATAAGGCTTCTCCTTAACTGTTGCAACGATGGTTGCTTCAAGGTTTTCGCTTGTTGCAAGCTCCATGAATCTTTCGGCATCCTTTGCCTCAACAACAACAGCCATTCTTTCCTGGCTTTCTGAAATTGCAAGCTCTGTGCCGTCAAGACCCTCATACTTCTTGGGAACTGCATTGAGGTTGATTTCAAGACCGTCTGCAAGCTCGCCGATAGCAACGGAAACGCCGCCTGCACCAAAGTCGTTGCAACGCTTGATGAGCTGAGATGCTTCTTTATTTCTGAACAGACGCTGAAGCTTTCTTTCTTCGGGAGCATTACCCTTCTGAACTTCTGCGCCGCAGTTTTCAAGTGACTTGAGGTTATGTGATTTTGATGAACCCGTTGCACCGCCGCAGCCGTCACGGCCTGTGCGTCCGCCGAGAAGGATAACAACGTCGCCGTCTTCGGGACGTTCACGGCGTACATTCTCTTCGGGAGCAGCCGCAATAACAGCACCGATTTCCATTCTCTTTGCAACGTAGCCGGGATGGTAAAGCTCGTCAACGATACCCGTTGCAAGACCGATCTGGTTACCGTATGAGCTGTAGCCTGCAGCAGCAGTCTGAACAATCTTTCTCTGGGGAAGCTTGCCCTCGATTGTTTCGCTTACGGGCACTGTGGGGTCGCCTGCACCTGTTACACGCATAGCAGCATAAACGTAGCTTCTGCCCGAAAGGGGGTCACGGATTGCACCGCCGATGCAGGTTGCAGCACCGCCGAAGGGCTCGATTTCCGTGGGGTGGTTGTGAGTTTCGTTCTTGAAGAGGAGAAGCCATTTCTGGGTTTCGCCCTCAATTTCAACGTCAATCTTGACTGTGCAGGCGTTGATTTCTTCGCTTTCGTCAAGCTTGGGAAGAAGACCCTGCTGCTTGAGATATCTTGCTGCAATTGTGCCGATATCCATAAGATTGACGGGCTTTGTTCTGTTGCAAGCCTTTCTTGCATCGATATATTCGTCATAAACCTTCTGAAGAAGCTCGTCTTCAAACTTAACGGAATCGATGTTTGTGAGGAAAGTTGTGTGACGGCAATGGTCTGACCAATAAGTATCAATCATTCTGATTTCGGTGATTGTGGGGTCACGGTCCTCACTGATGAAATACTTCTGGCAGAATTTGATGTCATCAAGATCCATTGCAAGGCCGTAGTCCGCAACAAATGCCTTGAGTTCATCCTCTGAAAGCTTGATGAAGCCGTCAAGAGTCTTTACTGTTTCGGGAATATCGTAATCCGCTGCAAGAGTTTCATAAGTTTCAAGCGAAGCCTCTCTTGATTCAACGGGGTTGATTACATACTTTTTAATCTGAGCAACATCGTCTGCGCTGATATTACCGCTGAGGCAGTATACCTTTGCTGTTTTAACAAGGGGACGCTCGCCCTTTGAGATAATCTGAATACATTCCGCACATGAATTTGCTCTCTGGTCAAACTGACCGGGAAGGGGTTCAACCGCAAAAAGAACATCACATTCAAGGTCGGGTGTTTCTGTGATTACATCAAGCTGAGGCTCCGAAAGAACAGTGCTCTTTGAATAATCAAAAAGGTCTTTTTCGATGTTTTCGATGTCATAACGATTAAGAACACGAACCTTTTCAAGACCGTTTATTCCGAGAAGTGAAACAAGCTCGTTTTTAAGTGCACGGGCTTCGTTATCAAGTCCGCTTTTCTTTTCAACATACGCTCTGTATACCATGATATATCAAACCTCC
Organism: Acutalibacteraceae bacterium; assembly: GCA_045602905.1. Classification (GTDB taxonomy): domain Bacteria; phylum Bacillota; class Clostridia; order Oscillospirales; family Acutalibacteraceae; genus CAG-177. The sequence continues at coordinate 4,712 of JAZSCL010000137.1, forward strand.
AATGCTTTTTTGCCGATGTCGTTTCTGAAGTAGGCATTTTCAAAATTAACTGTTTTAACCGTTTCGTATGCCTTTGCAATTGCATCGGCAAGAGTTTCTGCGGTTTCTGTTACGCCAAGAACTCGTCCGCCTGCGGTGAGAAGCTTACCGTCAGCAAGCTTTGCGCCCGCAACATAGATATTTTTATCCTTCGGCATTGTGATTTCAAAGCCGCTCTGATATTTAACGGGATATCCGTCGGATGCCATAACAACGCAGCAAGCTGATTTATCGCTGAACTTGACTTCTGTTTCGCTGAGTGTACCTGCGGCAACGCTCTTCATGATTTCAAAAAGGTCGCTTTCAAGAAGTGGAAGCACAACCTGAGTTTCGGGGTCACCGAAACGGCAGTTATATTCGATAACCTTAGGTCCGTTTTTGGTAATCATAAGTCCGAAATACAGACAGCCTTTGAATGTTCTGCCCTCGGCGTTCATTGCATTGACCGTGGGAAGGAAGATTTCCTTCATGCAGCGCTCCGCAACCTCGGGAGTGTAATAGGGATTGGGAGCGATTGTTCCCATACCGCCTGTGTTGAGACCTTCATCGTTATCCTTTGCTCTCTTGTGGTCCATGGATGAAATCATGGGAACAACCGTTTTGCCGTCTGTGAAAGAAAGCACGGAAACTTCAGGACCTTCAAGGAATTCTTCAATAACAATCTGATTTCCGCTTTCGCCGAAAGCCTTATCCTGCATGATTGACTTGACTGCATCATAAGCTTCTTCACGGGTCATTGCGATGATAACGCCCTTGCCGAGTGCAAGACCGTCAGCCTTGATAACTGTGGGAATGGGAGCATCTGCAAGATATTCAAGAGCTTTTTCAGCGTCATCAAAAACCTCGTATGCTGCGGTGGGGATACCGTATTTCTTCATAAGATTTTTGGAAAAAACCTTACTGCCTTCGATGATTGCGGCTTTCTTTTCGGGGCCGAAGCAGGGGATTCCCAGCTTTGAAAGCTCATCAACTGCGCCGAGCACAAGGGGGTCATCGGGAGCAACAACCGCAAAGCCGATATCGTTTGCCTTTGCGAATTCAACGATTGCGGGAATATCCTTTGCGCCGATTGCAACGCATTCCGCATCGTCTGCCATACCGCCGTTGCCGGGGAGTGCATATATTTTTTCAATTTCTTTGTTTTCTTTAAGCTTTTTGATGATGGCGTGCTCGCGTCCGCCGCCGCCGACTACCATAACTTTCATTATTCAGCCTCCGTAATTATATCTTTGCAAACCTTTTCAGCCGACTGCGGAAGGATTATCCATTCCGCCTGCTCCATAACTCTTTTCTGCAGAGTTTCCGGGGTATCGTCAGGCTGAATTTCAACGGCTTTCTGCATGATGATGCGTCCGCCGTCGGGGATTTCGTTAACAAAATGAACCGTTGCACCCGTCACCTTAACTCCGTAGCCGAGACCCGCCTCATGCACACGCAGACCGTAGAAGCCTTCGCCGCAGAATGACGGAATGAGTGAGGGATGAACGTTGATTATTCTGTCTTTATAGTGATTTGTGAATCTTTCAGAGAGAATGCTCATGAAGCCCGCAAGAACGATAAGGTCAATACCGTCGCCGTCAAGAATTTCGATAAGTCTGCCCTCAAAATCGGGAGTTTCCTTTTTGAGAACGGTTTCTGTTCTGATTCCTGCCTTTGCGGCTCTTTCAAGGGCATACGCACCCGCTTTATTTGAAACAACAAGGGTGATTTCGCCGCTTTTGATTATTCCTGCCGACTGTGCATCAATCAGAGCCTGCAGATTTGTTCCGCCGCCCGAAACAAGAACGGCAATACGGGCTTTTATCATGATTTTCTCCTCTTATTCGATAATAACCTTTTCTTCGCCTTTAACGATTTCGCCGATGATGTAAGCATCTTCGCCGTTTGCCTTAAGAACTTCAAGAGCCTTTTCAGCATCTTCCTTAGCAACAACGATGCTCATGCCAACGCCCATGTTGAATGTGTTGAACATATCTCTTTCGGGGATGTTGCCTGTTTTTGCGATGAGGTCAAAGATGGGAAGAATCTTGAGAGCTGATTTATCTATCTTTGCGCCGAAGCCGTCGGGAATGCTTCTGGGAATATTCTCATAGAAGCCGCCGCCTGTGATATGTGAAACAGCCTTGACTGTTACTTCTTCGAAGAGAGCAAGCATGGGCTTAACATAAATCTTTGTGGGGGTGAGAAGAGTTTCGCCAACGGACTTGCCGCCAAGCTCTGCAACGGGAGTTTTGATATCGGCATTGTCAACATCGAAAACCTTTCTTACGAGCGAGAATCCGTTTGAGTGAACGCCGCTGGAGGGAAGAGCGATAACAACGTCGCCCTCAACCATCTTTGTGTTATCAAGAACCTTATCCTTATCAACAACGCCTACGCAGAAACCTGCAAGGTCATATTCGTCAATGGGATAGAAGCCGGGCATTTCTGCAGTTTCGCCGCCGATAAGAGCCGCATTTGACTGAACACAGCCTTCTGCAATACCCGAAACGATTTCTGCAATTCTTTCGGGAACGTTCTTGCCGCATGCGATATAGTCAAGGAAAAGCAGGGGCTTTGCACCGCAGCAGATGATATCGTTTGCGCACATTGCAACGCAGTCGATACCAACCGTGTCATGCTTGTCCATGATAAAAGCGAGCTTGAGCTTTGTTCCTACGCCGTCTGTGCCGCTTACGAGAACGGGCTTTGAGATGCCTGTCAAATCAAGCTCAAAAAGGCCGCCGAAGCCGCCAATATCGGACATTGCACCTGCTGTGAGAGTTCTTTTGATGTGGGTTTTCATGAGTTCAACTGCTTTGTAGCCGGCGGTAATATCAACGCCTGCTGCTGCGTAGCTTTCGCTGAAGCTTTTTTCCATTATGTTAATCCTCCTAAGAATAATTTACTGTTTTATTTTTATCCCTTGCCGTTCCAGCAGTATGTACATACACACTCTGCAGGAAGACCGATTGCTTCGATAAGACCTTCAATTGACTGATAGCCGAGAGTTGTCAGCTTAAGCTCCTTGCCGATAATCTCACGGAGCTTCTTACCTCTTTCGGTTGATGCATCGAGATATTCGTCGATATAGTTGTCGCCGTCCTTGCCCTCAAGGTCGTGGATAACACGGCGTGCAATGAGGTCATCATCGGATGTGTTGCGTGAGAAGTTGAGATATTTGCAACCGAACATAATCGGAGGGCAGGCAGCACGCATATGAACTTCTTTTGCACCGTGGCTGTAAAGAAAATCAACCGTTTCACGAAGCTGAGTTCCTCTTACGATTGAATCGTCAACAAAGAGCAGGTTTTTGCCCTGAATAAGGTCGTGAACGGGAATCATCTTCATTTTCGCAACCTTGCTGCGCTCATTCTGGTTTGCAGGCATAAAGCTTCTGGGCCAGGTGGGAGTGTATTTGATAAAGGGTCTTGCAAAGGGAATGCCGCTTGCGTTTGCATAGCCGATTGCGTGGGGAGTGCCCGAATCAGGAACTCCGCTTACATAGTCGATTCCGTCGCACAGACCGTTTGCCTTGTCTTCCCTTGCCATAACGGCACCGTTTTTGGTTCTCATAACCTCAACGTTGACACCCTCGTATCTTGCGGTGGGATAGCCGTAATAGCTCCAGAGAAAAGCACAGATTTTCTTTTCTTTTTGCGGCTCTGCAAGAACATGAACTCTGTCAGGATAAATTCTTACGATTTCGGCAGGACCGAGTTCCTTTTCGAAATTATAATCAAGCTTTTCGAATGCGAAAGCTTCAAACGAAACGCATTTGCCTTCGGAATCGTTGCCGATGATTATGGGGAGTCTGCCGACCTTGTCTCTTGCGGCGATGATGCTGCCGTCTTCAAGAAGAATAAGGATTGTCATCGAGCCGTCAATCTTATCCTGAGCAAAGCGTATACCTTCAACAAAATTATCCTTCTGGTTAATGAGTGCGGCAACAAGCTCGGTTGAATTGATTCTGCCCGAGGTCATCGTTGTGAAATGACCGCCGCCTGCCGAAAGAAATTCGTCTATAAGCTCATCTGCATTGTTTATGCAGCCGATGGTTGTTATTGCGTAAACGCCTAAGTTTGAACGGATGAGAATGGGCTGAGGGTCGCTGTCGCTGATACAGCCGATGCAGGCGTTACCCTGCATTTCATCCGTTATTCCCGCAAACTTTGTGCGGAAAGGTGAGTTTTCGATGTTGTGGATATCACGCTGAAAGCCTTTTGTTTCGTTAACGGCTGCCATACCGCCTCGGCGTGTGCCGAGATGTGAGTGATAGTCAACACCGAAGAAAACATCCAGAACAACATCTCTTTTGGATGTCGCGCCGAAAAATCCTCCCATAAAATTTACCTCCGAAGATAAGTGAAGAGTTCGTTTTTAATTCGTAATTCAAAATGCGTAATGCGTAATTAATGACGGGTTTCACCCGTACCCATTTTATATGTATCCGTTAACATCCGGTTTTTGCGGAGCAATATACAATCGGAGCGAAGCGACCCTTCATTGCGAATTCCGAATTAAGCATTACGAATTGAAATCAGTTGCAACAAAATTGATTGAAACGGTTTAATGCGAACATTCAAATATTCACTTGTTGAATTTTTCCTCAATTTTTTCGTTTGCGGCAAGAACCTTCTCGGTTGCCGCCACTCTTGCGGCTGCAAGCTTTTCCGCAAGCTCTGTGTCTGTTACCGCAAGAATCTGTATAGATAACAAAGCGGCATTGACTGCACCGTCGATTGCAACCGTTGCAACGGGAATGCCTGCAGGCATCTGAACGGTTGAAAGAAGCGCATCCATGCCGTCGAGTGTTGATGATTTTACGGGAATACCGATAACGGGGAGAGTTGTGTTGGCTGCAATTGCACCTGCAAGGTGTGCAGCTTTGCCGGCTGCGGCAATAATTGCACCGAAGCCGTTAAGGATTGCATCCTGAGCAAATTCTTTTGAATGCTCGGGTGTTCTGTGTGCGGAAAAAACGTGAACCTCATAGGGTACGCCGTAATCCTTGAGTGTGTCTATGGCTTTTTCAACTACAGGCAAATCGCTGTCGCTGCCCATTACAATTCCGACTTTTTTCATGGTAATCCTCCTTAAAATTGCTGTTTCAATTATACAATATATTATATATATAATGCAAGTGTTTCTTGGGTAAAATTTCAACGATATTTGTCGCCTTATTTTGTTACTGTAACCAAAAGAAAAGAACTGCTCCGAACAGTATTGACAAAAGCCTTTGAATCATGTTAAAATACTAAAAATCAATGCATTCGGTCGGGTACTCCGGTATCCGATTTTTTGTTTGAAGAGGAGAAATTTATGTCACTTGCAACCCTTTTTATAACAGCCGTGGGACTTTCCATGGATGCCTTTGCCGTTGCGATATGCAAGGGTCTTGCCGTCAAAAAAGCCGGCATAAAGCAGATGCTTCTTGCAGGTCTGTGGTTCGGCGGATTTCAGGCGCTCATGCCCACTCTCGGCTATTTTTTCGGCTCAACTCTTAAGGAATATGTTGAAAAATACGACCACTGGATCGCATTCATTCTTCTCGGAATAATCGGCGCAAACATGATTAAGGAATCTTTTTCCAAAGAGAAGGATTGCGACTGCGAAAGCTCAGGCGCATCAATGGGAATGAAGGAGATGTTCACCCTCGCCGTTGCAACAAGCATCGACGCTCTTATCGTGGGCATCGGCTACGCTTTTCTGCCCGATGTCAACATCGGCGCTGCCGTCGGTTTCATCGGAGTTATCACCTTTGTGCTTTCTGCTGTCGGTATCAAGGTCGGCAACGTTTTCGGAACAAAATTCAAGTCAAAAGCCGAATTCACAGGCGGTCTGATACTCATTCTTATGGGTCTTAAAATTCTTCTTGAGCATCTCGGTGTTTTAAATTTTTAATGAATGAGGGGATATAAATGCCCAGAAAAGACTCCCGCAACACAAAAATGAAAATCGTAAACGCTGCATGGGAGCTGTTTTATGAAAACGGCTATGAAAACACAACCATTGAGGATATTGTTGAGCGTTCCGAAACGTCAAAAGGCTCATTCTATCACCATTTCAGCGGCAAGGATGCGCTTCTCTCGACGCTCTCATATCTTTTTGATGACAAATATGAATCTCTCGAAAGCGGAATCAACCTTGACGGAGATGCATTTCAGACACTCATCGACCTCAACAAAGAGCTGTTTTTCATGATAGAAAACAGAGTTTCGCTTGATTTGCTTGCAAGAATGTATTCCACTCAGCTTATCACCGCAGGCGAAAAGCATCTGCTTGACAATAACAGAACATACTTTAAACTTCTGCGTAAAATCATTTCTCACGGTCAGCAGAACGGTGTTCTCCGCAGCGATGTTTCAACCAACGAAATCCTTAAGGCGTACGCCCTTTTTGAAAGAGCATTGCTCTATGATTGGTGTCTGTGCAACGGCAACTATTCTCTCTGCAATTATTCGCAGACCCTTCTGCCGATGTTTTTGAGTGGGTTCAGAATCAACTGATATGCAGGGGTCGATACCCACATCGGCCCTTCATTTCATGAGTTTATTTTTTGTTTTTGTTTTAATATCAATTACAGTCTGTTATAAACACCTTGATAATTCAGGGTGTTTTTCTTTTCATCGCCGTTATAGTACAAACTAAATTCTATAATGCAGTCTGTATTGCATATGTGTTTACTTTCTGTTAATATATCAAATACATTATTTTTCTGAGAAAGGATTTTGATTTTTATGACACCTCAGATTGCGGCATTTATTTTATATTTCATTGCCGTTCTTGCAATTGGTCTTGTTTTCTTCTTCAAGTCGAAGGGAACAGGCGAAAAGGATTATTTCCTCGGCGGACGTTCAATGGGTCCCTGGGTAACAGCCCTCAGCGCACAGGCATCCGATATGAGCGGTTGGCTTCTTATGGGCTTCCCCGGAAGCATTCTTGCTTTCGGTATGGGTCAGGTTTGGATCGGTATCGGTCTTGCACTCGGTACTGCCGCCAACTGGATTTTCATCGCACGCAGACTCCGTAAATTCTCTCAGGCTGCAAACGATGCAATCACCGTTCCCCAGTATCTTTCAAACAGATTCCTCACAAAGAGTCCTGCTCTTCAGATAATCTGTGCGGTTGTTTTCCTTATCTTCTTCACAATCTACGTTGCATCAAGCTTCGTTGCAGGTCAGAAGGTATTCATTCAGGTTGTCCCCCAGCTTGAAAGCAACCCCAACCTCGCACTTCTCATTTTTGCAGCTATCATTATTGTTTACACATTCCTCGGCGGCTTCAAGGCTGTTTGCTGGACAGACTTCTTCCAGGGTCTTATGATGCTTGCAGCTCTTCTTGCAGTTCCCCTTGTTCTTGTTTTCGTTAAAGAACTTGATTACAGCGTATTTGAAGCAGTTGAAGGCGGCGTTAATCCTCTCAATCCCTTCGCAGCAAGCTGGCAGGATATCGCATCGGGTCTTGCATGGGGTCTCGGCTATTTCGGTATGCCTCACACCATCGTAAGATTCATGTCAACAAAGAACTCCAAAGTTCTCAAGAAGTCAGCAACAATCGGTATTGTATGGGTTGTTCTTTCACTTGGTGCAGCTATCGCAATGGGTCTCCTCGGCAGAGGCTACGGCGCTACTCAGGCTCTCGTTGACGCAGGTCAGCAGGAACTTGTTTTCGTAACTCTTGTTCAGGATATTTTCAACGGTCCCTGGGCATTCGTTGCAGGTCTTCTTCTTGCAGCTATCGTTGCAGCTGCAATGAGCACAGCTGACTCACAGCTTCTTGTTGCTTCATCATCCTTCACAAGCGATATTTACAAACCCATCTTCAGAAAGAACGCTTCCGATAAAGAAACTCTCTGGGTAGGCAGAATCGTTGTTCTCGTTATCGCAGTTGTTGCTTACTTCATCGCAAGCAGCAAATCTGAAGGTGCTGCAACAATCATGACCCTTGTTGACAATGCATGGGGCGGCTTCGGTTCGGCATTCGGTCCCGTTATCATTCTCTCTCTCTTCTGGAAGAGATTCACCTATAAGGGCGCAATTGCAGGCGTTGTAGGCGGTGCGGTAGTTGACGTTCTCTGGATGAATTTCCTTACAGATTCAACAGGCGTTTACGAGCTTCTTCCCGGCTTCATTGCAGGTTTCATTTTCGCAGTTGTCGTTTCACTCATCGACAAAAAGCCTTCCAAGGAAGTAGAAAAGCTCTTCGACCTTGCAGTAAGCTCCGAAATCGAATAATAATCAGAGTACCGTCAGCAATGACGGTACTTTTTTATTACAAAAAGAGAAATTTGTGTATTGCATTTTGTTAAAAATATGTTAAAATTTTATTATCACTGACGAAAGGTTGATAATATGAAAAAAATCATAGCCGTTTTGCTTTCTTTAACAATCGTTTTCACTTCGTTTGCCGCATCGGCAGCCGTTGTTGAAACAGGTATTGTAACGGGCGACATCACCGAATATCCCGTTATCATCGTGCCCGGCTACAGCGCTTGCTCTCTTATCTACGGCGAGGACCGTGAAACAGGCGAGCACGTATGGGGCATCAACATGGACCTTATTATTGAGCGTCTGCTTGCACGCATTGCAGATCTGGGCATCGGTCTGGGCATTATGAGCTTCGACAATGCCGAATACATTGCAAGCGTTGTAGGCGAAGAATTTGCGGTTATGTTTGAAAAAATCCGCTGCAATCCCGACGGCTCAAGCGTTTATCCTCTTAAGAGAGAGATAACAACCGCCGAACAGTCAAACAGCCTTCTTCTCATGGAAAGCCATCCTGACGGCGAGCATCAGCACGAAATTGAAATTGCTGCGGAAATCGCACATTATATCGGATATAAAAACATCTATAACTTCCAGAGCGACTTCAGAATGGGTGCGGAGATTTGCGCAACCATGCTCGATGAATATATCCAGACCGTTAAAAAGCACAGTGGCAAGGATAAGGTCAATATCTTTTCGCTCAGCCACGGCGGACAGGTTACCGCAACATATCTTGCTCTTTACGGATACAAGGGCGATGTTGACAATGCTGTTATGACCGTGCCCGCAATCGGCGGTGCAGGCATTGCATACGATGCAATTATGGAAAGCTTTGATTTTGATGAAGAGTGCCTTTTCCGTTTCATCGAGAACGGCACAATGATGGAAGAAAACATGAACTGGCTTGTGAAAGCTCAGCAGTTTGGCTTCCTTGACGATATTCTTGATAATCTTGCTCCCTATATCAAGCAGATTCTCGGCTATTGGGGAAGCATCTGGGATTTCATTCCCGTTGATAAATACGAAAAAGCAAAGGAATTTGCTCTTGACCCCGTTGCAAGTGCGGAGCTTATCAGAAAGAGCGACCGTTATCACTATGAAATTCTTGCATCAATGCCCGAAAAATTTGCCGAATGCATTGAAAACGGCATGAACATCTCCATCATCTCGGGTACGGGCAACAGAATCGTTTCGGGTATGAACGAAAATTCCGACGGCATCATCACAACCGCAGCTTCAACCGGTGCAACCTGTGCCCCCGCATACGAAAGATTTGCAGACGGCTATGTTCAGATTAATCCCTGTAACGGCAAAAATAAGGTCTCTCCTGCTATGGATATCGATGCATCAACCGCATATATGCCTGATAACACATGGTTTATCGATAATCTCTACCACGGTATGACCTATAAGGATGACTATTCAAGAGAGCTGATGATGAATCTGCTCCTCACCGATAACATCACCGATGTTTATTCGAATCCCCGATTCCCCCAGTTCAAGGACAGCACCAACCCCTCACTCACCGTATATGCCGAATTTGAGGGCTGCGCTCCCGGATTCATCGATAAAAACGCAAAGAATCTTGTTGTTACCAACACAAGCAAAACAAGCAAGGTGAACATCACCGCAGTTGACGCCGACGGAATCGGCCTTAAATTCAAGGTTTCGCCCTTCAAACAGCTTGCTCCCGGCGAAAGCATCGTTATCCCCTTCAGCGGAGATATCCCCGAGGTAAGCAGAAAATCCGCAAGAATAACGGTCTATTATTCAATGGATACCGTAACTCCAGTAGGCTACAGAACTCAGGGCTTCACAATCTGCAACGGCGACCCCGTTGAAAAGGAAGACGGCTTCAGAAGCGCAGAGGCAATAACTCCCTTTGACCTTCTTATCGGCGACGGAGTTGACAAAATCCTCCGCTATCTCGGTCTCAAGGAAATCTATTCGATGCTCTACACAATAACCTTCTATTGGTTCAATAATATCTTTTCATTTTAACAAATAACGGGTATGGCCTTCAAACCATACCCGTTAATTTTATGCAATATTGTTTTTTCTGAGATTGAAAATTTTTCCGATTGCCATCGAACCGATAACCGTCAGCAGAAGCTCGATGAGCATATATGAGCCGTTATAGAAGAAGGAATAAAGTTCAACCGCCATTCCTTCGGGGCAGTAGCCTTTCCAGATTGTGACGCCGCTTATATAGTGGCAGACAAATCTGATAACGCACACAACTCCGCCGCCGATTGCCATTTCAAGGCTCTGCCTTCCGCCGAATTTATCCCTGAACATTCCGCCCAGACCAAGACAGCCGAAGGCAACAATATAATCCGCAAAAGCAACGATGAGATAAGCCGCAAGACCTGTTACATAGGTGAAATTCTTATATCCCATCATCATCTCGAACATTGCAAGCACCAATGCGGCAGACAGACCGTTTTTTATTCCGTGACGGTACGAAACAAGGATAATCGGCACCTGACCGAAGATGCTGAAGCCTCCGCCGTAAAGGAACGGCCACGGAAGCATATCCGAAACGGCAAATATTGCAATTGAAAGAGCAGCCATGATTGCACTTTCTGCAAGAATCTGTGTTTTTGTGATTTTCTTTGACATTTTTTATTTCCTTTCTGTTGAAAGGGGGATGCAGAAAACAAAAGCCCGATGTAAAATACATCGGGCATAGAATCTGCACTGAGCCTTTTTCCTACGCCCGCATTACCGGGATCAGGTACGGTAACCAAATCTATGGTTTGTGGTTACACAGGGTATAATCTCAGCCGCCGAGTGGCAGCACCCCTTTATTATTTTCGGAATTTCGAATGCGCATTCAATTCCAATCGCATTATATTACTGTTTTTTGCTGTTGTCAATATTATTTAAGTCAAGTCTTGACAAAAATCTTTATAAAACCTATAATTTCTCCCGTAAGGCATAGCCTGAACGGTAGGCGGTTACAATCTCGCCCTCAGAAATGGGGGTGATGCGGATGCAGTATGTAACATATTGGGATTTATTTCAATTCGCACTTGTTATTTTCGGCATAATCGGACTTGTTATTTCGGCAGTCCGTGAGCATAAAAAGAAATAACCGCCCTGTCCTGAGAAAACAAGCGGTTAATTCTTTAATCATTATTTTCATGAGGGCGTAACCGTCTATCGGCTATGCCTTACACTTTTATTATATTCACAAAACGAATCGTTGTCAATATTATTTTTGCTCTGCCTTGCCTTCGGGAGTGTCGCGGTAATACTGCGTTTTGGGATTGGGATGCTTGGTTGAATTCCAAAGCTCCTCCGCAACGGGCTTCCACGCATTGGCAAATTTATCGCACTTCGAGCAAAGCTGCTCCGCACTTTCAGGCTCAATAAGGTCTGTTGACCTCGCCTTCGTCTGCTCAATCATTCTGCGTAAACAATCGGGATTTTCAAGCATCGGGCAGGGTCTGAGATGATTGTCATTAAACGGCTGATTGTGATAATACGCCTGAAAAAGAGGATTTTTAAGCCCTTCAAGCAATGTGTGGGTGCGGATATTCGAATCCGAATAGTGGATGAATACGCAAGGCTCCATATCGCCCTCGGAATTGATGTGGAAATAGTTTCTGCCGCCTGCTATACAGCCGCCAACATATTCCGCATCGTTCTGGAAATCCATAACAAACATCGGTTTGCCTGTTTTTGAATTTCTGACTTCACGAAGCCACTTATACATATATACTCTCTGCTCGGGTGACGGAATGAGGTCAACAACCGCATCCTTACCCACGGGCATATAGTTGAAATAAAGGCCGAAGCGAACACCCTTTTCAACCATGAGGTCAAGGAATTCATCGCTTGTGACATAAGGTATGTTTTTGCTTGTGTAGCAAACGGAAATGCCGTAAAGCAAGCCGTTTTCCTTAAGCAAATCCATCGCCTTGATTGTTGTTGAATATGCACCCTCGCCCCGGCGGAAATCGTTGCTCTCTTCGTTGCCTTCGATGCTCAGAGCAAGCGAAAGATTGCCCACCTTCTTCATTCTGTCACAGAATTTCTGATCAACAAGAGTTGCATTGGTATATGCAAGAAAAGCACAATCGGGATTTTCCTCGCAAAGAGTGAGAATCTCGTCTTTCTTTATAAGCGGCTCTCCGCCCGTAAGCATATAAAGATGAGTGCCGAGCTCCGTACCCTGATTGACGATGCTTCTCATTTCGTCAAGGCTGAGGTTGGATTTATGGCCGTATTCGGCAGACCAACAGCCCTTGCAGTGAAGATTGCAGGCACTTGTGGGGTCAAAAAGAAGAATAAAGGGGATGTTGCACTTATATTTTTCTCTGTTTGCACGCACAGCCTTTGTGCCGTTTACGCCTGCACCGAGACCGAGCGCAAGAAGCATATTCTTGATAACCTTTTCGTCGCACTGCTCAATGATATTCATCGCAAAGGTACGCCATACATTATCTTTGTCAACAATCGCTTTGCGGAAAGAATCAAAATTCTTTTCGGGAAATGCACCGCCCATAAGCTTCTGAGCCATATCAATAAGCTTTATAATATTCTCCTCGGGATTCTTTTTGACATACTTATATATTCCGTCAAAAGCGACCGATGCTGAAGCTCTTTCGATTTTCTCTTTCACTGTCATCAAAGCGGTTTTCCTCCTTTCCGCAGTCTGCATAGACATATAATATAACACAAAAAATCCATATTGTCCATAAAAATTTTTATTATTATCGGTCATTTTTCTTGATTTAACCGTCACTATGGAGTATTATTACAGTATATTGTTAATTTTATTGTATGAATTTTAAAACTTTTTGTTAAGAGGTGCACCGTGAAAGAAAAATTTCTCAAAGGCTCCCACGCAACGGGACTTGCGGTAAGAATAATTGTTTCGGTTGTTATTATTGCCGTTATTATATGGAAATATGACGACTTCAAAACCATGGATATCCGCGGACTTGTTGCCGCAAGCTCAAGCATAGCCGTGGGCGTTGCAACAATTCTGGGCGTTTATCTGCTCAAATCGTTGGTTTTTGTTATACCTGCATCCCTTGTTTACATCGCCGTGGGCATGGCATTCCCTGCTCATTGGGCAATTCTCATCAATGCGGCGGGAATTCTGATTGAAGTGTGTGCAACCTATCTTTTCGGTCTCATCATGGGCGGTCCGTATGTTATAAATAAGCTTGAAAAAACAAAATACGGAGATAAAATCCTCGAGCTTCACGGCAAGGGCAAGCTCTCTGCGATATTTGCCATCCGTGCTCTGCCCGTTTTCCCCATCGACCTTGTGAGCCTCTTCCTCGGTGCGGTAAGAATGCGTTTTCTCCCGTATCTTCTGCTTTCATTCGGCGGAATCATGCCGAGAGTTATCCTTTTCACCATCCTCGGCGACGGTCTTTACGATTATATTCCGATGCAGAAGCTCGCAATGGCAGCCGCAATTCTTCTTCCGATTGCTCTTGTTATCTGGGTTATCCGCTATGCAATGAAGATAAAGAAAAAAGAAGACGGCTACGGAAAATATCCCTATGAGCCTCTCAAAGACAGCAAAAACAGCGTTATTTTTGATACGGATATGGGTCCCGACTGCGACGATGCGGGCGCACTGGATATTCTTTTCAAGCTTGCAAAGAAATATGATGTAGAAATTCTCGGTGCGGCTAACTGCACATCAAACGCATGGGGCAACGGCGTTATCCGTGCCGTTGCGGAGCATCACGGAATTGAGGATTTCCCCGTTTATCAGCATAAGGGCTATGAGGTTTTGCCCGACGGCGATAAATATAACAAGGAAGTCACAAAGAAATATTTCAAACATACAAACAGCATCATCAATGCCGATTCATCTCTTGAATTCTATAAAAAGACTCTTGAAAAAGCAGAGAAAAAATCGGTTACGGTCATAACCGTCGGCACTCTCACCAACATAGCCGAAATCCTCGAAAAAGAGCCGAAGCTCTTTAACGAAAAGGTGTGCAACATCGTTGCCATGGCAGGCAAATTCCCCTCGGGCAAGGAATTCAATATCGAAAGCGACATAAACGCCGCAAAATATGTTTTTGAGAATTTCAGAAATGTTATTGTCTGCTCGGGATTCGAGGTCGGTGCGGGAGTTATGACGGGCTTTGAAGAAGAAACCGAAAATCCCGTTTTCGATTGCTACAAGGAATATCTCGGCGGAAAAGCTCCTTATCTGCGTGACAGCTGGGATTTAACGGCGGTGCACTTCGCATTTGAGGGATGCGGCGATTATTATTCCCTTTCAAAAGCGGTTAAAATAACCGTTGATGCAGACGGAAACTTCAATTCGGTAAAAGATAAATACGCAAAAAGATTTTATATCAAACGCAAAACGGATAAACCCGTACTTGCGGCATATCTCAACGGAATTCTCAACAGTTGACAATAAATTATTTTATCTGTATAGTAGAAAATGAATATTTTCGGAGCGAAGCGACCCTTCACTTTGCACTTAAATATATGTATGAAACGAGGTCTGATTATGAATAAACTCAGAAACATTCTTGCTCTTTTACTTGCTGCTGCCATGCTCTTCGTATTTTCGGCTTGCGGCGAAAACAGCGAAACTCCTTCCGATGAAACAACGGATTATGTCCGTGAAACCAAAACAAAGGTTGCCGCTCTCAGCGACGCACTCGGCTTCGGTCTTGCAAAGCTTTCAAAGGACAGAGATTATGCCTATGAGGTCAAGGAATATTCCGACTCTTCCGAGATAGTTTCTCTTCTCAAAAAGGGTGAAACCGATATCGCTTCTCTTCCCGTTGACCTTGCGGCAAAGCTCTATAAGGAAACAAACGGCGGAATAAAGATTCTTTCTGTCAACACTCTGGGTATGCTCTTCTGCATTGAAAACGGCAACGCAATCAAAAGCTTTGACGACCTCAGAGGCAAAACCGTCAAGGCAGTCGGCAAGGATACCGTTTATGAGCTTGTCATTAACTATGTTTTAACTCAAAAGGGTCTTGTTCCCGGCAAGGATATAACCGTTGAATACGGTTCAACCGCAGAAGAGCTTGCAGCTCTTTCCGCCGAGGGCAAAGCGGATTTCGTTATCGTTCCCGAACCCTACGCAACAAATATTCTTTTTAAGAATGAAAACTGCAAAAAGCTTATTGATTTTTCAAAATCATGGGGAGAAACAACCGAAGCTCCGCTTGTTACGGGTGTTATTGTTGCAAGAACGGATTACATTAATGAGAATCCCGATATCATAAGCGAATTCATGGGCTTCAACGAGGTTTCCGTAAACTTCATAAATGCAAATCCCGAAGCATCCGCAATCTTTTTTGCCGATAACGGATATTTTGAAGCTTCTGAAATTGCATATGCATCTCTTCCTGCATCAAATATAAAGTATATCGAAGGCGAAGAAATGAAAAACGCCGTCAAGGCAATGCTCGGCATAATTTATGCATCAGACCCGACTTCAATTCCCGATGACGGAATATACTACGTTTATTGATTGTGATTTTGCACTAAACACAAGCGTATCTTTTGTCACACATCAACAAAAATCGCTCTCAAATTCTGATATTTGTTAAAATTGTGTTTGACCGTTAATTTTTTGCTTGCAATTATAATAAATTTATATTATACTTATTGCATACGCCGTTGCGGCGGATTTCGATATTTTCCGCAGTCAACGAGTAGTCAGAAAAAGTACACAGTTATTTTAGGAGGAAAAATCATGTCAAAGAAAATTATCGCAATTCTTCTTGCACTCTCATTCGTATTTGCTTTCGCAGCTTGCGGCGGCAACAATGATGACACAACAACCACAACCGAATCAACAACAGAAGACATCTTCGCAGAAGTTGACGACACAACAGTTGCAGACGAAGCTACAGCAGCTGCTGATGACACAACAGTTGCAGACACAACAGCTGCAGATGAAGAAACAACCGCTGAAGGCACAACAGCTGCAGATGAAACAACTGCTGCAGGCGAAACAACAACACCCGCTGCTGCAACCACAGCCGCAACAACAGCTGCAACAACAAAGGCTGCAAGCACAATGCCCAAAACAACAGAAGAAATCGTTGCTTATTATAATACAGCTATCAACAACGCAAAAGCAAAGTCAAAGAGCATCACTTCAAACTACATGAAGCATGCAGTTGCAGGCGAAATCACAGGTATTCCCAGCGCTCTTGATTCAATCGGTCAGACCCTCATCAAGGACAACATGGGCGAAGACGAATCCAAGAAGAACGTAACATGGACAACTGCCGCAGACAAGAACGCTTTCTTCCCTGTTGAAAACGAAACATGGGCATCAAAGCTCACAGCTGCTGACGTTAAGGAAGCAAAGATTGCTGAAAAAGACGGCAAATACATAATCAGAATCACAACCAAGGATGACGCACGTTCAGAAGGCCATCAGCACGGCAAGGGCCATGCTCCCAAGGCATTCAACGTTGTTCTTCCCGGCATCATCGATGCATACATTCCCGGTATCGTTAAGAGCATGTTCAGCGTAGGTACTGTTGCTACCGCATATCCCGCAAGCACAGTTCAGATTACTGTTGATGCTGCAACAGGCAATGTTGTTTCTGCTCACTACATGATGTACTGGACTCTTTTCATCCCCCTCGGCGAAACAGACGTTGTTCTTCCTTTCTCAACTGAGAATGACTACACAATCAATTGGTAAATTAAAAATGGTGACCGTTTTCTGCGGTCACCATTCTTGTGTTTGTTTATAATATTTTAATGAAAAGGTGATACATATGAAAAAGGAAGTTCTTGTTGAAACTTCTGCACGTCATGTGCACGTAAGCCGTGAAGCTCTTGATATTCTCTTCGGTGAGGGTTACGAGCTCACTCACAAAAAAGACCTCTCACAGCCCGGTCAGTTTGCCTGCGAAGAAAGAGTTGCAGTTATCGGCTCAAAGGGCAGCTTCCCCGCTGTTTCAATCCTCGGACCCATCCGTCCCGCAACACAGCTTGAGCTCTCACTCACAGATGCACGCAGCATCGGCGTAACAGCTCCCGTTCGTGAAAGCGGCGACATCGAAGGCTCAGGCACCTGCAAGCTTGTAGGCCCCAAGGGTGAAGTTGAAATCGATTGCGGTGTTATCTCCGCAAAGAGACACATACATGCAACTCCCGCAGATGCAGAAAAATACGGCCTTGAGGACAAGCAGACTGTTTGCGTTAAGATTGAGTCAAACGGCAGAAGCCTTATTTTTGATGATGTTGTTGTAAGAGTTAACCCCAACTTCGCTCTTGCAATGCACATCGATACCGACGAATCAAACGCTGCAGGCGCAGTTCCCGGCATGATGGGCGAAATCCTTTAATCGTTACATATAATTAACGGCTGTTTCGGTTAACGAAGCAGCCGTTTTCTTATATCAGAATACCGATTCAATTATCTTTCCGCTTTCGGGAGGAGAATAAACCCAGTTATCAATTCTTCCGCTGTCAATAAAGTATTCGGGCGGTCGGGCAGGATAATCCGCATCAAATGAATCAACGATTATCAGCTTTATTTTCATTTTTGAGGGTATGATGCTCTTGATGTAAACGCTTGCGTGGCTGCCTGCCTTGATTCCCTCGGAATATTCCGCAAGCCCTGCAAGGTTAGGGGTCAGCTCAACGAAAATTCCGTATTTTTCAACGGAGCGCACGATTCCCGGTACAGTCTCCCCGACGGAAAACAGATTTGCATTCTCTTCCCATGTGCCGAGCAATTCTCTGTGGCTGAGTGTGATTCTGCCGTTTTCATCAATGCTTCTGACAACGGCAAAAATATTCTGACCGGGCATAAATCTCGCACTCGGATGGGGTATTCTCGAAACCGAAATGCTGTCAATAGGCATAAGTGCGCTGATTCCGGAACCGATATCGCAGAAAACTCCGAATCCCTCGATGTGCGAAACCGTTGCGGGGATTACATCTCCCGGTCGCAGACTTGCAATATAGCTGTTGCTGCATTCCTTCTGAACTGCCCGTCTGCTGAGCATTGCAAGGTCGTTGCCGTTTTCGTCGGTACGGAATCCCGTAATCACAAAGGCAACGGGCTTGTTGACCCTCGAAATGAGTGCAATATCCCTGACAGTTCCTTCTTCAATACCAACTGCGCCTTCGTTTCGGGGAATAATTCCTTTCATGCATCCCAGGTCAACATGAAGATTATGCTCGCTGTCACAGCGTGTTACCCTGCCCTCAAGCAGAGCTTCGGCATAATATGCGTCACGCAACGCAAAAGGACTTGAAAGATATCGTTTGTTTTCGTCTGTTGTTATTATCTGACCTTCCGGTTTGAAAAGCTTCATTTCCTACCACCGTTCCGCCGTTTCGGCTTAATTTATAAATGTTATAGTGAAAAACGAATAATGAAAAGTGAAAAGTTAAGGAAAGGCTTCGCCTATGACCAATTTATAAAAGGGTTGCGGACAACGCCGCCCGAAACTCTTCACTTTTAACTATTCATTTTCATTTTGTATATTATATGCACCTTCATTTCCAAAAAATACTAAAAAAATTAATATCCTGCATATACAATTTAATCAGTTTATGCTATAATAAAGGGTAACGGGCATAATCCGAACCTGCCCGAAAGCGAGTCTTTTCAGCGCTTTTCGGGGTTTCGGATTAGAAAGGCGTTGACGGATTTGCGAGTATTTTAACGCAGAAACAGCGAAAATAATCCAACAAAAAACACGGTTCGGATTATTCTCGTTACCCTGATGTAATATTATTTTCGGAGAGATATTTATGGATGTCAGAGTCGGAGATACCCTCATAATGAAAAAAACTCATCCCTGCGGAGAAAATAAATTTGCCGTTCTGCGTATCGGTGCGGATTTCCGCATAAGATGCATCAAATGCGGCAGAGAAGTTATGCTGGAAAGAGTTAAGGTTGAAAAAAATATTAAAAAAATTATCCGTGAGGACGGGGAATAATTATGCTTGATAAATTGGTTAAGGTTGAAGAAAGATTTGAGGATATCAACGCAAGGCTCTGCGAAAGCGACGTTGTTTCCGATATGGCTCAGTATAAAAAGCTTATGCAGGAGCTTAAGGTTTTAACCCCCATTGTTGAAAAATTCCGTCAGCTCAAGGCGGCTCAGGAAACCCGTGCAGAGGCAAGGGAAATGCTCGATGCGGGGGGACTTGAAAAGGATTTCCGTGAGATGGTGCAGGAAGAATACGAAGAAGCAGGCAAGCAGATTGAAGTTTACGGCGAAGAGCTGAAGATTCTGCTTCTGCCCCGTGACCCCAACGACGACAAGAATGTTATTGTTGAAATCAGAGGCGGTGCAGGCGGAGAAGAAGCTTCGCTTTTTGCAGGCGTTTTATACAGAATGTACTCCATGTACGGCGAAACAAAGGGCTGGAAATCCGAAATTCTCAATTCCAATCCCACGGAGCTCGGAGGATTTAAGGAAATCAGCTTTATGATTGAGGGTGAAGGTGCGTATTCACGCCTTAAATTTGAAAGCGGCGTTCACCGTGTTCAGCGAGTGCCCGAAACCGAAAGTCAGGGCAGAATCCACACCTCAACGGTTACCGT
The DNA here is from genome assembly GCA_045602905.1 of Acutalibacteraceae bacterium. Classification (GTDB taxonomy): domain Bacteria; phylum Bacillota; class Clostridia; order Oscillospirales; family Acutalibacteraceae; genus CAG-177. The sequence goes on from JAZSCL010000137.1 coordinate 24,536, forward strand.
TGCCGTGCTTCCCGAAGCGGAAGAGGTTGATATTGAAATCAACCCTGCCGATTTGCAGATAGATACCTACCGTTCGGGCGGTGCAGGCGGTCAGCATGTTAACAAAACCGAAAGCGCAATCCGCATCACCCATCTGCCCACGGGCACTGTTGTTGAGTGCCAGGACGAAAGAAGTCAGCATAAGAACAAGGACAGAGCGATGAAAATTCTCCGTTCGAAAATTCTTGAGGCAGAAAGAGAGAAACAGCATGATGCCATTGCGGGCGAAAGACGCGCACAGGTCGGCACGGGTGACAGAAGCGAAAGAATCCGCACCTATAACTACCCTCAGGGCAGAGTCAGCGACCACAGAATCAATCTTACTCTTTACCGCATTGAAGCCATTCTCAACGGCGACCTTGATGAAATTATTGACGCACTTATCACTGCAGATACAGCGGAAAAATTAAAATCGGATACGGAATAAAAAATGGAAACACTTTATTTGAAATCAAACGATAAAAATGCAATACAGACTGCGGCGGAAATTCTGCAAAACGGCGGTCTTGTTGCCATACCCACCGAAACGGTCTACGGACTTGCGGCAAACGCCCTCGACAGCGAGGCGGTCAAAAAAATCTTCGTTGCCAAGGGCAGACCTCAGGATAATCCGCTGATTGTCCACGTTTCTTCCGTTGAGGAAATTGAGCCTCTTGTTGAAGAAATTGACCCCCGTGCATATGCACTTGCTGAAAAATACTGGCCGGGTCCGCTTACCATAATAATGAAAAAGTCGAACAGAATCCCGGACGAAGTCAGCGCAGGTCTCGACACCGTTGCAATCAGAATGCCGTCACATAAATGCGCAAGGGAAATCATCTCGGCATCAGGGCTTCCGCTCGCCGCACCAAGCGCCAACGCATCGGGCAGACCCAGTCCCACAAAAGCATCCCATGTTATAGAGGACCTTGACGGCAGAATCGATGCCGTTGTTGACGGCGGAGAAAGCGATGTCGGCGTTGAGTCAACCGTTGTTACCCTCTGCACGAATCCGCCCACTCTCCTCAGACCCGGCGGAATAACTCCGCAGCAGCTTATCGATGTTCTTGGCGAAATCGAAATTTCCCATGCGGTTTATGAAAAGCTCAGAGAGGGTGAAAAGGTGCAGTCTCCCGGCATGAAGTATAAACATTATGCCCCGAAAGCTCAGGTCACAATCATAAAAGGCAGCTTTGAGCAATATAAAAAATTCCTTCTTGCACAGACGGATACGGTTTGCGCCGTATGCTTTGAGGGCGAGGGAAAGCACTTTGAAAAATACATAGAATACGGCAGGGAAAGCGATGAATTATCGCAGGCTCACAGCATTTTCGATGCTCTGAGAGAGGTCGATGCCATGGACTGCGAGCGTGCATTCGTGCGCTGTCCCATTTCCGACGGCGTAGGTCTTGCGGTTTATAACCGTCTGCTGCGCTCTGCCGCTTTCAGGGTTATCGACCTTGATATAAAAATCCCCGTTATCGGTCTTACGGGTCAGACGGGTGCAGGCAAAACAACAGTCGGCTCGATTCTGAAAGAAAAAGGCTATGCTGTCATCGATACGGATATTCTTGCACGGAAAGCCGTTGAAAATCCCGAGGTTATCGGAATGCTTTCGGCACGTTTCGGGGAAGATATAATAAAAGACGGTGTGCTTAACCGCCGTGAGCTTGCAAGAAGAGCTTTTGCGGATAAAGAGAGCTCTGAAGCACTCAACGCAATCACTCATCCCGAAATAACCCGTCTTGTTGCCGAGGAAATCCATCTTGCCGAAGAAAACGGCGCAAAGGCGGCTGTTATTGATGCGGCTCTGCTGTTTGACAGCTGCATTGTTGCGTTCTGCGATAAGAATATCAGCGTTGTTGCGGATGTTGATGTCCGTCTTGAAAGAATCATGAAGCGTGATTCAATTTCAGAAGAAGATGCGGTTCTTCGCATAAATGCCCAGCCTCCCGCAGAATATTATATTGAAAAAGCAGATGTTGTTGTTTATAACAATCCCGACTGTGACTTAAGAGCACAGATAAACAAAGAGTTCAATTGAGAAAGGAAGATAGATATGAGCGAAAAAACACAGGCAGAAATTCTTAAAGAACAGCTTTTTGCGGTCTGCGACCACGCATCCTACACCTGCGGTGATGATGAAATTGCGGTTGCCGACGCATTCTGCGAAGATTACAAAAAATTCCTTGATATCTGCAAAACCGAGCGTGAAGCTGCCGCTTATGTGAAGGCACTCGCTGAAAAAGAGGGCTACAAGCCTTTTGACCCCAAAGCAACTTACAAAGCAGGCGACAAGGTTTATTCCGATATCCGTTCAAAGGCTCTCATTCTCTGCACATTCGGTACGGAGAGCCTTGAAAAGGGTGCAAAAATCGTTGCATCACACATCGATTCTCCCCGTCTTGACCTCAAACCCAATCCGCTCTATGAGGATGCTGAGCTTGCTCTTTTCAAAACTCACTACTACGGCGGAATCAAAAAATATCAGTGGACTGCAATTCCCCTTGCTCTCCACGGAGTTATTTACCGCAAAGACGGAAGCTGCGTAACAGTTTCATTGGGTGAAGACGATAATGACCCGCAGTTTGTTGTTACCGATTTGCTTCCTCATCTTGACAAAAAGCAGGCTAACAGACCTCTTGACGAAGCAATCGCAGGCGAAGACCTCAACATCCTTGTTGGCAGCAGACCTTTCGGCAAGGATAAAGGCAGCGAGATGGTGAAGCTCAATATCATGAAGCTTCTCAATGAAAAATACGGCATTGTTGAGGCTGATTTCCTCAGTGCCGAGCTTGAAATGGTGCCGGCATTCAAGGCAAGAGACATCGGTTTTGACCGTTCGCTCATCGGCTCCTACGGTCACGATGACAGAGTTTGCGCATATCCCTCGGTTGCCGCCGCATTTGCGGTAACTGCACCGAAATACACTTCTGTTACCGTTATCACCGATAAAGAAGAGGTCGGCTCAGACGGCAATACGGGTCTGCATTCCGCATTCCTCAAGCATTTCATCGCCGATATTGCCGCAACTCAGGGTCTCAGCGGCAGAGATGTGCTCCGTGCATCGGAATGCCTTTCAGCCGATGTTAACGCAGGCTTTGACCCCACTTATCCCTCTGTTCACGATAAACTCAATGCTGCCCGTCTCAACAAGGGCATCGTTGTAACAAAATATACAGGCTCAAGAGGTAAAAGCAGCACCAACGACGCAAATGCCGAATTCATGGCAAAGATGCGTAATCTCTTTGACAGCAAGAGCGTTGCGTGGCAGACGGGCGAGCTCGGCAAGGTTGACGAAGGCGGCGGCGGAACGGTTGCAAAATATGTTGCAAATCTCGGCGTTGAGGTTGTTGACGTGGGTGTTCCCGTTCTTTCTATGCACGCACCCTTTGAAATCGTTTCAAAGCTCGATGTTTATATGGCATTCAAAGGCTTCAAAGCATTTCTTGAACAGTGATTAATTGGGCAAAGAGCTAAAAATGTTCAAAAACGAGGAAATCTGTCGATTTGTTTACAGTTTGTTCATAATTTTATAACAAAATTAAAGTAATAATGCAATATTATACAGATGAACGAGATTCTGTTGAATTTCGCATTAAATTGACAGCTTCTTTTTTCATTTTTATTTTCTCTTTCCCCAACGCACTGCCGAATGCTGCACACACTCGGCAGTGCAACTTTTTTATAACGAGGAAAAACGAATGAACAACATAAAAAATCTTCAATCCAGCCTTGAAAACGGGTGTGCATATCTTGTTGCATCGCCCGAAAACCGCCGTTATTTAACGGATTTCCCGTCATCTGACGGCTATGTGCTTGTAACAAAAAACGAGGCGGTGCTCCTTATCGACAGCCGTTATATCGAGGTGGCGCAAAACTCTGCAAAAGGCTGCACGGATATAATTCTGCTCACCTCTCTTTCGTCACAGCTTCCCGAGTTAATTGAAACTCTCAACATAAAAACCGTTTACACCGAAGCGGAAAAGCTGAGTGTTTCGGAATATCAGAATTTCTGCAGAATAATTCCCTGCGAGTGCATTGCGGAAAAAGCGGATGATAAAATCAATGCTCTCCGCCGATGCAAATGCGAAGCCGAAAAGAAGAAAATTCTTTCTGCGCAAAAAATTGCCGAAAAGGCCTTTGACCACATTCTCGGGTTTATCAAAGAAGGCATAACAGAGCGTGAAATCGCCCTCACTCTCGACTTTTTCATGCTCAAAAAAGGTGCGGAGGCAATCTCGTTTGAAACCATTGCCGTCAGCGGCAGAAATTCATCGCTCCCCCACGGCGTGCCCTCCGATAAAAAAATTGAAAAGGGCGAATTCATAACCATGGATTACGGCGCTGTTGTTGACGGATATCACAGTGATATGACACGCACCGTTGCAGTCGGTTTTGTTTCCGATAAGCAGTCAGAGGTTTATGAAACCGTGCTCACCGCCCAGAAAAAAAGCCTTGAAAGCCTCAAAGCGGGTGTTTCGGGATTTGATGCCGATGCCGCCGCAAGAAACGTTATCAAATCCGCAGGCTACGGCGAATTTTTCGGTCACGGCACGGGTCACGGAGTGGGAATCGAAATCCATGAGCAGCCGCGTCTCTCACTTAAAAGCAAACAGATTCTTGAAATCGGCGATGTTGTAACCGTTGAACCGGGTATCTATCTGCCCTCTGAATTCGGTGTTAGAATCGAAGATATGGCTTTCATAACCGAAAACGGCTGCGAAAACCTCACAAATTCACCGAAAAATCTCATAATTCTTTAATCAGAGCCTATATTTAATTAAAAAAGACTTGAAAAATCACGGTGAATAGTATAAAATATCTGTGATAACATATAAACAATATAAGGAGAAATAAAATTATGGTATCTGCAGGCGATTTCAGAAACGGCGTAACCTTTGAAATGGAAGGTCAGGTTTATCAGATTATTGAATTCCAGCATGTTAAACCCGGTAAAGGCGCTGCTTTCGTAAGAACTAAAATCAGAAACGTTATCGGCGGTGCTGTTGTTGAACGCACATTCAACCCCACCGATAAGTTCCCCACCGCTTACATCGAGCGCAAGGAAATGGAATATTCATATGAAGACGGCGGTCTTTACTACTTCATGGATCCCGAAACCTATGATATGGTTCCCATCGGCGCTGACACACTTCCCGAAAACTTCAAGTTTGTTAAGGAAAACGAAACCTGCCGTGTTCTTTCATACAAGGGCAGCGTATTCGGCGTTGAACCCCCCAACTCAGTTACTCTTCAGGTAACAAAGACTGACCCCGGCTTCGCAGGCAACACTGCTACCAACGCAACCAAGCCCGCAACTCTTGAAACAGGTGCTGAGGTTAAGGTTCCCCTCTTCATCGACGAGGGCGAAATGATTGTTGTTGATACACGCACAGGCGAATATCTCAGCCGCGCATAATCAATAAACATTTTTATGGAGGACAAAGAAATGATTGAAAAAAAGGTTGCATATCTTAAGGGTCTTGCAGAAGGTCTTGCACTTGACGAAAACAAGCCCGAAACAAAGATTATCAACGCAATGCTCGACATTCTTGATGAGCTTGCAATGTCCGTAACCGATCTTGAAGATGCAATGGATATCTTCTCAGAGCAGCTTGACGCTGTTGACGAAGACCTCGACGAGCTTGAAAACTTCGTTTACGAAGAGCTTGACGATTGCTGCTGTGACGATTGCGACTGCGAAGACGACGAAGAAGAATATTATGACGTTGAATGCCCCAGCTGCGGCGAGGTTATCTGCGTTGACAGAGATATTCTTGAAGAAGGCAGCATCAACTGCCCCCAGTGCAACGAGCTCCTCGAATTTGAGGTTGAGTGCGATTGCGACTGCGACGATTGCGAAGACTAATCAATAAAAATTGTCCGCCTCGTTTCGGGGCGGATTTTTTGTTTTTACCGTTGCCTTATCTTTATTTTTATGATATCATAGGGTCGATGTGGGCATCGACCCCTACACCCGCTTTATTAATATCGTGTAGGGCGGGGGCTTGCTCCCGCCGAAAAAATAAAAGGAAGTGACGCAATGAACAAGGTTTCACTCAGAGAAAAGCTCGGCTACGGCGTCGGCGCCGTGGGTCTTGACCTGAGCTACGGTCTTTTCTATTCCTATCTGTCGATTTATCTTACAAATGCACTGGGCATCAGCCCCGCATTCCTGCTTATCATCACCCCCATTGCAAGAATCTGGGACGGCATCAACGACCCCATGATGGGCATGATTGTTGATAAAACCCACACCAAAATGGGCAAATACCGTCCGTGGATTTTAGCGGGTGCTCTCCTCAATGCGGTTGTGCTCAGCCTTCTTTTCAATAATCCCGGATTTTCTCTCGGCTCGGCAGGTCTTTACATTTATGCCGCTGTGCTTTATGTATTCTGGGGCATGACAAACACCCTTGCTGACATCCCCTTCTGGTCAATGGTGCCCTCTTTCGCAAGCGAAGAAAAAGACAGAAATCTTGTTTCCACCATCGCAAGAGCCTTTTCGGGTCTCGGTCAGGGAATCATCTCGATTTTCACCCCTATGGCGGTTGCATTCTTCGGCGGCGTTGCAGGCAGTAAGCTTGACGCAATGACATCCGATACACTCAGCAAAGGCTTCGGAAAATGGTCGCTGATTATGGCGGCAGGTCTTGTCCTTTTCGCTCTTATCAGCGTGCTTTCAACCAAGGAAAGAAGAATTGTTGTCAATAAGGAAAAGTTCTCCTTCAAAGCGGCAATCAATGTTATAAAGAGCAACGACCAGCTCCTTATTTTCATGCTCTTTGCAATGATTTCAAATGCAGGCTTCTACATGACTTCGGGCATCAGCAGTTATTATTTCACATCCGTGCTCGGCGACCTCACTCTGCAATCAAAATTCAATCTTATGGGAACAGTCGGCTCGGTGCTTTCCATTCTTGTTGTACCCGTATTCTCAAAATTCATGAACAACCGTCAGATTTACAAGCTTTCTCTCAGCATGGCGGCTGTCGGATACATCGGCATGGCGGTTATGGGATATGTTTTCACGGGCAATGTTACCGCACTGGGAATATTCTATATCCTCACATCTCTCGGCACGGGCAGTATGTTTGTTAATCAGACGGTTATGCTCGCAGACTGCGTTGACTACGGCGAATTCAAGACGGGAACACGCAACCAGAGCCTCACATTCTCGATGAAGGGCTTTCTTCAGAAAATGGCTTACACCGTGCAGGCGATTATCATGTATGCAACATTCACCGTTACGGGTTATGACGGCGAGGCACTTGTGCAGACGCCTCAGGCACAGAGCGCAATTTCATTCCTTATGTTTATCGTGCCGCCCGTTATGATTATCGCATCGCTGATTATTTTCACAAGGAAATACAAGATTTTCGGCGACTTCAAGCAGGAAGTGCTTAAAGCGGTCAGCGAAAAATCAGAATAAACAAAAACGCCGTCTCTTACGAGGCGGCATTTTTGTGAAAAAATGTTATGAAAATATACTCTTCAGGAGAAAGAAGATTATGTATTTGAGTTAGTCTTGACTAACTACGTATATACAATATCATATTATCTGCGTTTTGTCAACGTTTTTTTGAAAACTTCCGATAAAAATATAAATGCCTGCGAACCGAAAGTTCGCAGTCTGTTTGATTTTACTGTTGTTTTCTTACATCACCGCAACAGTTCTTATATTTCTTTCCGCTTCCGCAGGGACAGGGTTCATTGGGTTTAACCTTCTCTTTTTTCTTGACGGGCTGTTTTTTCTCCGTGCCGTCGGATGAGCCGCTTGTTGCGGTTATTTTAGCAGTCTGCTCACGCTTTGTTTCTTCCTGGCTCTTAATCATAACGGTGAGCATCTGTCTTGCCGTATCCTCACGGATTGCCTCGTTCATGCCGTCAAACATATCCGAACCGATGTTTCTGTAAGCAACAACGGGGTCGGTCTGACCATAGGCACGCAGTCCGATACCTCTGCGGAGCTGGTCCATTGCATCGATGTGGTCCATCCACTGTCTGTCAACATTACGAAGAAGAATCATCTTTTCAAGCTCACGCATAACGGGTACGCCGTTATCGTCAAGACCGAAAAGCTCTTCACGCTGTTCATAGCTCTTTGTTGCTCTGTCAAGAAGAAGCTCGCGTGCATCCTCTTTGTCGAAGCCGTCTCTGAAGTCTTCATCGGTTGTGAGCCAGCCTCTGAATTTATCACGCAGACCGTCAACATTCCAGTCTGCCTTGGGAAGACTGTCGGAGCAGAAGAAATCAACCGCCTCGTTAACGGTGTTTTCAATCATTCTTGTGATGACGGGTTTGAGCTCCTCGCCGTCAAGCACCTGATTACGCTGTCTGTAGATAAGCTCTCTCTGACGGTTCATAACATCGTCATACTGAAGAACGCTCTTTCTGATTGCAAAGTTTCTGCCTTCAATCTTCTTCTGTGCACTCTCGATGGTGTTGGTTATCATCTTTGCTTCGATGGGCATATCCTCGGGAGTTTTGAGGGTGTTCATGATTGTTGTTATTCTTTCACCGCCGAAAAGACGCATAAGGTCATCATCCAGCGAAAGGAAGAAACGGCTTGCGGCGGGGTCGCCCTGACGGCCCGCACGGCCTCTGAGCTGATTGTCGATTCGTCTTGATTCGTGACGCTCCGTACCGATGATAAACAGACCGCCCGCCGCACGCACTCTTTCTGCCTCGGGTGCAATTTCGGCGTCATATTTCTTTTCGAGAGCTGAATATTCGGCTCTTGCGTTAAGAATTTCTTCGTTATCGGTTTCCGCAAATCCCGTTGCCTCGGCAATAAGCTCCTCTGAGTAACCCTTTCTGCGAAGCTCGGATTTTGCAAGATATTCGGCGTTACCGCCAAGCTTGATGTCCGTACCGCGGCCCGCCATGTTTGTTGCGATTGTTACGGCATTCTCTTTGCCTGCCTGAGCAACGATTTCAGCTTCCTTTTCGTGGTGCTTTGCGTTGAGGACTTCGTGCTTGATACCCTTGCGCTTAAGAAGTGCGCTGAGAAGCTCGGATTTTTCAATGGAAACGGTACCTACAAGCACGGGCTGACCCTTTGCGTGGCACTCCTCGATGGCCTGAATAACTGCAAGATACTTGGCTTTTTCGTTCTTATAAACAACATCCGCCATATCCTGCCTTATCATCGGCTTGTTGGTGGGAATTTCGATAACGTCAAGATTATAAATCTGATTGAATTCGGTTTCCTCAGTCATTGCCGTACCCGTCATGCCCGAAAGCTTTTTATAAAGACGGAAATAATTCTGGAATGTGATTGTTGCAAGGGTTTTGCTTTCGTGCTCAACATTAACATTTTCCTTTGCTTCAATCGCCTGATGCAGACCCTCGTTATAGCGTCTGCCCATCATGATACGGCCCGTGAATTCGTCAACGATAAGCACCTGGTTATCCTTGACAACATAGTCAACATCACGCTTCATAACGCCGTGAGCCTTGACTGTTTGATTGATATGGTGCTGGATAGTCATGTTCTCGGCAACCATGAGGTTTTCGAGGTTGAAGAATGCCTCTGCCTTGGCAACACCGCTCTTTGTGAGGGTTGCGGTTTTTGCCTTTTCGTCAACAACGTAGTCACAGGAATCATCAACAAGGTCTTCAATATTTTCTTTGGAATTAACTTCCTTGATTCTTACGCACTTAAGAGATGCGGCAAATCTGTCCGCCATTTTATAAAGGTCGGTGGATTTTTCGCCTCTGCCCGAAATGATAAGGGGAGTTCTTGCTTCGTCGATAAGGATTGAGTCAACTTCGTCAACAACCGCAAAGTTATGACCCCTCTGCACTTTATGCTCCTTATATACAACCATATTGTCACGCAGATAGTCAAAGCCCATTTCGTTGTTTGTGCCGTATGTGATGTCGGCAGCATAGGCTTCTTTTCTTTCTGCATTTTCTTTTTCGTGGATAATAAGACCGACGGTAAGACCCATGAAACGGTAAACCTTACCCATCCACTCGCTGTCACGGCGTGCAAGATAATCGTTAACGGTAACAATGTGAACACCGTCGCCCGAAAGAGCATTAAGATAAGCGGGAAGGGTTGCAACAAGAGTTTTACCTTCGCCTGTTCTCATTTCGGCAATTCTGCCCTGATGCAGAATAATACCGCCGATAATCTGAACGGGGAAATGCTTGAGACCGATTACTCGCCACGATGCCTCACGGCAGGCGGCAAATGCCTCGGGGAGAATATCGTCAAGTGTTTCGCCGTTTGCAAGACGCTCCTTGAACTCGGGAGTTTTAGCCTGAAGCTGTTCGTCTGTCAGCTTGGAATACTCCTCCTCAAGGTCAAGAACCTTGTTACAAAGCGGGCGGATTCTCTTAATTTCTTTCTGAGAATAGTCGCCGAAAATTTTCTTTAAAAGACCCATTGGTATCACCTCTGTGTTAATTTGCTGTTAAATATTTTCTTCTCTGAAATCGATAACAAGCTCATCCTTTGCAGGCTTGAGCTGAGTATATTTTACTCCTGCGCTGTCAAACATTCTTTTTGACGCACGAACGCCCACGGAATCTGCGTATTTATCGGAAAGATAGAAAACTTCCTTTATTCCGCTCTGGATAATCGCCTTTGCGCATTCGTTGCAGGGGAAAAGCGCAACATAAATCTTGCATCCCTCAAGGTTTCCGCCGCCGTTGTTGAGAATTGCGTTAAGCTCCGCATGGCAGACGTAGGGATATTTTGTTTCGTATTCATCACCTGTTCTGTCCCAGGGGAATTCGTCGTCGTTGCAGCCTCTGGGGAAGCCGTTGTAGCCGACGGACATAATCTTGTTGTTATTGTTTACGATGCAGGCACCGACCTGAGTTGAGGGGTCCTTGCTTCTGCGTGACGAAAGGATTGCGATTCCCATGAAATATTCGTCCCATGA
>JAZSCL010000138.1:0-13283 GCA_045602905.1 Acutalibacteraceae bacterium
TATGAATTCCAGGTTTCAAGACCCAAGGTTATCTTCAAGGAAATCGACGGTCAGCTCATGGAGCCCATGGAATTGCTTATTGTTGAAGTTCCCGAGCAGTATGTGGGCGCAGTTATCGAAAAACTCGGCTCACGCAAGGGCGAGCTTGAAAATATGGGTGCCCGTGAAGGCGGTTCAACCCATCTTGAATTCAAAATCCCGTCAAGAGGACTTATCGGCTACCGTGCCGAATTCCTCACAGACACCAACGGCAACGGCATCATGAATCAGCTCTTTGACGGCTATGCACCTTATAAGGGCGATATCCAGACCCGTGAAAGAGGCTCGATTGTTGTTCACGAAACAGGTGTCAGTACCGCTTACGGTCTTTTCAACACTCAGGACAGAGGCAGACTCTTTATTCCTGCAGGCGTTGATGTTTACGAAGGTATGATTGTGGGCGAATGTGCAAAGAATGAAGATATAGTATGTAATGTCTGCAAGCAGAAGCATCTGACCAACACCCGTGCATCGGGTTCAGACGATGCTCTCCGACTTGTGCCCCACAGCGTGCTCAGTCTTGAGCAGTGCATGGAATTCATCAAGGATGACGAGCTTCTTGAAGTTACACCCATATCGCTCCGTCTCCGCAAGAGAATTCTTTCAAAAGAACTCCGTATGAAACAACAGTTTAAGAAGAAATAATATGACAGAAATTAAAACCGCCGTTACCCTCGGCAGCTTTGACGGTCTCCACAAAGGACATATTGCGGTTATTGCCTGTGCTTTCGAAATGCAGAAAAAGCACGGGCTTCTGCCTTTGGTGCTTCTTTTTGACAAGCATCCGATGCTCACCGTTTCGGGCAAAGCTCCCGATATGATACTCCAGCCGAATCTGCGTGACGAGCTGATTGCTCAGACGGGTGCAGGCAAAAGAATCGTATCGTTCAGAGAAGTTCGTGATATGTCGTGCCGTGAGTTTTTTGAGAAAATTCTCATTGAAAAGCTCAATGCAGGGGGTGTCTGCTGCGGCTGGAATTACCGTTTCGGCAGGAATAATGAGGGCGGTATTGAAGAGTTGAAGGCTCTCTGCAGCGAATATGGCGTGGAGCTTATGATAACTTCTCCCGTTGATTTTAACGGAAAACCCGTCAGCTCAACGAGAATAAGGCAGGCGGTTGAAAACGGCGATATTCCTCTTGCAAATGCCATGCTCGGCAGGGAATTCCGCTATAAGCTAACCGTTGTTGACGGTCAGCACCGTGGCAGACTCATCGGAGCTCCCACCATAAACCAACGCTTTGAAGACGGCTTCGTTATCCCCCGTAAGGGCGTTTATGCATCGGCAACCCTTGTTGACGGTATGCTTTATCCGTCGGTAACGAATATCGGGCTGAGACCGTCGTTCGAAAACGAGGATTTCCGAAGCGAAACCTGTATTTTAGGCTTCAGCGGCAACCTTTACGGTCAGGAAATCGAGGTCAGACTGCTTGATTATCTGCGTGACGAAATAAAATTCAATTCAATGGAGGAGCTTTCGGCTCAGATAAAAGCCGATGCCGAAAAATCCGAAGAAATTTTCAGAAGAGAAGGTGAAAACCGTGTATGAGAACTGGGAACAGCTCAAATCCGAGTGCATGAACTGCAAAAAATGCGCTCTCGGCGAAACAAGAACAAATCTTGTTTTCGGCGTGGGCAACGAAAACGCCGAGGTAATGTTTATCGGCGAAGGACCCGGCGAAAACGAGGATTTGCAGGGCGAGCCGTTTGTTGGCAGAGGAGGAAAGCTCCTTGATAAGTATCTTGAGGCAATCGACCTTGACCGCAGAAAGAACATCTATATTGCAAACATGGTCAAGTGCCGACCCCCGAAAAACCGCGACCCTCTCCCCGAAGAGCAGGATTGCTGTATAGAATGGCTTCGTGAGCAGACAAGGCTCATCAGACCGAAAATCATAGTCTGTCTCGGCAGAATATCGGCGCAGAGGCTCATTTCCAAGGATTTCAAGGTAACTCAGCAGCACGGTCAGTTCATCGAAAAGGGCGGAATCCTCTTTATGGGAACATTCCACCCTGCCGCACTTCTGAGAAACCCCAACCAGAAACCGGATGCTCTTGAAGATTTCCTTGCTCTTCAGCGCAAAATCAGGGAAATATGCGAGCATACATATTAATAAATTCGCAATTCAAAATTCGCAATTCGCAATGAAGGGTCGCTCCGCTCCGATTATATATTGATTCGAAAAAACTGATTCATATAAAATGGGTACGGGTGAAACCCGTCATTAATTACGCATTGCGCATTCCGAATTCCGAATTGATTAAACGGAGGAATAAACATGGCAACTATAAAAGCAGTTATCTCTCTTTTTCAGGTTATCTTATTTGCAGTCGGTCTTATCCCTCTTAACACGGAGATTGACTACGGCGGAGGGGAATATGTTGCTCCCGCAGTAACAACTCCCATGGCGATAGTTGAAAACGGCAAATCCGATTTCGTTATCGTAACAGCGGATGATGCCGATGAATGCATCCTTACCGCCGTTGAGGAATTGCAGACCTACATAAAGAAGATCAGCGGTGCCGAGCTTGAATATATCACCGAATCCGAACTCGATAACGGACAGAAAGCCGTTGTTATCGGCGAAACCAAGCTTGAAAAGAAAATCACATCAGTTGACCGCAAGGCAATCGGTGCAGACGGTTTTCTGCTTTATTCCGACGGAACATATCTTCTCATTGCGGGCGGTGACAGCCGGGGAACTCTCTACGGCGTTTATACCCTGCTTGAAGAATATTTCGGCGTGCGATGGTTCACTCCCGAGCTTGAGGTTGTGCCCGAGAGCAAGGATATGATTATCGATGCGAAGCTCAACAGAACGGTTCAGCCGTCATTTTCCGTTCGCAGAAACAGTCCGTCAGGCGCAACCGATGCCTACCGTGCAAGAACAAAGATGAATGTTTCATTCCATTATGATGCAAAAAAATACGGCGGTGCGCTGACCTATGTTTTGTGGGATGTAACCCTCGACAGACTCGTTCCCGACAGTCTTTTTGAAGCTCATCCCGAATATTTCGCTCTTCAGCCTGACGGCAAACGCTCAACAGACCACGTTTGTCTTTCCCATCCCGAGGTGCTTGAAATTGCTGTTGAAAACGGCAGAAAAGCTATTCTTGAATGCGAAAAGGACGCAAATTATATCCATATCGGTCAGAAGGATAACATGAATTACTGCCGTTGCGAAACCTGCACGGCTCTTTATGAGAAATACGGCTCGGTTTGTGCGCCGACCCTTATTTTCACAAACAAATTTGCCGATGCTCTCGATGATGAATTCCCCGATTTCATGTTCACCTTCTATGCCTACAACGAAACCGACCAACCGCCCAAAGACCTCAGCCTTAAGTGCAACAAAAACGTTGCGCCCGTGCTCTGCGGACTTCATAAGGCCTGCAGAAGCCATCCGCTGACTGAATGCGGTGCAATGGACGGCATCGAAAATGAAACCTTTGAAATGCAGTTTGGCGAAAATGAGCCTTTGATTGCTCAGAATTTTGCAAACTGGGTCAAGGTTGCCGAAACAACCTATATCTACGATTACACGATAAATTTCCTCAACACTGCACAGTTTTTCTCGAATTTCGAAACCATGCAGTCCACGATGAAATATATGCACGATATCGGAATAACGGGTTATATCTATAACTGCGGCGACGGTCACTATGCGGCGTTCAACGATTTGAGAAACTATCTTCTCCGCAAGCTCCAGTGGGATGTTGACTGCGACGTTGAGTATCACATGACGGAATTCATCAATGCTTTCTATGGCGAGGAAGCTGCCCCCTATATCAGAGAATATATCGATTTGCAGACCGCTATGACCAAGGCAACGGCTCATGCCTTTGACTTTGACTGGCATTATCAGGCAGGCTTCTGCTCGCCCTATGCGGTTTTCAAGAGCGATTATCTCTGGCAGAGAGCGCTCAATGCCGATGTTACCGAGGAGCAGATGTTCAACATTGAGGTTGATTATCTGAGCTGGGAATACTACAAGGCAAATCTCTTTATGGGCGAATATATTTTCCTCAATCCGTTCAGAATGCAGGCAATTGAGGAGCTTTACGATGAATTTGAGGCTCACGGAATGGACAGAGTTTCGTCATTCGCAATAATTCCCGAAAAGGAAGATGTTGACTTCATACAAAGACCGTTCCAGTGGGGATAACTTATTAAGCGCAAAAGAGGCAGCCCATAAAATAAGCAACAGTTATAAAAAATGGCTTGGACAGTTTCCTGTTCAAGCCAATTCTTTTTATATTGAATTATGCGGCGGAGGTTTGTGAGGTTGATTCCGCCGTTGTTGAAGTTGTTGATGAAGCGGTTGAGGTTGTGGTTGTGGTTTCCGCCTTGGTTGTTGTGGTGGCAGGCTCAGACTTTGCGGGCACATACTCAACAGTAAAGCAATGCGAGCGGAGCTTATAGTCCGCAACGTAACATCTGAAGGTGTTGCCGTTAACTTCAAAGTTGCCGACTTTCATCGTGGTAACATAACCGATGTTTGAGTTATATGCGCTGTCATGCTTGGCTATTCTGAGCCAGTTTGCGGGATTGCTGTCAAGAACAATGTCGTGACCGTTATCCTTGCCATAATCCATGATAAGCTCCTTCATTTCCTCAGCGCTTATCTCAACAGTAGATGTATCAACGGTTTCGGGGCTCTTTGCACCGCCCTTGAGGTAGGGATACTGGTCTTCGCTGCCGCCCCATACGCTGGATGCGGATGCGGTTTTTCCTGCGGCGCTTGCGAAGTAGCAGGTGAATGCCGCCTTGCCGTTATAATCAACATAGGGAGCATTTGCAGGCTGGGTATCCGATGAAATACCGAGCACTTCAAGGCAGGCTTCGTGGATTGCGGTGCCCTGATAAGCGTATTCTTTATCATAGGCGTGGCGGGACTTTGAAACCTCGAAATCATACCATTTTGCATATGTATAGGCACAAACAATCTGTGCTTTGAGTGCTTCCTTCGGTGCGCTCGGACCGATTTCAGGCTTGGTTGTGCGGCAAAGATACTCAACAAGGGGAATTTCATCGTTGCCGTATTTTACCGTTGCGGGAGCGGAGCTGTCGGTTTTGATGGTTGTGCCGATGAAATAATTGGTCAGAATCTGGTCATATGTATTGCCGTTTTTCGCCATCTTTATTGCACCGTCCTGGCTCATTCCCACGCCGTGACCGTAGCCGTAAACTCTGAAAACAAAAGTGCCAGATGAACCGTTTTTGAATGTTGCATCATCTGTTGCGGTTGAACCGGTTACACCCTGCGAAACCTGAGCAGGCTTCTTTGTTGATACGGGTTTTGCGGTTGTGGTTGTGGTAGTAGTGGGTTTTGCGGTGGTTGAGGTGGTTGGTGCTGCGGTGGTTGTTACGGTTGATTTTATGGTGGTTGTTATTCTTGAAACCGTTGTTGCAAGGGTGGAAACCGCCTTTGAGGTTGTGGTGGTTATCCTCTGAACGGTGGTTGAAAATGTGGTGAACAGAGTGCTGCTTGTTGTTGTGTAGCCGCCGAAACCGTTGGTTGCAGGCTCGGTTATCTGAACAGCCTCATTCATCCCGCTTTCAAAGGGGTCAAGAGGACTTCCGCCGTGGTTTACATAAACATCCTCATAGTCGGGATATTCTTCGGGCTGAGCCTCGTAATCCTGAAAGCTGCCGATGTTTCCGCCCTGATAGTTAACTGAGGTTGTGTCTTCGTCCTTATCGCCGAGAACAAACGCAAATATCACGCAGACGATAATTGCAACCGCAAGCACGGCAGCGGCAATAATCATGGGAAGTTTTGAGTTTTTGTTCCATTTTTTCGGCTGACTTGCGGGCGGATTGGGGTTAACAAGACCCGTAACCGAAAGCTCATCAAGCATTTCGCAGAGCTTGATTACCGCCGCAACAATGAGATGCTTTTTATCTTCGCCCGGGTTTGCGTAAACCTTCGCTGCCTTGGCTCTTTGGGAATCGGCAACGCAGACCATAACGAAATCTCCCTCGCCGTTCTTTTCATTATATATATTGGATATGCCGATGCCGAGGTCGGCACCCGAATTTTCCTTGGAAATCTTTGCGCACTGAGCAACATAGTCTTCCATGGATTCGTTCTGAAGTCTGTCACGCAGTGCGGAGTCAGCAACAAAAGCTTTTTCGCAGCCCTCAACAGTTGAAATTGCGGAGATAAGCGGTTTTGCACATCCCACGGGAGAGATTGCAACGGTTTTTCCGCTTGAAATCACCTTTTCAATATGTGCTCTGAGCTTGCTTACACCTGATTTTTTTGGTGCAGGCTGAGGTGTCGGCTGAGCTTTCTGCGGAGGTATAAACTGCGGTGCAGGCTCAGACTGAGCCTTGGCGAAGAGCTTTGCGAATGCTGTTCCGAGACCGTTTACGAACATGAATCGGAGCAGATTTTCGTCAAGCGGAAGGAAAACAAGAGGATTTTCTCTGTTTCCGGCTATGAATCCCGAGAAAACGCCGTCGGGAGAAAGAATAACGGTTGAATTTTCGGGAAGAGCTGCCTGCAAATCCTTTTCTCTTGGGTCTGCGGGTGCGTTTGCACCCATTGCGGTGAGAATGGAGCTGTTTCTGACGATTTTTGTGGAAACGGATTTAATCAAACGGAGCTTTGCTTTAAGGAAAACAGAAACGGGAGCAGCAGAGATAACCGTGCAGCCCTCGGCGGCACAGCGGATTACACCCTCGGCAAAGGATGCGGCATCGCTGAAATTCAGTGTTTCAGCAATTTCCGTATAAGCCGAAAGCTTTTGTTTAAGATAATTTGCCGACCCCTGAGCCATTTCGGCATTCAGGGTGCAGATACATACCTTTCTCATATTAATCACCGTTCCTTGTTTTTTCCGTCTGATAAAAATTTTAAGTGCAAAGTTAATGGTCTGCGACGCAATTTTATATTGCTCCGCAAAAGCTGAAACAAGTCTTTGCCTTGTATTCTTACGCGCAACTGCCGTGCATACTACCCCGCACACCACTTCATCGCTTTAAATCGTGAAAAGCGGTTGGGACGGGTGATGGTTGTAGGAGTGACGGGGATGAGGTTGTAGTGGCGGTTGCGGATAAAATGGGTACGGGTGAAACCCGCCATTAACTCGCCGCAGGCGAATATCACTTTCGGCATTGCCGAAAATATCACATTGCGACGCAATATATCACACAACGACGTTGTATATCACATTCCGTCAGGAATACATTACCATCTGGGGTCTGATGCAAAGTTATTGGTCTTGTTATTTACATCATACCACTTCTGGGGATACTTGATGTTATCATTGGGATATGCTTTTGAAGTGTCAACAGCAATGCTTTCGCCGTCTCTTCTGAGTCTTGCAACAACAACAAGTCTTGCATCCTCAAAGTCATAACAGCAGGTTGAAAGAGTAAGAATCTTATCGGTGGGAAGAAGGTCAACGCCCGTATGATAGAGCGTTCTCTTATTAATTTCATTAATATACTGTTGGAATTTTCCTTCGCCTACATCAATGTAGTTATAGGGGAAAACATAGCCGTTGTCATCCTCAGGCTTGGAGTTTGAGATAAATACGGCATAAACAAACCATGTGTAATCGCCGTAGATAGTGTTGCATTCGATAACGGGAGCTTTCTGGAAACCTGCCTCAATGAAGCGGTAGTTTTCAAGCATACCGAAAATCAGGTCGTCATAACGCATATTGTGACCGTAGATAACATTGTTTTTATGGAGATTCACAAAATCCGTCATTCTGTAATCAAAGAAGGGTACGCCGTAGGTTGTGTATTTGCCGTAGACATCCTTCTTGAGATAATATTTGTTGTTTGTGCCCTGCACAACGGGAAGGTTGATTCCCAGACCGGGAATTGAAATCCAGCCTCTGAGGTCATCGTTTGCGGCATAGAGCTGAGCATATTTTGCAAGCATACCTTCGGGAAATTCAATCTGGGGAGCCTGCTGCTTTACTTCTTCTTCAATTTCGGTGGAATCGCCCTTTTCAACGAAATCTGCCTGCATCTGGGCAACAAGGTCTTCCGAGCCCTTCTTGAATCTCATAGGCTCGATGATATATGTGTTTGCAAGGATTCCGCAGCTTACGAGAATAACGATAACGGAGATTGACAGAACGATTTTTCTTACAACCTCGCCTGCGCCGCCCTTCTTTTTGCCGTTATCCTCTGCGGGAGCAGCCTCGGATTTCTTGCTTTTCTTATCTTTTTTATCTTTCTTTTTCTTCTTTTTGTCGTCTTCCGCAACGAGCTCAAGCATTTCGTCAACAGGCTGACTGCTCATGGGTGCGGACTCATAGAGTTTGCCTGTGAATACGGGAGCGCTTTCTTCTTCGGGAAGATTCACAACAAAGCCCGACTGTACGGGAGCTTCTTCTGCGGGAGCTTCTTCATCGCCGAGAAGATATGCAAGCTCACGGTCAAATTCCTCTGAATCGGTGTTTATATTGTCGGCGTCAAACGACGATTCTGCAGAGGGTATAACGGGAGCAACAACGGGAGCTTCGGGTTTAGCCGTTGCATACTGCTTAACGATATCGTCAACCGAGAATTCAGCCGAAGCCGACATATCTGCTGTTTCCGCAGAGATTTCATCGGCAGTTTCTTCAGCTGCGGGGATTTCCTCTTCCTCAACGGGAGATGCTTCAAAATCCTCGTCATTCCAGTCGAATTCCTCTTCGCCGAAGGAAACTTCCTCATAATCTTCTTCCTCGGGAACATAATCCGATGAAACAAGACGCTGTGCATCGGCAAGATTGCCGTCAATTGTTGTTGCGATGCCCTCGTTAGATTCGATTTCGGAAAGAATACTGCTGAATCCTGTTTCCGCATCGCTTTCGGTTTTGAGAGAATCAATCATGCTGAAAATGCTGTTTTTCTCAAAATCCTCGTCGGGTGCGGGAGCTGCAGCCTGAGCTTCGGGGTTGAAGAAGGCTTCTTCGGAGATTTCTTCGCTTTCTTCTTCGGCTTCCTCGTTATCGAGAGAAAAAACGGGAATATCCGCATCAAAATAATCTTCGGGATTCATCCAGAGCTCCTCGAGAGCACTCTTGGGTTTTTCCTTTTCGGTGAGCACGGACATGGGTTTTGGCACGATGGTTTCGGGTCCGCTGCTCATGATGTTGTCATAGAGATTCTGAATATCGTTTGCAAGGCTTTTTTCGGTGTTTTCGATATCCTCATGGAAGCCCTCGAAAAGAGGCGATGACTTTGAGTTTTCCTCAAGAAAATCACCAAGGTCGATTTCGGTTATTGCCTCGTCGTCGGCAATGGAATTCAGACCGTCGGGAGATTTTTTGTTCTGGTTGAAAAATTTGTTGTCTGACATTTTTTAAATCCTCCGCGTCAGTGTGGCGAACATAATCCGATTCGTGTTTTGACGGATTGTTTTCGTCACTTCTGTATTAAAATACTCGCAAATCCACAAAGGGCTTGCTTCAGTTTGCGCCGGGTTCCCACTTCGCAGAATCCTTATAGGGGTTTGCTTTGCCCTTGGCGTTGTACCATGCCTGAGGTCTGCGGAATTCGGGATTATTTTTAACAAGAGCAGGGTCGATTGCTTCGCTTTCTCCTTCGTGAAGAAGTCTGCCCACAACAACAAGCCTTGTGTCGATGCTCTTGCCGAAGTCGTAAATACAGGTTGAAAGGGTGATAATCTTATCAGTCGGCTCAAGGGAAACACCCGTTTCATAGAGCTTTCTCTGATTCACCTGCTCGATGTAGCCTTCCATGCTGGTCGGGCCCATATCGGGATAAATGTAGTTGAACATATAGCCGTTATCGTCTTTTTTCTGGGTTGACGAAAGGAAAACGGCACAGATTTTATAGGTGTATTCCTCGGTGAGGGTTGTGTATTTTATTATGGGATTTTCCTTGAAATGGTTGAGGTCTCTGAAATCATAGAGCGAGCGGAACGACTGCTTCGGAATGCCGTCGGATTTGCCCGTTGTGTGGCCGTGGAAAACCATGTTGTTGGAAATTCCGTCTTTAAGACAGCGGTAATCGAGATAGATATTGCCGTAGTTTGTGTTGATTGTTTCGTATGTCAGTCTTTCATAGAAATCTCTTTTGAGGTAATAGCTGTTGTCTTTTCCCTGAAGGATTGCAGTGTCAAGCTCCGTGCCGGGAATGGTGAGCCAGCCGACAAGGTTATTATTGACGGCATAGGGCTGTTTTAACTCCTCACGGATTCCCTCGGGATATTCCGCCTGCTCTTTCATATCCTTGGACATGATTTTTGCAAGGGACTGTGCGGGAGCATCGATGATAACATCCTGCGAAAGAACAAAATCAGCCGCACTTTCTTCGAGTTTGACCGTTTCGGGCACGGACACGAAATTATAAACCGCAAGTGCACCGAAAACAACTGTTACGATTCCGAGCACGGCACAAGCCGCAGCCAAAGCCTTTTTCATTATTACTTCCTCGCTTTCTCCTCTATATACATTCTCGCAAGATTCAGCGCTCTTGAAGCGGTGACCCAGCGGTTGTATTCCCTGTCATTCTTACCCGTTTCGATTTTCTCGCAGACCTGCAAATCCGCCGCATCGAGGGCAATGAAGCAAAGCCCCACGGGTTTGTTTGTGCCGTCGCTTCCGGGACCTGCAATTCCCGTTACGGAAATTCCGATATCCGCACCGGAAACACGGCGTATTCCCGCCGCCATTTCTCTTGCGGTATATTCGCTGACCGCACCGTATTCAATCAGAGTTTCTTTTTTAACTCCGAGAACTTTTTCTTTCATTTCGTTTGAATAGGTTATTGCGCCGAATTCAAAAACACTGCTTGCACCTGCAATGTCGGTTATTCTTTTGGGGATATAGCCTGCCGTGCAGCTTTCTGCGGTTGCGAGCCTGAGTTTATTCTTTTTGAGCAGCTCCACAACTCTTTGCTCAATGTTTTCGCTGTCAATGCCGTAAACAGCATCGCCCAGCCTTTTGCGGATTTCTTCAATAACGGGCTTCAGCAAAGCCTGCGCCTGCTTCTCGGTTTCCGCTTTTGCGGTCACCCTTAAAAGCGCCTCGCCTTTTTTGGCGTAGGGAGCAACCGTGGGGTTTTCGCCCTCAAGTAAATCCGCAACCTTTTCTGCCATTGCGCTCTCGCCGATACCCATTGTGCGGATTGTGTGCGAAACAATCACGCCGTCAGAATATTCTGCGAGGTAGGGCACAACGTATTCGTGATACATCGGCGCCATCTCGTAGGGCGGACCGGGCAGAATAACAACGCATTTGCCGTTTTTCTTCAATCCGAGTCCGGGTGCCGTGCCGTTTTTATTTTCAAACACCTCACCGCCAACGGGAACATATGCCTGCCTGAGATTATTCTCGGGCATATCATAGCCTCTTGCCTCAAAAAAGCTTCGTATTCCTGCCGCAATGCTTTCGTCAAGGGTAAGCTCAAAGCCCATAACCTCGCAGCATACATCTCTTGTTATATCGTCAGCCGTCGGACCGAGACCGCCCGTTGCGATAACGATATCGCTTCTTCCGAGGGCTGTTTCAAGAGCGGCGGCAAGTCTTTGGGCGTTATCGCCGACCGTTGTGTGGCGGAGAACGGAGATGCCGATTTTGGCAAGCTCAACGGAAAGATATCTTGAGTTTGTATTGAGAATATCGCCGAGCAGAATTTCTGTGCCGACGGATAAAATTTCGCACACTGCCATAACAGCAACTCCTTTCGGTTTGATATGAACTGATATTAATATCCGCTGATGAGAACGAATCTTGCGTTTTCAGCGGCTTCGTTAACAAGCCTGTCCACCTCGAGAGCTTTTTCGCATTCTTCAACATATTCGATGGTGGGTCTTGTTCTGGGATGCTTGGGTGTGAATACCGTGCAGCAATCCTCATAGGGAAGGATGGAAATATCGAAGGTTTCGATTTTTCTTGAAATCGCAACAACCTCGTCTTTATCCATACCGATAAGAGGTCTGAAAACGGGTATTTCGCAAACGTTGTCCGTGCACGCAATAGCCTGCATCGTCTGGCTTGCAACCTGACCGACGCTTTCGCCCGTGATGAGTGCGCCTGCGTGCTCCTTTGCGGCAATCTTCTGGGCAACTCTCATCATCATGCGGCGCATGATAACGGTGAAAATTTCTTCGGGGCAGTTATCCTTGATGAGCTCCTGCGTTTCTGTAAAGGGAACAACAAAAAGAGCGATTCTGCCTGAATATTTGCTAACCTGCCTGAGCAGGGAATGAACCTTCTGCTCGGCTCTTTCGCTTGTATAGGGGGGCGATGCAAAATGAACAGCCATGAGCTCAAGGCCTCTTTTTGCCATCATATAGCCTGCAACGGGGCTGTCGATTCCGCCCGAAATAAGCAGAGCCGCTCTGCCTGCGGAGCCCGTGGGCATTCCGCCTGCGCCTTTAATCTGTTTGCCGTGGATATATGCGTTTGAATCCCTGATCTCAACCGTAACAATGATATCGGGGTTATGAACATCAACCTCAAGGTGAGGGAATTTGCGCAACAGATAGCCGCCTGTTTCCCTGCAGATTTCGGGTGAGGTAAGGGGAAATTTCTTGTCCGAGCGTTTTGCTTCAACCTTGAAGCTTCTTACGGTCAGAAGCTGGGGAGCCAGGTATTCTTCGGCGCTTCTGAGAATGGTTTCCATATCCTTTTCAACCGCAGCGGCTCTTGAAAAGCCTGCGATGCCGAAAATCTTGCCGATTCTTTCAACGGCTTCGTCAAGGTCAATGCCGTCATCCTCGGGCTCTGCAACGATTGTTGACTGTGCAACCGTAAATTTGAATTTGCCGATGCTTTCAAGTCTGCGGCGCATATTTTTAACGAGCATATCCTCAAAGGTTCTTCTGTTAAGACCCTTGAGAGCAAGCTCTCCGTTTTTTATAAGAATAATTTCTTCCATTTTTGCACTCCGAATTGTTATTTATTTTGCAGCTCTTATAATTTTTTTTGCCTCGGTAATTCCGAGAATAAGAGCATCGATTTCCTGAACGGTTGTGAATCTTGAAAAGCTGATTCGCAGCGGACTGTCGAGCCTTCTGCGGTCAAGACCCATCTGCGAGAGAACATGGCTTTTTTTACCCTTTGAGCAAGCCGAGCCTGCAGAAACGCTGATAAGTCGGATCGTAGCCATGTCGTTCTGTGAGCCAAGGAGTTGAATCTATCAATTGTCTTCCTAAGACCGCTTGGCCTCCGACTTTGTCGAGCCTTCTGCGGTCAAGACCCATCTGCGAGAGAACATGGCTTTTTTTACCCTTTGAGCAAGCCGAGCCTGCAGAAACGCTGAT